>NZ_JAVHPH010000195.1:0-3927 GCF_036170495.1 Azonexus sp.
GCTCATGGTGTGTCGCGCCATTCCTCGATGCGCAGGCGCAGTTCGATTTCGCCATTGCGCGACAGGGTCAGTCGGGCGGGTAGGGCGCTTGGGCTGTCGTCGGCAAAGCTGTAGTCGATTTGCCAGCCGTCTTCGCTGAGCCGGGTCGGGCGGCCATGGGGGTCTGATTCGATGCGGGCATGGCCGCCGGAGCGGCCGAGTAGCCAGGCGGGCAGGCGGCTGACCGGCAGGCGCTGGCCGGTGACCTCTTCGATCAGGGCGTCGGGATCGGTCGATTCGCTGGTCTTGCCTTCAGCTGTGCGCAGGCGGGAAATTTCCGGTGTCGTTTCGATTTCGGCCAATCCGTAGCCGAGCGGGCTGGCGAGCAGCACGCGGTCGCTGCGCTGTTGATGCGTCCAGGTTAGGCGGCCGCCAGAGTTTTGCACGGCCTGGCCGGGGAGCGTGACGCGCAGCGCGAAGCGGCCTTCCAGCACGAAGTCGCGAATGTCGTCGCGGGCAGCGAGTCGGGCCGGCGGCAGGCTGGTGCAGGCGGCCAGCAGGCTGGTCGCGAAGAGCAGGGTGAAGCGCAATCTCAAGGCTGGAGTTTCTTGACGATGCCGCTCAGGACGTCGTTGTTCGGATGCGCTTTGACGGCATCCGTGAGGATGCGGCGGGCGTCGTCCTTGCGATTCATGGTCCATAGCACTTCGCCGAGATGGGCGGCGATTTCCGGGTCGGCTTTGATGCGATAGGCGTTTTCGAGGGTCTGTAGTGCTTCTGCCAGCTTGCCCTGGCGGTAGAGCACCCAGCCCATGCTGTCCATGATGAAAGGGTCTTCCGGCGTTTGGCTGAGTGCTTTGGAGATCAGCGCGAAGGCTTCGGGCAGCCGGATGTTGCGTTCGGCCAGGGAGTAGCCGAGCGCGTTGAGGGCGTGGGCATGGTCCGGTTTGAGGTTGAGCAGGTGCTTGATATGGATTTCAAGGATTTCCGGCTTGCCGATGCGCTCGGCGGTCAGCGCTGCTTCGTAGAGCAGTTCGGGGTTGTCCGGCTGAGTCGTCAGGGCCTGGTCGAGAACGATGTAGGCGTCGTTGTGGCGGCCGGCTTCGCGCAGAATCTGGGACTCGGCGAGGATCAGCTGGGTCCGCTCGTCCGCCGTGCCGCCACGCGTGTTGTGCAGCAGTTCGCGGGCTTCACCGGTCTTGCCTTGCTGGAGGAGGATTTGGGCCAGCCGCGAGCGGGCCGCGATGTATTGCTGGCCGGCGCTGACCTGACGGTAGTGCTCGGCGGCGGCTTCCGTTTTCTTTTGTTCCTGATCGAGTTGGCCGAGGAAAAAGTGGATGGTGTTCTTGTCGGGGAAGTCGGTGGTCAGCAGGTGTTCGAGCTGGGCGCGGCCGGTCGTCACGTCGCCTTGCTGCAGGGCGAGCATGGCCACCGGATAAATAACGTCCGGGTTGTCCGGATTGTCTTTGATCAGGCGGTCGAAATGCGCTCGTGCCTCGTCGTAGCGTTTTTGGCTGATGAGCAGGCGGGCCAGCGCCAGCCGGGCGTCGCGGGCCGTCGGGTTGGCGTCGACGAAGGCGCGCAGACTGTCGATGGCGGTTTTGGGTGATAGCCCGGTCTGGAGCTGGGCGCGGGCGAGGGCGGCGCTTTCCCAGTCGGGGCGAAGCTGCAGGGACTTTTCGGCTTCGTTGAGGGCGCGCAGATTGTCGTTGGCATTGGCGGCGGCCTGGGCCATGGCGAAATGGGCTTCGGGCTGGTCGTCGTACGGGGCGGCAATACGGTCGACCAGCGACTGGACGGCTTTCTTGTCCTCGTGCCGGGATAGCATGCGGTTGAGGTGCATCAGGTTGTTGCCGAGATTGGCTTTGTCCTGTTTGAGCAGGGTGACCAGTTGCGGCGCGAGTTCGTCGAGGCGGTTGGAGAGAATCAACAGCGTGGACTGCGATTGCCTGGCCTGGGCGGAATCGGGTTCGACTTCGAGCCATAATCTGGAAAGCTCGAGGGCACGGTCGAACTGGCGGGCAAAGCCGGCAACTTCGGTGGCCCGGGCGACGACTTTCGGGTCGCGGGTACGTTGGGCCAGATCGGTCCATGCGTCGGAGCCGAGTTTGGCATCGCCGCGCTGCAGGGCGAATTCGCCGACCAAGGCCTGGAAAACAGTGCGGGCGAGCAGGTCTTCGGAGGCGGCCTGGGTGTTTACGCGCTTGCCGGCTGGTTTGGCAGTGGCTTCGCCGGCGGCCAGGCTGTATCCGCCATGGGTCAGACCCAGGGCGAGGGTGAGGGCGGCAGCGATTCGCTTCAGTTGCATGGACGGCTTTCGATCGAGGTTTGCGCGATGATCGCGCCAGAATTGCTTATTGGAACGCATAGAATCCGATAAGTTTGTGATGTTATTTGGGTTTGCCCGGAGGAACAAGCAATGCCGGAATTGCCGGAGGTGGAAGTTTGTCGTCGTGGATTGGCGCCGGTGCTGGAAGGCGGGCTGATCGAGGGCGTGGTTATTCGTGCGCCGAAGCTGCGTCACGAGATTCCGCGGGCGTTGAGCGAACTGTTGCCGGGCTGCCGTATTCTGGCTGTTCGCCGGCGCGGCAAGTACCTGTTGGTCGACTGTCGGCGGGCGGGCGTTGAGGGGAGCCTGATCATCCATCTCGGGATGTCGGGCAATCTGCGTTTTGTGCCGCCCGACCAGCTGCCGGCCAAACACGATCATTTCGATCTGGTGCTGGCCGGACAGAGTTTGCGCCTGGCCGATCCGCGCCGTTTTGGCGTCGTCCTCTGGCAGCCGGGGCCGCCCGAGGCAGCGGAGCAGCATCCCTTGCTGGCGACGCAGGGGATCGAGCCTTTATCCGACGATTTCACGGTCGACTGGATTTTTTCGTCAATTTCGAAACGCAGCGGGCCGATCAAGCCGACCTTGATGGACAGTCATCTGGTCGTCGGCATCGGCAACATTTATGCCTCGGAGAGCCTGTTCCGCGCCGGTATTTCGCCGCTGCGAGCGGCCAACCGGATCAGCCGGGGGCGCTATGCCTTGCTCGTGGCGGCTATTCGCGAAACCCTGTCGGACGCCATCGCGGCGGGCGGCAGCAGCATTCGTGATTACGTGCATAGCGACGGCAGTGCCGGCTGGTTCCAGATCCAGGCTGGTGTCTATGACCGGGCCGGACAGCCCTGTCTGCGCTGTGGTGGCGTGGTCAGACAAATTCGCCAGGCCGGGCGGAGTACTTACTATTGTGTTGGCTGCCAGCATTAAAATGGTTCTGCAAGTCTATGTATTTATGCTAAATTGAAGTTTCCGATTGCCCCGGGAAGGACGCCGTATGTCGCTGGCCAACCAATTTGCTGCCTATACCGCCTGGCGTTTACGCCTGGCCACCTATATCGCTGAGCTTCAGGGCTGGCTGAGCACCAACGAGCTTTCCGACGCCCAGAGCGACCTGCGCCTGACCCAACTGCTCGAACGACTGCGTGAAGATCGGCTCAATGTCGCCTTTGTCGCCGAGTTCTCGCGCGGCAAGTCGGAGCTCATCAACGCCATTTTCTTTGCTGACTACGGTAACCGGATGCTGCCCTCGTCGGCCGGCCGGACGACCATGTGTCCGACCGAATTGCTGTTCGACGGTAACAAGCTGCCGTGCATCGAACTGCTGCCGATCCAGACGCGGGCCTCGAACTCGAGCGTCAGCGAATACAAGCGCTTTGCCGACGAGTGGACGAAAATTTCGCTCGATACCGAATCGCCGGAAGCCATGCAGGATGCCCTGCGCCACGTCAGCGAAACGCTGCGGGTAACGCCTGAAGAGGCCGGCCGTCTCGGTTTTGAGGTCGGCCAGGGGCAGATCGATCTCTACGTGGTGGGCGACGACGGGATGGTCGAAGTGCCGCGCTGGCGCCATGCCATGATCAATTTTCCGCATCCGCTGCTCAAGCAGGGGCTGGTCATTCTCG
>NZ_JAVHPH010000196.1:0-3912 GCF_036170495.1 Azonexus sp.
GGCGATTGCCACGGTCAACCCGGAAAATCAGCCCATTTTCGCCGACCTGGCCGAGGTTCGCGGTCAGTCGCAGGCCAAGCGGGCGCTGGAAATCGCCGCCGCCGGCAACCATTCCTTGCTGATGGTCGGCCCGCCCGGCTCGGGCAAATCGATGCTCGCCGCCCGTCTGCCCGGCCTCATGCCGGCGTTGCAGGGCGAAGCGGCCAAGGCGTCGGCTGCCGTGCTGTCGCTGGTCGGCCAGTTCCGGCCGGAAGCCTTCGGCATTCGCCCTTACCGCCAGCCGCACCACACCGCCTCGGCGGTGGCCTTGGTCGGTGGCGGCAATCCGCCGCGGCCGGGCGAAATCAGCCTGGCCCATCAGGGAATTTTGTTTTTGGACGAACTGCCCGAGTTCGACCGAAAAGTCCTCGAAACCCTGCGCGAGCCGCTTGAATCGGGGCGCGTCCATATCGCCCGTGCCGCCCGGCAGGCCGAGTTTCCGGCCGAGTTCCAGCTCATCGCGGCAATGAATCCGTGTCCGTGTGGCCATCACGGCTCGGCGAACGGCAAATGCCGCTGCTCGCCGGACCAGATCGCCCGCTATCGCGGCAAGCTCTCCGGGCCTTTCCTCGACCGCATCGATTTGATCATCGAAGTCCCCGCCCTGTTGGCCGAAAGCCTGGCCGGCAAGGCCGATGGCGAATCGTCAGCGACCGTTCGCGCTCGCGTCGAGCAAGCCCAGAACCGCCAGCACGCCCGGCAGCAAAAACCGAACGCCCGGCTGAGCACCCAGGAAGTCGATGCCGACTGCCAGCCCGACGCTACCGGCAACAAGCTGTTGCAACAGGCGACGACCCAGCTCGACCTGTCGGCCCGCGCCTGGCACCGCATCCTCAAAGTCGCGCGGACCATCGCCGATCTGGCTGGCTGCGACGACATTCGCGCCGCCCACGTCGCCGAGGCCATCCAGTATCGACGTTTCGCCCGTGGGTGAGCACCAGACCCGGCGCGAGACGCGCGGCATCGCCATTTTGCTGGCCTCGCTGGCGGCCCTGGGACCGTTTTCGATCGACACCTACCTGCCGTCCTTCCCTGAAATAGCCGAAAAGCTGCACGCCTCGCCGCTCGAAGTTCAGCAGACGCTGTCGATCTATCTGCTCTCGTTCGCCGTCATGACGCTGTGGCACGGCGCCATTGCCGACCGCTTCGGCCGGCGCAAGGTGATTCTCGTCGCCGTCGGCCTGTTCGCCGTCGCCTCGGCCGGCTGCACCTTCGCCACGCGCATTGAGCACCTGTGGTTCTGGCGCGCCATGCAGGGCATGACGGCCGGCGCCGGCATCGTCATCAGCCGCGCCATCGTCCGCGACCTGTACGACGGCGCCCCGGCCCAGCGCCTGATGTCGCAGATGACCATGATGTTCGCCCTGGCCCCGGCCATCGCCCCGGTCGTCGGTGGCTGGCTACAAATGCTCTTCGGTTGGCGTTCGGTTTTTGCCTTTTTGGTCGTGTCGACCGCAGCATTGTGGCTGGCCTGCTGGAAACTGCTGCCGGAAACCCTGCCCCCGGAAAAACGCCAGTCGTTGCGCCCGGCCTACCTCGGCGCGACCTACTGGAAGGTCATGACCTCGCCGCCCTTCCTGTTTGCCTGCGCCGCCGTATCGCTCAATTTCGCCGGGTTTTTCATTTACGTGCTGTCGGCACCGGTCTTTCTGATGACCCATCTCGGCCTCCCGGAAACCGGCTTTCTCTGGCTGTTCGGGCCGGCCATGGGCGGCATGATGGTCGGCGCCGGGCTATCCGGCCGGCTGGCCGGCAAGATTACGCCGAGCCGGACCATCCTGATCGGTTTTACCGTCATGGGCAGCGCCGCCACGTTCAACCTGATCGTCAACCTGACGCTACCGCCCGGGCTACCGTGGAGCGTCATGCCCATCTTTGTCTACACCACCGGCATGTCGCTGGCCATGCCCAGCCTGACCCTCTTTGCCCTCGATCCTTTTCCCGCCCAGCGCGGCCTCGCCGCTTCCTGCCAGACTTTCTTCCAGTCCGGCTTCAATAGTCTTTCGGCGGCGCTCATCGCCCCGGCCCTGTGGGGTTCAACCCTGACCATGGCATTCGGCATGGCCGGTCTGCTCCTGGTTGGCGCTCTGTCCGCCCTGCTCCACCAGCGCTGGCGCCGCAAACCGGCGTGAATGGCATAAACTGGATCGCCTGTCACAAGGAAGCCCGCATGAAATTCCCTACCTGGATCAGCGCCGCCGCCTCGGCCGTCATCGCCATCCTGCCCGGCTGCGACTACCTCAATATGCAGGAAATGAAACCGGGTATCACGACCCAGGCCGAAGTGCGCGCACGCCTGGGCGACCCCGGCTTCGTGCATTGGAACGACGACGGCACGGCAACCTGGGAATACGCCCGGCAGCCGGAAGGCACCCACTGCTACATGATCACCTTCGGCCGCAATCAGGTGATCAGTCAGATCGAGCAGGTGCTCAACGAGGCCAACTACGGCAAGGTACGCGTCGGCATGAGCCAGGACGACATCCGCCGCCTGTTCGGCGCCCCGGCCAGAAAACAGCGCTTCGATAACCTCGGCGAGGAAATCTGGGAATGGCGCATCGAGGGCATGCCACCGATGGAAGAAACCTATTTCATGGTCCATTTCGACAGCGAAAACGGCGCCGTCAAAAAGACCTCAAAGCGGGTTCAGCCCAAGGCCTGAGGCTTTTCGGGGCCAGCGTCAAAACGCAACAACTCGGCGCGCGTATTGATGTTCTCGAAGGCATCTGCCTCGTCATCGAAGGCGACTTCGACGACGTTCAGGGTGGCGTACCAGCGCTCGAACTTGCGTTCGCCGCTGTCGAGATAAGCCGTCAGATGCGGCAGGAGGTCGCGTTTGCACAGACAAAAAACCGGGTGCGGCTGGTTGAAGGTACGGGCGACCGCGAGATCGGCGTTGGCTACGGTCAACCCGGAAAACAGGCGAAAAATCAAATCCGCCGGCAGGAAAGGTGAATCACACGGGGCAGTCGCCACCAGCCGATGCGTCGCTGCCGACAGCGCGGCATGCAACCCGGCCAGCGGCCCGGCAAAATCAGCAATGCGATCGGGCACGACACGATAGCTGAAGGCAGCATAACGCTCACCGTTCTGGTTGGCGTTGATCAGCAGTTCATCGACCTGCGGCGCCAGGCGCTCGACGACCCACTCGACCATGGGCCGGCCACCTAACACCTGCAAGCCCTTGTCGGTATGGCCCATGCGCCGACCCAGACCACCAGCCAGCACCACCCCAGTTATTTTTTCAGTCGTCATCGGTCTCACCGCCATCGGGCATCACAGGCCCGACCAAGCCGGAATATAGGACATTTTGTCCAGCCGGGAGACAGAATGTCCCTGCCACGCTGATGGTTAATTCCCTAACCCAATGAATTATATCGATTTTTGCTGTGGCACAAAGCATGCAATGTCTTGGCTGGTTTGGTAACACTCAACAACCGGAACCGACCTGAAAACAGCCAGACAACGAGGGCCGGCAGAAAACGCCAGTCCGTGCCGGACCGGCAAGGCGCCGCTTCAAAGATGGCGAAATAGAAAAGTTCTGTTCTCGAGAATCAATTTGGAGATTGATATGGAAAGCAAGGAAAACCCCGCCGCCGGCGTGAAGATCAGCCGGCGGCAGTTCTTCAAGATCTCGGCAGCGGGACTGGGGGCATCGAGCATCGCCGTCGTCGGTGTCATGCCGACCGCCGCACAGGCCGAAGTGCGCCAGTACAAACTCAGCCGCGCCAGGGAAACGCGCAATATCTGAACCTACTGCTCGGTCGGCTGCGGCCTGCTGATGTACAGCCTGGGCTCCGGCAGCAAGAATGCCAAGGCGGAAATCATCCACATCGAAGGCGACCCGGACCACCCGGTCAGCCGTGGCGCCCT
>NZ_JAVHPH010000197.1:0-18185 GCF_036170495.1 Azonexus sp.
GCAGGGCGAGGCCGGCGATCAGCGTCGTGATGTTGGAGTCGAGAATGGTCCCGAAGGCGCGTTCGTAGCCTTCCGCGATGGCGCCCTGCGGCGGCATGCCGGCGCGCAGTTCTTCGCGCACCCGTTCGTTGATCAGCACGTTGGCGTCGATGGCCATCCCGAGCGTCAGCGCGATGGCGGCGATGCCGGGCAGGGTCAGCGTGGCTTGCAGCAGCGACAGGATGGCGACCAGGAAAAGCAGGTTGGAGGCCAGCGCGATGACTGAAACGACACCGAACATCTGGTAGTAAAGGATCATGAACAGGGCGATGGCGGCGAAGCCCCACATCGTCGAATGGAAGCCCTTCCTGATGTTCTCGGCACCGAGCGACGGGCCGATGGTGCGTTCCTCGATGATGTCCATCGGCGCGGCGAGCGAACCGGCGCGCAGCAGCAGCGCCGTGTCGTTGGCTTCCATGGTGCTCATGCGGCCGGAAATCTGCACGCGGCCGCCGCCGATTTCGCTGCGGATGACCGGCGCGGTGACGACTTCGCCCTTGCCCTTTTCGATGAGCAGGATGGCCATGCGCTTGTTGATGTTTTCGCGCGTGACGTCCTTGAAAATGCGGGCGCCGGCCGAGTCAAGCGTCAGGTGGACGGCGGCTTCGTTGGTCTGGTTGTCGAAACCGGGCTGGGCGTCGGTCAGACGGTCGCCGGTGAGCACGACCTGCTTCTTGACGAGCAGCGGCTGGCCGCCCCGTTCGTTGTACACCTCGGTGCCGAAGGGCGGGTTGCCGGCCAGGGCGGCTTCCAGCGCGCCGGTCGAATCGTCGACCATGCGGATTTCGAGGGTCGCCGTGCGGCCCAGGATGTCCTTGGCCTTGGCGGTGTCCTGTACGCCCGGCAACTGGACAACGATGCGGTCGGCGCCCTGCTGCTGGATGACCGGCTCGGCGACGCCGAGTTCGTTGATCCGGTTGTGCAGCGTCGTGATGTTCTGCTTGAGGGCGAATTCGCCGAGCTTGTTCTGGGCTTCCGGCTTGAGCGTGGCGACCAGCCTGGGTTCGCTGGCATCGCCAGCTTCGGTGACCAGCAGGTCGGGCTGGCTGTCGCCGATGGCGAAGCGGGCCTTGTCGCGGGTTTCAACGTCGCGGAATTTGACGACGATGCGCTCGCCTTCGCGGTTGACGCCGCTGTGGCGGATATTCTTGTCGCGCAGCACGGTGCGCAGGTCGGCCGAGGTCGAATCGAGCTTCTTGGTCAGCGCGCCCTTCATGTCGACTTGCAGCAGGAAGTGCACGCCGCCGCGCAGATCGAGGCCGAGATACATCGGCAGCGCATGCAGCGAGGTCAGCCACTGCGGCGAAGCGGCGAGCAGGTTGAGGGCGACGACGTACTGCGGGTCGGCGGCATTCGGGTTGAAGGCCTTTTCGAGAACATCCTTGGCCTTCAACTGGGTGTCGGTGTCCTTGAGGCGGACCTTGACGCCGACATTGTCGAGCTGAATGCCGTCGTGCGTGATGCCGGCGGTTTTCAGGGTGTCTTCGACGCGGGCCTGGGCTTTGGCATCGATCTTGATCGTGACCTTGGCGCTGGACAGCTGTACGGCCGGCGATTCGCCGAAGAAATTGGGCAGGGTATAGACGAAGCCCAGCAACAGCGCGACGGCGATGGTGATGTACTTCCAGAGTGGGTAGCGATTCATGGCGGCTTCAAAGCGAAAAGGGCGACATGAAGCCGCCCTTTGAGGTGATTACAGCGACTTCAGCGTGCCCTTGGGCAGAACCAGGCCGATCGACGGCTTTTGCACGACAACTTCGGTGCCGGTGGCGATTTCGACGGAGACGTAGCTGTCACCGACCTTGGTCACCTTGCCGACGATGCCGCCCTGGGTGACGACTTCGTCGCCTTTGGCCAGCGCGGCGAGCAGCGCTTTGTGTTCCTTGGCTTTTTTCATTTGCGGACGAATCATGAAAAACCACAGCACGACGAACATCAGGATCATCGGCAGCATCTGCATCAGGCCGCCCGTCGGGTCGGCGGAGGCTGCAGCGGTCTGGGCGTGGGCAAGGCTAATCATTGTGGACACTCCGGATAACTAAGAAATTCAGAACGCGCGATTCTATCACTCGCCGGATGACCGTTTGCGGACAAACTCGTCCGACCACGCGGTGAACGTGCCGGACTCGATGGCGGCACGCATTTCGGCCATGATGACCTGATAGAAATGTAAGTTGTGGATGGTGTTGAGCATGCCGCCGAGGATTTCGCCATGGCGGAAGAGGTGGTGCAGATAGGAACGGGTGAACTGGGTGCAGGTGTAGCAGCTGCAAGTTGGGTCGAGCGGGCCGGTGTCGAGCTTGTAGCGGGCGTTCTTGATCTTGACGTCGCCGAAGCGCGTGAACAGGTGGCCATTCCGCGCATTGCGCGTCGGCATCACGCAGTCGAACATGTCGATGCCGGCTTTGACCGAGCGGACAAGGTCTTCCGGCGTGCCGACGCCCATCAGGTAGCGCGGCTTGTGCGTCGGCAGGCGCGGCGCGACATGGGCGAGGACACGCTGCATGTCTTCCTTTGGTTCGCCAACCGACAGGCCGCCAATGGCCATGCCGTCGAAGCCGATGTCGTCGAGCCCGGCCAGCGATTCGTCGCGCAGGTCTTCGTACATGCCGCCCTGAACGATGCCGAACAGCGCGTTGCTGTTTTCCTGCTTGTTGTGCTCGTCGCGCGAACGTTGCGCCCAGCGCATGCTCATCCGCATCGACTTGGCGGCTTCTTCATGCGTCGCCGGATAGGGCGTGCATTCGTCGAAGATCATGACGATGTCGGAGTTGAGCACCTTCTGGATCTGCATCGAGATTTCCGGGGTCAGGAAGAGCTTGGCGCCATCGTGCGGCGAGCTGAACTTGACGCCTTCCTCGGTGATTTTGCGCATGGCGCCGAGCGAAAAGACCTGGAAACCGCCCGAATCGGTGAGGATCGGCTTCTGCCAGTTCATGAAATCATGCAGGCCGTTGTGCGCCTTGATGACATCAAGCCCCGGGCGCAGCCAGAGGTGGAAGGTGTTGCCGAGGCAGATCTGGGCGCCGATGTCGTGCAGCGAAGCCGGCGTCATCGCCTTGACCGTGCCGTAGGTGCCGACTGGCATGAAGACGGGCGTCTGGACCTGGCCGTGGGCCAGCGTCAGCGTGCCGCGGCGGGCGGCGCCGTCGGTCTTGAGGAGTTCAAATTGCATCGGTTTTTTCCAGAAGCATGGCGTCGCCATAGCTGAAGAAGCGGTAGCGCTCGGCCACGGCGTGGGCGTAGGCGGCGCGGATATTGTCATAGCCGGCAAAGGCCGAAACGAGCATGAGCAGCGTCGATTTTGGCAGATGGAAGTTGGTGATCAGCCGGTCGACGACCTTGAAGCGGTAGCCGGGCGTGATGAAGATGCTCGTTTCGCCGGCGCCGACGCGCACCGTGCCATCTTCGTTAGCGGCCGATTCGAGGGCGCGCAGGCTGGTCGTGCCGACGGCAATGACCCGGCCGCCGGCCGCCCGGGTCGCGGCGATGGCCTCGGCCGTCGCCGGCGGAATCTCGAAGCGCTCGCTGTGCATGCGGTGATCGGCGATCTTCTCGACGCGCATCGGCCGGTAGGTGCCGGCGCCGACGTGCAGCGTCAGGAAGGCGGTGTTGACGCCCTGGGCCCGCAGTTTGGCCAGCATCGCCTCGTCGAAGTGCAGGCCGGCGGTGGGGGCGGCAACAGCCCCGGGCTGGCGGGCATAAACGGTCTGGTAGCGCGTTTCGTCGGCGCCTTCGGCCGGGTGCTCGATGTAGGGCGGCAGCGGCAGCTTGCCGTGCTGCTCGGCCAGTTCCCAGAAATCGCCGGGTTCGACCAGTTCGAGCGCGAAAAAGTCGCCATCGGCGCCGGCGCGGCCGGTCATGCATACCTCGAAGGCATCACCGAGGCGCATTTTGCTTCCCGGCTTTGGCGCTTTGCTGGCGCGGATCTGGCAAATGGCGTGGGTGGCATCGACGATGCGTTCGAGCATGACTTCGATCAGCCCGCCGGTTTCCTTGCGCCCGAAAAAGCGCGCCTTGATGACGCGAGTGTCGTTGAAAACGAGCAGGTCGCCGGCTTTCAGCAACTCGGGCAGGTCTTCAAAATTGCGATCAAATCCCGGTTGACCGTAGCATTCGCCGCAGACGTGCAGCAGGCGGCTGCCGGTACGTTGGGCGGCCGGGTGCTGGGCGATCAGTTCGGGCGGGAGCGGGAAGTCGAAGTCGTCGACGGTCAACGACATGGTCTGAATCCAGGTGGAAACGCGAACGGCCTTGGGCGGGGAAAGCCGTTTCGGTTGGTCAATAAAATAGGCGCGGATTCTACCATTCGCCGGATCAAGGCAGACATCAAACACCGTTCGTTGCACAATCGCTGTCTGGCGAACGTGGACCGTCGAGAGGAATTCGTCGGATACTGTCGGGCTTGCTACACTTGTTCCAATTTCCAACATCGAGGTGCTTCATGCTCAAGGGGTTTCGGCTTGCGCTACTGTCCGTTCTGGTTGTTTTGCCCATTTGTCAAAAGGCCTGCGCCGATGAACTGAAGATTGGCTACGTCAATCTGGAACGGGTTTTCCGGGAGGCGCCGGCGGCCATCAAGGCGAGCAAGAAAATGCAGGCGGAGTTCGAAGTGCGCCGGCAGGAATTGCTGCGCATGGAGAGCGACCTCAAGGCGCGTCAGGCTGCGCTGGTGGAGAACGGTGCGTCGCTGTCAGATTCTCAGCGGCGAGCCAGAGAGGCAGAATTGGCCGAGATCTCGGTCGGTTTTAAGCGCAAACAGCAGGCCTTTCAGGAAGACCTCAAACTGCGCCAAAACGAAGAGACGTCGGCGGTGCTTGAGAAGGCCAATAAAGCTATCTTCGACCTGGCCAAGTCCGAACACTGGGATTTGATCCTGCAAGAAGCAGTTTCCGTCAGCAGCCGAATTGATGTGACGGATAAAGTCATCAAGAAAATGACCGGGGACTGAACTCCCGAGTCCCCTGCAAAGGCCGGATTTTTCCGGCTTTTTTGTTGGCGAGCCGGGCAGGCGCGCCAACAAAAAACCCGCACATGGGCGGGTTCTATGGGACTTGCTTGGACTTCTTGAAACAATTACTTGGTGCCCGGGCCTTAATCGAACTAACGGCGTAAACTGTTGCGGGACAACGGTTTTCATTTATTGAAAATCCGAGTTACCCCCAAAGTTACCCCCATTCAAACGGCGTTGCACCAAAACAACAAATCGGCCATCAAGGAGAGCGTGCTTTTGTTTCGGTTAAAAGAGGCGCGCATTCTACCATTGCTCACGTATTTGATTCGCCCGGATGGGGAGGGGCGGCAGTAGATCAAGCGCGCGCCAAAATAGGCGGCAAGAGGGGGCGCGTTGTGCCTTAGTTGAACGATTGATGGAGGGTTGGTGTTCTGGGATGCTTGGCCGGTTATTTCTCTCCATCGTTCGCCAAGCGATGTGTCCAGCTCGGGCAACTGCCTGAAGCGATCCGCCCGGAGCGCCTGGACGTCGCCAGTTCCGAGCAAGGCACGTCGCCGCGGCTGGTTTTTCTGGCCATCGATGGCCGACATGTGGCCGGAAGCCTTGAGCCGTCAGACGTTGAGCCGGTTCGTTGATCCGGGTCAGGCGTCAAGCTGGACACAGCGGACACAATGGAAACACCCCTATTTTTGACCAAGTGTGTCCGCCGAAATCGTTGCAGCACAAGGCGTTTAGTGCCATAGACACAGCAGACACAGCAGACACAGTAGTTTTCCAAGGGGGTAGAAGAAAGCAACAGAACTTACTTACCTTGGCTATGTGTATTGGATAATTTCAAGGCTACTTACTTACTTCATCATGGTGCTGAGAACTAGCGAAAAACTGGGGTCGTTTCGCGCCGTGTTACAAAGCCCCCCGGAAGGACCCGCGACTAAGGCTGCTGCTTACTATGACTAGCCAATAGATCAGCCTTGTATGTTACGTGCCCAGCCTCACCACTACTTGGTTTCCATCGGTCAAAGGAGTGGCATTCAGGAGGAGCTATCCATATCCGCTCAGTTGCCCGGCCTGTCTCTAGGATCAGGTAGCCCAGACCACAAGACCAATGAAACTGCCGTCGACCACCATCGCTGACTATCTGCCTGGTTGTCAGGTGTTTGCACATGGTGCAGTCAAGCCCAGAGGAGGGAGCAGGAATCATCAAAACCTCCCAAGGCTTTACCCCAACATCAAGGCAGGCAGAGTGCCAGTGCTTCACTTGCTCACCAGGTGGCATGGTTTGAAGGTGAAACATTGCTGAAACTCTTTCATCATTGTGTGCCTTAACCTTGCGGAAGTAGGCCAGGACAAGGATTACAGCCGCTGGATGAAGCGCGAAATCATTTCTTGCCGCACCCTCACCCGGTGCCCGGTCGGTCTGCTCACCTTCCCCCCCTTGAAAACCTACTGTGTCCGCTGTGTCTGCTGTGTCTATGGTGCTAAACGCCTTGTGCTGCAACGATTTCGGCGGACACACTTGGTCAAAAATGGGGGTGTTTCCATTGTGTCCGCTGTGTCCGGCATTGTCGTTAGCAGGGGTAAAGCTGGACACAGCAGCGGGGGCGGGCTGGCTCGAAAACAGGCTTTCAAGGTCAAGCATCACCGCCCCCTTCGAACAGCGCAGGGGTGATCTGATATACCAGCATCTTCCCTTTTCCGGGGATATTCAGCCTCGATTGAAAGCGCCCCTTGTTGTGGTGAAGAATGCCCAGCTTGGAGAGCAATACATTCACGGCCTTGTAGTCCAGTCCTTTGCACACACGGTTACGCCAAGGGCCTTCGAATACAAAGAATTCCGTCTTGAACTCGGCACCGTTGCTGCCTTCCTCAATCTGGCCAGCCTTGGCAATCGGGGTGCCGTCAGGCTGCAGCCAGCGACGAAGGCCGGCCGCATCGGCCGTGCGGGGGCTGCGATCATCGCCAACGCGGTGCCACAGGTCGAAAGCGCCATCACCATGCCGCTCGAAGAATTCACGCACCTGGTTGAGCATGTTGGTTTCTTCCTGGTTGCCTTCGCCGCCCCGGCCGGCTAGCCATGCCCGGTAACAGCTTCCGGCCGCGGCCAGCGCTTCGCCAGCTTGCCAGCCGGTTAAACCCCATTGTGTGGCCAGCTCGCCGCCCATCGCTACCAGGGCAAAGCGATCAGCCACGCGGCGGGCCTGCCCGCTGGCATCGTCCGTCAGGTGCTGTATCTCGAATAGTTTCTGAGCCTTGCGCAGCTCTTCGGCGAGGTCGGCGGGGCTACGGGTCAGCTTGTCCAGGAACGCGGCCAGCGGGGCGCCGTAATAACGCTTGGTGGCCTGATCCAAGGCCCGCGAAAAGTCGGCGCCGTTTGCATAGTCGTGCAGTGTTTCCCACGCACCAAGGCCCGCCCCCGCATCGGCGGCAATATCAACCAAGCGTATTTCCTGCCCGGCTCTCGTTGTCCGGTTGGCTTCAGCCATGTGCTGCGCCAGGCTGATCTCACCCGCCGACAGGAAGAGCACTCGCCAGAATGCCCTCTCCCTTGCTCCGCCTGTCCGTGCGGCGCGGGTCTTGCCGGCTCCATTAGCGAGCATGTAAGCGGTCTCCCCTGCTACCTTGGGGTCAAGCTGGGCCAGCTCGTCAAGGGCGAGCAGCGAATCACAGTGCTGCATTGCCAGTGCCTCAAGGCCGTTATCAGTCGCTCGCCAGCGCTGCATATAGCCTCCATCGCCACAGACAGAGCACGCCACCCGTAGCGCTGTGGTCTTGCCGTCGCTGGAGTTGCTGCGGTAGTGAAATCCCCCTGACTCACCGCCCACCAAGTGCAACAGCGGGGAAGCGAAGGCCACGGACACGGCAAACAGCAGGCGGGAATTGCCACGGCACAGGCGCCCCACGTGGTCACGCCATTCGTCGGCGGTGCCCTTGGTCTTGAAGGCATGCACGCTGCTGCCTTCTGCCTCATACAGCCATTCGTCGGCCTCGTTTCCAAACGCCCGATTCGGCAGCACATAGACGGCCGGGCCGTCGCTCGTGGCATGCCACCCGGTGCGGCTGGTGATCCGTGCCCGTGCATCCGGCCGGGCGCTCTGAAGGTAAGCAATAACCTTCTGCCGGCCGCCCGTCGCCATGGTCAGGCCGGCATCTAACAGCATGCCAGCCACTTCGAGACCATCGCCGCGAAATAGCGTCATCGGAATAACCAGCTTGTGTTCTACCTTGTCGGCGTCGTAGAGGCGGACCAGCAAGCCCCAGCCCTGGTTATCCGGGTTACGCACGCGGGCGATTGGCTCCAGGTAAGAGCAAATCCACTTGGGGGCGCCCTGGTTGCCGTCGCGATCCGTGTCAGTGAAATACACGCCCCCCACCTCAAGGCTGTAGCAGGGGCGGGGCACTCCGGCCGGTGCGCTGCCCTTGTCCGGCTTGCTCGCCTTGGCGCCGGGCGCTGCGGTTTTTGCTGGCTTTGGCACGTCGACCGCAGTACGCCACGCGCTGCCGGTGGATACGTCTGCACAGCGTGCAGCATCCCATCCAAGCAAATCGGCGGCATCGTCGCCTTTGTCACTTAGGCCAAAGGCTTGCGGCTGCACCTGGTAGAGCGCGGCCGGTGCCTTGGCGAGGGCTGAGAGGATGCTGGCCAGTTTGGCCATGCATGCCGCCCCGGGTTCGTCCAGGTCGGGCCACAAGGTGACGGCACGGCCTGCCAATGGCAGCCAGCCGGCCTTATCCACGGCATTGGAGCCACCCGGCCAGCTCACACAAACGAACTCAGGGAAGAGCGGGCGGGCGGCGTCGGCGGCCTTCTCGCCTTCGCACACGATGACCGGCGCATCGGGCCGGGCGGCGAGCAGTTCAAGGCCATACAGCAGGCGCGGGGCCGGTGGCGATTTCCAGCGCCATTCAGTGCGGCCGGCTGCGTTCCGCCAACATGTGAGCTGGGCAAAGCTCTTGCCATCCTTGCCCTGATAGCGATCAATGAAGAAGCCGAGGCGGCCGGCTTCAGTCCGGTATTCATAGCGGATCGATGGCCGGCCTTGGCGTGGATTCGCAACAGGAGGGGCGGCGGCGTCTTCAGGAACCGGAATAACGCATTCCCATCCATCGGCATCCGGTGCAGGCTTGCGGCTGGGGGCGGCTGAGGCGGTTTTTCTCAGGGTGGTCGCTGTGTTGGTGTTGCCGGCCGGGCGTTCGCCGCTTGTGGCGCGTTTCTGGCGGTTTGGCTTTTGAATGCCGAGCAGGTCGGCGAGGCGTTCCGCTGCATCCATCTGCGAGCAGTCAAAGCGCCATGCTGTCATTGCTACCAGGTCGCCCCAAGTCTCGCCAGTGGCGAAGTCGCCACCCGCCCCCGTGTCGCGATTGGTTGAGAGACTGCCCAGCTTGCTATCTGAGCGCTTTGGGTTGAGTGCCAGGTATTCACGGGCCTGATCTTTGCCGCCTGCCATGCCGCAAAGTTCCATGACGATATCGAAGTTGGCGAGGGCAGCGCCGGCAACGTTATGAATGAAAGAATCTCCTGTCATTGCGTGGCCGCATCCCCATTGTGAAAGCTCTCAACAGCAGCGAAAAGGGAATCACGTGCAGCTTCGCCACGCTGATACAGCGCGACGCAAGCTCCGCAAATCGGGTATGCAAAGGCAACCGGAACATTCAGTTCGATTGGCCATAGCCTGATTTCCTTGCGAGGTTTTCTCACCGTGGAGAATGGTTTTCGGCAACCCGCACAGCAGGTGCTTCGCTTGCCAACCCGAATTTCACCAATCAAGTCGGAAAAAGCCGGATTGATATCTCCAAGCGTTTTTCCTTCCGGCATTTCCTCAATACTGTGCATACGATTTTTCATCGCGGGCCACCACAGCCTATTTGACGGTAAAGCTCGACATAAGCGGCTGTTAATTGAATGAGCAGTTGGGCGTAGCTATCCCTGTAATTCTCGGTGAGGTACAGAAATGATTTGTTCGTGGCCAGTTCGGCATCAACATCCGTACAGAACCACGTCGTATCGAAAGCGACCCGCACTCGCTCAAGGACCCATTTCGACATTGCCGGATCACCAATTTCAGCAGCGAGCAAGCGCTCGGTATCAGCCCAGGTCCGAACCTTTGCAGATGGAAACGAAATGACATCATTTGTCATGGCCCATCCTTATTGCATTTCGGGCCGCTGCAGCCAGGGCGGCGGGGTTATCCATCAATAGCCGCTTGATTCCTGCACGGTCCTGATAAGTCGAATTGAAGTGTAAATTGACGACTGGCGCAGTTGCCTGTCCGCCGCTGCCGCCCTGATCAATCAGCGAGGCGATGCCCTTGGAGAGATGGGATGGCAGGACCATTTCTTCTTCGTGCAGTTGGGTCATCGGGTTCATGCCCTTGGGGATGGAAAACCCCCGCGAGGCGGATTTGACCTTGCTGCCCATGCCCATAACGGCAGCGAATATAGCGGCCATGGCAGCAAGCGCGAGGACCGGGCCGGCGAAGGGAATCGAGGCTTGTGAAGCGGCAGCGCCGGAACCGGCTTCGACGGCATTGGCGGTGGCCACGCTGGTGGCTTCGGTCGTCTTGGTACCGATGATCTGGGCTGAGGCGACGGTTTGTGCCGTTTTCTCGGAGGCGAGAAAGCCCATCTTGATAGCCAGTTTCTGCACTTCGCCGGCCAGCCATTTCTTGACCATTTCGCCGACGACGGAATTGGCGAACCAGCCGACCAGTTCCATACCGACGGCCTTGAAGGCAGAGCGCCAGCGGAAGGTGCCGTTCATGATGGCTTGAACCCCCTTATCCCACAGGCTGGACATGCGCTGGCCAAGGTCGTCCCAGATTTGTGCTGATTCTTGCGCCACACGCGACTGCAGCTGAATCATGCGAATGCCGTGCTGCTGCTCGAGCTGCTCGAGCTGGTTTTGAATTCGCATCTTTTCGAGCGGGCTGGCATTGGGGTCTTGCTCAGCGAGTACCAGGCGTTCCTGCAGGGCTGCGCGTTGGATTTCCAGCCGGCGCTGCTCGAACTGAATCTCGAGCTGAGCCAGTTCCTGTTTGCTCATCTGGCTGCTTGCAACAGCGGCGGCGGCAGCAGCGGATTCGGCGTCGACACGGCCGATGGCAAGGGCCTGATTGTAGGCAATGGCCTCGGCAGATATATCCTGAATTTCCTTGGCTTCAGAACGACGAATTGCCACTGTCAGCTCGGAGGCCTTCTTTTCGATGGCGACACGATCCTTGGTGACCAGGTTGGCGTGCTGCAACAAGGTCTGCCAGAAGGCGAGTTCTTCCTGCTTGGTGTATTCACGCAGGGCATCCTTCTCACTGGCCAGGCGCTTTTCTTCGGCGAGGGCCAGCTCGTAGTAAGCCATCATGCTCGGGTCTTTTGCGCCTGTAGCTTTTCCCTCGTCATCGGTAAGTGTGAATTTCTTTTTTCCGGCAGCCACAGAAGGCTGGTTTGCCTTTGCCTTGCTATGGGTTGACCACAATTGATTTACCCGCTGAAGATGCTCGGCGTTGAGGCGCTCGTATTCAGATAAATGTTTTTTCTCTTGAGCAAGTAGTTGCTCGCTGCCTTCTTTCCAGATTTCCTTGGCGTCCGATATGTTGCCTTGAAGAATTGAGGCAATCGATGCGCCCATTTGTCCGGCAGCAGAGGTCAATTGATCGAAGACATATTTGACGTCATTCCACACGAGCATGATTGCCGTAGCGGTCTCGTCCAGGAACTGCACAAGATGCTTAAAACCCCAGATGACCGCATTGATGACCGGGCCCCCGATTTGAGCAAAATAAACCGCCAATGATTTAAGGCTCGGAATCAGCGCCGTGCCAATGCGAACATTCATCGCCTCGAACACATCATTCACGTCATTCATCGCCGCTCGATATTCCCTGATATCGTCACCACGGATTTCGATACCGAGCTCACGAGCCTTGGCCGCTGCCTCATCCAGTTTGGCATTCGTCAATGACATTATTTTTTGGACGTCCTGCCATGATTTGCCGAACATATAGGCCATTGCACGAGCGCGGTCTGTACCTTCGGTGTATTCATTTATTCGCGCCACAACATCGAGCATGATGCTCATCATGCTTCGCGACTTTCCCGAACTATCAGAAATCGCCACGCCGAGCTGAGCGAACTTTTCGGGCGCGGTATTCATCACCATGGTCAGCCGCCCGACAGCACTGGTTGCTGTATCGGTATCGATATACAAGTCACCCAGGGCAATTTTTAGGGCTATCGCACCTTCTTCCGATATTCCAAAAGACTTGGAGAGTTTTCCGGTTTCGCCATAGAACTCCTTGGCGGCATTGATGGCTTCGCCAAAAACTTTCCCCCCTGCCAACAAGGCACCAATAGCAATGAATTTTGAGCGGAGCGCTTCCAGCGGACCACCCATCTGATCGAAGCTATTTTTGCCGTCTTCGCCAAATTTCTTGAGGTCGGCAGCGGCTTCGCGCATTTTTTGGCGGAAGGGGGATACGTCGCCATCGAGGACGATTGTCGGATTTTCAGACATGATTGGCATTCCTATATGGGTGGCTAAGGGGGGATGGCATGGGGTTGCAGTAGAGAGGGCATTCGCCATCTTTGCTTGGTGCAGGGGAGCGGCGGATCATCAGAGGCGCCCCCAAATGTGGGCAGTCCGTTCGCGGTCGCTATCGGTGAAGCAATAGCGCCCTCGATAGACGATTTCGCCATCCCTATCGGTTGCTGGGTTTCGTTCACAGGGGATTTCAAGGCCAGACCGGCGAAGGGATGCAATAGCGTCAGGGACGTTCGAAGCGCCGGCTATTCGGCCCAGCACCTCACGCGTGCAAGGAGCGCTAGCTAGGGCGCAAATGATGCGAATTTCTCGGGGGTTGTCAGTCGAGAATAGCGGCAGGCTGGGGATGCCTGGCAGAATGGGCTGATCCATGGTCAGCCCTTAAATTTCTCTACTAGTTCAGCGATTACCGAACAGGGCCAGGCTACCGTCTTGGGCCCCAGATGAACCGGCTTTGGGAATCTGCCTGACGCAACGCCTGCCCACCATGTTGATTTGCCAACAGGAATGATTGGCGCTATTCCGCGCTTTCTGTCTCCGATTATTTGCGGCAGTCGGAGAAAGCTGTCTTGCACTGTGTCCATTGTGGATTATCCCGGTTTGATTAAGACCGTTTCAATCCTGAATTGACCAATGTGATTGTTTTACTTGTTAGCTATCTCACGTTGAACGCCAACCAGCTTTACGTTACACGGTTGGCTGCTAAACGTACCTATTTCGTTTTTCGTATCCAACCGTAGACCGTGCGTTCAGCATTATCTTCGGAGAGGCGGATGCCAAATTTTTCAGCTTCTTTGAATAGATCAGGGGTTATCTTTTTTGCAGCCTGCAGCATCGATTTGAAGTTCCCTGTTGCATACATACTGACGGCTTTTTCTTCTAATTTTTTGTATTTATCGGCTCGAGCCACTCCCCCCTTTTTGCCAGCTTCCCGCATGTCCACTTTCTGGCCGGGGGGTTCGCCTAATTCGCTTTCAATCACAGCACAGAAGTTTCGAAAGGTATTGTGTGCAGTTACAGCGCAAGAGAACGAGCTAATTGATTCCGAAATGCTCTCTTCCGACAGTGCCCCGAGGCTCGCATAAACGTAATAGAGCGCAACCTCAAGGTGCTCAGATAGACACTTAGCGTAATCTTTGTAAGCTGCGGAATCAGGCAGCACAGAAATCACGGCCTCGCCATTTCCTGCACGCTCATAGGGGCGGTCTGCAATCCCAAGAAGGCCATACCAATCGGAAGGCCTCACCCCAAACCAACTGCAGCACGATCCAACGCAGTCGGCAATAAAAGGGCGGTATCCATCAAGCATCAACCGACCGGTTGGCGAGAATCTTTGGTCATCAATAATCAATGCCCATTCAGTAGGATTAGGCCCCTCACGTCCGTGTAGCAGCGGTTTGTGTTGCATATTCGCCCCTTCATGGCGCCCTTCGAAAGATGCCACCCCCAGGCGGGCGAAGGATTCCCGCTTTTCGTCTGGCCGGACTAGGGGGCGGCGTGCTCGTATTACGCTAATTCGCAGGTTTCAATAAAATGGGAATGATCGCCGCAATCTTCTGCAAATTTTATTCGCGCAGCCATGCGCTCATCGTTGGTCAAAACGGCTTCAAGATTGAGCCCGGCAAGACTATGGAAAACACCATCTTGTTCTTGGCTAACGACTAATTCCGCTAGAGCGTAAATAACTCCATATGCTTGATTTGGTATTGGACCCGCTGCCTCGACAAGGGAAGTTATGGCCGCGTCTCTTTTGCGGTAGTACTCGGCAGTTGGCTGGTCAGAATCGCCTTCTACAAGAGTTGGTATCGTTGCAAGAATATCGATGCAATTCTTTGCGGCAGCACGGAATTCGGCAGCACCGGCTGCATCGATCATGCTGTCACCTCTTTGGCCAGTTGCATCGCCTCGATTGTGAACGTTGGTATTATTTGTCACAGCCATAATTTGAAGCTCCTTTTCAATTCGTGGTTAGGGCCCAGGAGGGGTTGCCGCCCCTTCTTGGCCCGCTTTGCCTGATTCCGTCAGGCGGCGGTATTACTCAGTTTTTACCTGCTTCCTCAAGTGCCTTGTTCCTCGCCTCAGCTTCCTTGGTGGATGCTTCGATGCTGGCTTTCATTGCGTCCATGTTCTCCTTTGCCTGCTTTGCGTTCTCGGCTTGGAGCTTGCCTACAGCGGCAGCGCTTCCGGCCGTTTCAAGGCCGCAACCGGATAGAAGCAGAGCAGCAAGGACAATCAGGGTTTTCATTCTCTTCTCCCGTTCGTCAGGCTGCTGTGCCGCTCTGTAGCGTCGCACGCTGAACTGCCGGGGCTCCTGCCTCTCTCGCCTTCCACAGATCAAAAGATGCTTGCTGCGCAATCCAGGCGTCAGCACGGCCCCCATTTTCAACCCCAAGCCAGCCCTCAAGGCGCAAGGCCATCTCAGGCGAAATGGCAGCACGGCCATTCAGCACCCGAGAAAAGGCTGCACGAGTTACGCCAAGCTGTGCCGCGGCGGTGGTCACACTCAGCCCCAGGGCAGGCAGTACGTCCTCGCGTAGCGTTTCGCCAGGGTGGGGCGGGTTAAACATTCGGCTCATTTGCATACCTCTCAGTGGTAGTCCTGATAATCAACCAGCACGGCATCACCATTCTCGAAAGTGAAGGTCATGCGCCAATTGCCGTTCACCGTCACCGAATAGAAGCCGGCCAGGTTGCCAACGAGGCTATGCATTCGCCAGCCCGGCAAGTTCATATCCTCCGGTCCCTTTGCGTCATCCAGGCGCACCAGTTGGCGCTGTAGCTTCGGTGAATGGTGTGGCTGGATGCCTGCCTTGCTTCCTGTCTCGAAAAACGATTGCAGGCCTTTGTGCTGGAAACTCTTAATCATGGTTGAGTGTATAGCGTAGCGTTTCGATTATCAAGTTGCACTTGGTTATGCCGCGCTACCGTGCAGCGGTATGACGTCCGCACCTGCCTTCAGCTTGTCCAGGTAGTCCGCCCATTGCTGCATCATCGCCTTGCGCTCCTTCAGGAACTTGGTGCGGTTATAGGCGGTGCCAAGGGCATCAGAAACGCTGTGGGCTAGCTGGTGTTCAATGACTTCAGGCTTTTGGTGCAGTTCTTCATGCAGGATGGTGCGGGCCATCGCCCGGAAACCGTGCCCGGTTATTTCAGTTTTGGTGTCGTACCCCATGCGGCGCAGCGCGGCATTAACGGCAGCATCGCTCATGGGCAATTTTGGATCACGGCCGGGGAAAACATAGCGACCATGGCCAGTCAGTGCGTGCAGCTCTCGCAGTGTCGCTACCACTTGCGACGCCAGCGGAACCAGATGCTCAGTCTTGGTCTTGTTGATGAAATATCGCCACTCGGCTTTGTCCAGGTCGATTTTTTCCCACTCTGCTTTGCGCAGCTCACCAGGGCGAACAAATACCCTCGGGGCAATCTCCAAGGCGCATTTCACAACGAACGTGCCTCTGAAGCCGTCGATAGCTCGTAGCAACTCGCTTACGCCCTTGGGGTCGGTGATGGATGGACGATTGTCTTCCTTGGGGGCAGGGATGGCTCCCCGCAGGTCTGGGCAGGGGTCGCGATCCGCCCGGCCGGTGGCGATGGCGTAACGGAAACACTGGCTGATTTCACTTTTGACCTTGTGTGCCGTGTAGCGAGCGCCTCTCGCATCGATCCGGCGCAACACCGTCAGAACCTCGGGGGCGGTAATTTCGGCTATTGGCCGGCTTCCCATCCATGGAAAAACGTCCTTCTCGAGACGGGCAAGGGCTTTCTTGTATTGCGCCTCTTCGACATTGCTGCGCTTGTTCTCCAACCATTCGCGGCAGATGACCTCGAAGCTATTTGCCGTCTGAACGCCCCTGGTGGCCTTGCATGCCTTTCTATGCTGGCTGGGATCAATGCCAATGGCCAGCATCTTCCGGGCATCATCCCGATCCGCCCGGGCTTTTTTCAAACCAATATCAGGGTACGTGCCGAGCGACAGGAGCTTTTCCTTGCCGTCGACACGGAATTTCAGGCGCCACCACTTGGATCCGCTGGGGTTGATCAGCAGAAATAACCCCTTTTCGTCGGCCAGCTTGTAGGGTTTTTCGCCTGGTTTCGCTGTGCGAATAGCTGCTTCGGTCAATGGCATGGCTGTTACTCCGTCGAAACGTCGAAGATACGCCGTAGCCAGTGGGGGTAAGTGTTTGGGGGTAACACCCTTGGGGGTAGGTGCTGTTACCCCCTGGGTTACCCCCACATAGGCCCGGATTTGATTGGATCATTCTGGACCGTGCTGGAACGAAAGGCAACAAAAAACCCGCACTGGTGCGGGTTCTCTGGACTTGCTTGGTATTGCCTAGACTGCTATTTGGTGCCCCGGGCCGGACTCGAACCGGCACACCTTTCGGCGGCGGATTTTGAATCCGCTGCGTCTACCGATTCCGCCACCGGGGCATTCGGAGCGCGGATTATCCACGAATCACTTCTTGGGTTCAAGTGATTCGCTGCACGGAAAGGCTTTGGCCAGGGCTCCGGCGACCAGGGTGGCCGGGCTGACCGTGGTTTGCGGCGGGACGCGTTCGACATGAATAACGACGGCGCGGACGAGGCGTCGTGACAGGTCGGCGTCTTTCGGCAGGCAGAAAGCATTGAGTTTGACGCCGACCTGTTCGGCTAGATAGTCACTGACGCCGTAGCTGTCGGCAAAGCCGGCGACATAGGCGATGCAGCGGGCGCTACGAATGGCCTGGAACGGGTCGCTTGATTTTTGCCCGGCGTACATCTCATCAGCTACCTGGCAGTCGCCGCGCAGTTCCTGGCCGGTGTAGGCGTGCGCCGAGGAGGCGAGAAGGAGGGAAATGAGCCAGAGAAATTTCATCGTTTTTCGAACCAATTGAGTTTTTCGTGCAGGCCGACGACGCTGCCGACGACGATCAGCGCTGGCGGTTTGAGGCCGGCTTCGGCGATACGGTGGGGCAGTGTACCCAATGTGGCGAGTAGCGTCCGCTGGTCAGCTTGCGTGCCATTGCGGATGACCGCTGCGGGGGTCAGCGAGGGCAGGCCATGGTTAATCATCTGCCGGCAGATTTCGGCGACGGCGCCGATGCCCATGTAGAAAACGACGGTCTGGCGCGGCCGGGCCAGCGCCGGCCAGTCGAGATTGACGGTGCCGTCCTTGAGGTGGCCGGTGACGAAGGTGACCGACTGGGCGTGGTCGCGATGGGTTAGCGGGAAGCCGGCGTAGGCGGCGCAGCCGGCAGCGGCGGTGACGCCAGGAACGACCTCGAAGGGAATGCCGGAGGCGACGAGGGTTTCGAGTTCTTCACCGCCGCGGCCGAAGATGAATGGGTCGCCGCCTTTGAGTCGGACAACCGACAGGCCTTCCTGGGCCAGTTTGACCAGCAATTCGTTGATCGAATCCTGCGGTAGTGTGTGCTTCGAGGCTTCTTTGCCGGCGTAGATGCGACGGGCGTCAGGGCGGGCCAGATCCATGATGCCGTCGCCGACCAGATGGTCGTAGACGAGCGCGTCGGCTGCCGCTATCAGGCGCGCCGCCTTGACCGTCAGTAAATCCGGGTCACCGGGGCCGGCGCCGACCAGCCAGACTTTTCCGGCTGCGAGTTTGTTGAGCTTGTTCATGGGTAATCCCTGCCTTTGGGCGGCCATCCTAATGCGGGAGAGGGC
>NZ_JAVHPH010000198.1:0-3900 GCF_036170495.1 Azonexus sp.
TGGATACGGGCGAAACGGCGCTTGATATCGCATTGCGGTTCAACAATACCGATATCGCCGATCTCATTCGTAACGCCGGCGGCAAGTCAGGTAAGACTGTCAGTATTGAGATTCGATAGCTTCGGACGTTGCACTTGATCCGATAATCAAATTACCCATGCAATCGGTGTACGTTCGTGAAAAAACGCACATCAGGTAATTGCTTGAGGTTGTTAGCATTGAAATAGGCATTTGGGGACTGTTTTTTCCCGCCAAGCTATTCCATTCACTAAAACCTCCAAATCACGATGACTCTCCAAACATTTATTTGCCAGCAGTCTTCGCATCACCCGGAGTGGTCTGGGGTACGTTTTGCAATGCGTTCCACCGCAGCATTTGTGATCGGTATGGCTATCTCGGCAAGTAGCCTGGCGACACCGGAAAAAGCTTCGAGCTATTACGAAGATGCTCTAAAAAGATACGAAAAAAACGAAATGCCGGCGGCGGTCATTCAATTGAAGAATGCCCTGCAACAAGACTCCAAAATGCTTGCTGCCCATCTCCTGCTCGGCAAGGCGCTGCTCAAGAGCGGCCAGTTGCAAAGCGCCGAAGTGGCTTTTGAAGAGGCGCTAAAGCAAGGTGTCAATCGCGGCGAAGTAGCATTGCCGCTGGGTCAGATATTCCTGGCGCTCGGACGCCCCGAAGCTGTGATTGAGCTCATCCAGCCATCCGGCCTGCCAACGGATTTGCAGGTTGAAATCCTGACCATGCGGGGCAACGCCTACCTCGAACTGGGTAAAAGCACGCAGGCCGTTCAGAGCTTTGAAAATGCCCGGGCCATCGACCCGAAATCGCCCTCGCCATTGATCGCCGAAGTCCCGATGCTGCTGGCAGCAGGAAAAATTGACCAAGCCAGGGAAAAGGCTGAAAAAGCTGCTGAGCTGGCCCCGGGCAACGCCTACGCCTGGAATATGAAGGCCTCGGTGGCCCACGCCGCTTTTCAAATGCCGGATGCTCTGGCGGCCTACGACAAGGCCCTGTCGCTGTCACCCAAGCACGTCGATGCCCGTGTGGCCCGGGCCGCCCTGCTGATCGACCTCAAGCGCGACGCCGAGGCGAAAAAGGACCTCGATTACCTGAAGACGTTTGCCGACGATGACCCGAGAGCCGCCTATCTGCGTGCCGTGGTGGCCGGGCAGAAAGGTGATGGCCCCGAGCTGGCGGCAGCCCTGAACGAAGTGACCCGAACCATCGATGCCTTGCCGCCGGCCTGGCTGGTCCGCCGCGAACAACTGCTGATGGCCGGGGCGCTCGCCCATCATGGGCTGGGCAATCACCAGAAATCCAGCGAATACCTCAACACCATCCTTTCCCGCAACAGCAGAAACCTCGGCGCCAAGAAACTGCTTGCGTCAATCTACGTCGATACCAAGGATTACGGGCGTGCCCAGCCGATGCTCGAATCCCTGCTCCGGGCCAGCCCGGACGATCCGCAACTGATGTACATGCTCGGTTCCCTGCACCTCGCTCAGCGCCGCTATGCCCAGGCCAGCGAACTGCTTGAGAAGGCTGCTGCCCAGACCGATTCTCCCGCCATGAAACGCTCGCTGGCCTATAGCCAGCTCGGCCTGGGCCAGGGTGAAAAAGGACTGAAAAACCTCGAAAAAGCATTTGCGGCCAATCAAGCCGATACCCGGGCCGGCATGACCCTGGCCATGCTCTATATGCGCCTCGTCAAGCCGCAAAAAGCCCTGCAAACCGCCGAGGCGATGGTCAAGCGCGATCCGGCCAACCTGACGGCACTCAACTTTCTTGGCTCGTTGAAAGGCGCTACCGGCGACAAGGCGGGCGCACGGACCACCTACACGCAGGTGCTGGCTAGGGATGCCGTGTTTATTCCGGCAGCCCTCAACCTGGCTCGGCTCGATATGAGCGAAAAGCGCTTCGATGAGGCCAGGCGCCTCCTCGATGGGCTGCTGAAAAAAGACAGTAACAATTATCAGGTGTTGAGCGAGTACGGTCTGCTCGAGCAACGCGCCGGCCGTCCGACCGAAGCGATTCGCCATTTGACCAAGGCTGGCGAAATCCAGCGCGACGACCCCGGCCCCTTGCTGGCGCTGATCGATCTCCATCTGAGCCAAAAACAGGGCGAAGAAGCCCTGAAAGTTGCCAAGGCGTTGGCGGTAAATTTTCAGTCTGACCTGAAAGTACAACTGGCGCTGGCCAGAACCTACCTGGCAACCGGCGATGCCGCAAACGCCCGTTTCACCCTGACCGGCGCGACACGCCTGGCTGAATTCAACACCCGGCCACAGGTCGTCATCGCCCGCCTGCAACTGGCCGCCGCCAACCCGGATGGCGCCGCCTACAGCATCAGCAAGGCCCTGCAGGACAGTCCGGACTATCTTCCAGCATTGGCACTGCTGGTTGAGATCGAGGCGCGTCGGGGAAGTACTTCCAAGGCTGACGCGGCACTCAAGACGCTGGCAGCCAAACATCCCAACGCACTTGAAACAGCAAGAGCCACCGCCGATCTGGCCATGTTTCGCGGCCAGTACCCGGCTTCCATCTCCGGCTACCGCAAGGTGCTTTCTCGTGCTGAAACGACTAATAATGCGCTGGCGCTCGTTCAGGCGCACATGGCGGCGGGCGAGATTGGCAAGGCGGCAAGCTTTCTTGACGGCTGGGTGAAAAAGCACCCGAACGATCAATTGGCCCTGAAGGCACTGGCCGAAGCCCTGTTTCGTGCCGGCCAACTGCCGCAGGCCCGGCAGGCCTACCGGCGCTTTCTCGCAGCCAATCCCGACGATGCGACATCGCTCAACAACTATGCCAATCTGCTGAGTCAGTTGAATGACCCGGGCGCCCAGGATGCTGCCGAAAAAGCCCTCAAGCTGTCACCCAATCATCCGGCCTATGCCGACACACTGGGCTGGATACTGGTAGGGAAAGGTGAGACTGAACTTGGCCTGCGCTATCTGCGAGAAGCACGCCTGCGCAGCCCGGAAAGTGCGGAAATCCGTTTTCATCTGGCCTATGCGCTGAACAAGATGGATCGTCAAAACGAGGCCAAGGAAGAACTGCGTGCGGCATTGAGAACTCGTGGGCCGCTCCCAAATAGTGCAATGCTTTTCCAGTTGAAAAAAGATTTAGGTTTGTGAGCGATTCGGCGGTCGTGTCGATATTTTTTACATGAACATAACTTGAAATACGTATTGTTCGTGCAGCTTGTTGAATATAAATGAATTAATATTCGGGCATTATTTGTGCTTGATGGTTAACATAGATTTCTCTGGGCCTAATCATGAAAAAACATCTCAAAGTATTGTGTGGTGCCGTAGCGGTGGTCTTGGCTGGTCAAGTATCCGCATCGGCAACTTGGACTTGGAATAGTTCTTCGGGTGACAACAGCCCCAACCCCATTTCGAAGACGGTCGATGGTGCGACGACCGTCACTGCGACTCCTACCGGATGGGCAAATACTGACGGCAACAATATAGAGCAACAATCAGGCGCGACCGGTTACAACAGTTCCCAATATACGCATTTTGTAACCTATAGCGGCGGCCTTGGCATCAACAATAATGATGGCTGTGCAGGTGACGGTTGTTCTGGTGATCAAGGCGATATGCGGAATGATGCGCCTGAGCATGCTATCGATAACGATGGGCGCTATGAAATGGTAATGCTGAGTTTTAATGACGTGGTTAAATTGACTAAGGTTCAAATCGGTTGGGCGGGCAGTACCGACTCCGATATAACCGTAATGGCATACCAGCAAGGGGCGGGTGCTCCTGTATTGACTGGCAAGACCTTCACCGCCGCCAGCCTCACAGGTTGGTCTTTAATCGGGAATTATGCGGACGTTTATAGTGGTCCCCGTTTTCAAGACAGCGGTTTAAGCTGGGCGCTGTCATAAGG
>NZ_JAVHPH010000199.1:0-3892 GCF_036170495.1 Azonexus sp.
GATTCTGAATGATTTTTTCGAGGCCGGCGAAAGCACCTCCGCAGACGAACAGGATGTTCGTCGTATCGACCTGGACGAAATCCTGATTCGGATGCTTGCGGCCACCCTGCGGCGGAATAGATGCGACGGTGCCTTCGATCAGTTTGAGCAGGGCCTGCTGGACGCCTTCACCAGAAACGTCGCGGGTGATCGAGGGGTTGTCGGATTTGCGCGAAATCTTGTCGATTTCGTCGATGTAGACGATGCCCTGCTGAGCTTTTTCAACATCGTAGTCGCACTTTTGCAACAGCTTCTGGATGATGTTTTCCACATCTTCGCCGACGTAGCCAGCTTCGGTCAGCGTCGTTGCATCGGCCATCACGAACGGCACGTTGAGCAGGCGCGCCAGCGTTTGGGCGAGCAGGGTCTTGCCCGAACCGGTGGGACCGACAAGCAGGATGTTGCTCTTGGCTAGTTCTACTTCGCCAGCATTCTTGGCGGTATGGCGCAGGCGCTTGTAATGGTTGTAGACAGCCACGGCGAGGATGCGCTTGGCGACTTCCTGACCGATGACGTACTGGTCGAGAATCGAGCAAATTTCGCGTGGCGTCGGCAGGTCCGAACGACCAGCCTTGGCTGCTTCTTCGGGCAGTTCGTCGCGGATGATGTCATTGCAGAGTGCAATGCACTCGTCGCAGATGAACACCGACGGACCGGCGATAAGCTTTTTGACTTCATGCTGGCTCTTGCCGCAGAAGGAGCAATAGAGCAGTTTTTCCTGGCCGCCTTTAGTCATCTGTAGCTCTCCGTTCAAGCCGCGTCGCGGCGGGTCAATACCTTGTCGATCAAACCGTATTCAGCCGCTTCAGCAGCGGATAGGAAATTGTCGCGGTCGGTGTCTTTTTCGATGCGTTCGAGCGGTTGACCGCTGTGCTCGGCCATGATCCGGTTGAGGCGGTCGCGAATCGACAGGATTTCCTTGGCGTGGATGGCGATATCCGAGGCTTGGCCCTGGAAGCCGCCCAGCGGCTGGTGAATCATGACGCGCGAATTGGGCAGGGCAAAGCGCTTGCCCTTGGCGCCGGCGTTGAGCAGGAAGGCGCCCATCGAGGCGGCCTGGCCGATACACAGCGTGGACACGTCTGGCTTGATGAACTGCATGGTGTCGTAAATCGACATTCCGGCCGTTACCGAGCCGCCCGGCGAGTTGATGTAGAAGTAGATGTCCTTGTCCGGATTTTCTGCTTCAAGAAACAGCAACTGGGCGACGACCAGATTGGCCGTGATGTCGTTGACCGGGCCGACAAGAAAAATCACCCGCTCTTTGAGGAGGCGCGAATAGATGTCGTACGCGCGTTCGCCGCGGCCGCTCTGCTCTACCACCATGGGGACCATGCCGAGTGCCTGTGGATCCCAATTGCTTGCGTTGTCGATATTCATGTCAGCCCTTGTCTGTTGCCATTTCGTTACATTCAAGACGATTGTTGCTTTTACAACAAGGTCCGGATTACTGCTTTTGGCCCATCAGTTCATCAAAAACTGCAGCCTTGTCGGTGACCTTGGCTTTGCCCAGGACCCACGCAACCACGTTATTCTCGATGGCGACGCCTTCAACTTCCTGCAGGCGCTGCGGTTGAGCGTAGTACCAGCGAATGACTTCTTCCGGGTGCTCGTAGCTTTGGGCGTTTTCTTCGACCATCGCACGAACCTGTTCAGGGGTTGCCTGAAGCTTCTCCGTTTTCACAACCTCAGCAAGGATCAGGCCAAGTGTGACGCGGCGTTTTGCCTGGTCGGCAAACCACTCCGGCTGGATCGGCATGTCCTTGACCTTCATGCCGCGCTGTTCCATGTCTTGGCGGGCGGCCTGCATCAGGCGCTGGATTTCCATGTCGACCAGCGAGGTCGGAATGGAGATCGGGTTGGCCTTGATCAGGGCTTCCATGACCTGATCCTTGAGCTTGCCTTCGATGCGGCGTTTTACTTCACGCTTGAGGTTGGTTTCGATCTCAGCGCGCATTTTGGCCACGTCGCCGTCGGCAATGCCCATGCTGGTGGCGAATTCGGCATTGAGTTCGGGCAGTACCGGCGCCTGAACCTGCTTGACGGTGATGTCGAACTGGACTGTCTGGCCAGCCAGATCCTTGGCGTGGTAGTCAGCCGGGAAGGCCAGATCGAATGTCTTGGATTCACCTGCCTTGGCGCCTTCAACGGCGTTTTCGAAATCGGGCAGCATCATGCCCTGGCCGAGGACGAACGGATAATCGCTTGCTTGGCCGCCCTGGAAGGGTACGCCATCCTTCTTGCCGAGGAAGTCGATAACAACGCGGTCCTCCTTGGCGGCAGCACGGTCGGCATCTTCGTAGGAGACGCGTTGCTTGCGCAGGATGTCGAGGGTCTTGTCGACTTCGGCGGCGCTGACTTCGAGGATCGGACGTTCGATTTCGGTGGTCGACAGGTCTCCGGGGGTAAATTCCGGATAGACCTCGAAAATGGCCGAGAACTCAATGTGCGTGGTACTTTCGGTGGACTTCGGCTCGATGCGCGGGTAACCGGCGACACGCATCTTCTTTTCGGTGACGGTTTCGCCGAAAACGCGGTCGAGTTCCTCTGATAGTACTTCGTGGCGAGCCTGGTCGCCATGCTGCTGCTTGACGATGCTGAACGGCACCTTGCCCGGACGGAAGCCAGGTACCTTCATGTTCTTGCCCATGCGCTTCAGGCGCTGTTCCATGACTTTCTCGACATCGGCAATGGCGATGGAGAGGTCGATGCGGCGTTCAAGTTCGTTAGCTTGTGCAGTAGTTGCTTCCATGAGAGTTCCTTGTGACTTCGGAGCCGAAAAATAAAGCGGACAATAATATCACGGCAGGTCGAATGCCGGATGCTTCTGCCGAACAGTGAGGATAGGCGCGTTTGGCTGTAGACAGACGCTTTGGAACTTCGTACAATGCGCGCCTTCTTCAGTGGCGGCTGTAGCTCAGTTGGTAGAGTCCCGGATTGTGATTCCGGTTGTCGTGGGTTCGAGCCCCATCAGTCGCCCCAGAATTCAACCCCCGCACACCGCAAGGTCTGCGGGGGTTTTCACTTTGGAGCGCCCGGAACGTGACAAATTCGGATATTGCCTGCCTGCAGCCAGCGATCGTCTGGTCCCATTTTGCGACTTTGTGCGCGACGCCGCGGGCTTCGAAGGCGGAAGCGATGCTGCGGGACTCATTGTTGCAGTGGGCCTTGGCGCGTGGTTTGGAGGCGGTGGTCGATGCGGCGGGCAATCTGGTTATCCGCAAGGCGGCGAGCGCCGGGGCAGAGAGTCGGCCGGGTGTGGTGCTGCAGGCGCATCTCGACATGGTGTGCCAGAAGAATGCGGATAGCGGCCATGATTTTTCCCGAGATCCGATCGTTCCGGAGTTGCGCGATGGCTGGCTGGTGGCCGAAAAGACGACGCTGGGGGCCGATAACGGGATCGGTGTGGCGCTGATTCTCGCGGCGCTGGAGGATGAAAGTCTGGTCCACGGGCCGCTCGAGGCCTTGCTGAGCGTGGATGAGGAGGCCGGGATGGGCGGCGCGCGCGGCCTGGCGGCAGGCGTTCTGCAGGGGCGGCTGATGCTCAATCTCGATACCGAGGCGTGGGGCGAGTTTTATTTGGGTTGTGCCGGTGGGTTGGACGTCAATGTCGAGCGCGGTGGTGTGGCGGAGCCTGTTCCGGCTGGCTTCGAGGTGGTCAGGATTACGTTGAGCGGCCTGCGCGGGGGGCATTCTGGCGTCGATATCCACGAGGAGCGGGGCAACGCGATCAAGTTGCTGGTTCGTGTCCTGCGCGAATTGGAGGGCGTGACGCCGCTGCGGTTGGTCGATCTGGTTGGCGGTTCGGCGCGCAATGCCTTGCCGCGCGAGGCGGTGGCGACGGTGGCTGTGC
>NZ_JAVHPH010000200.1:0-3864 GCF_036170495.1 Azonexus sp.
GGAGGATGGGAATGGCCAGCATTTGAGCGGCTGTCTTGATCTTGCCGAGCATCGAGACGGCGACGCTTTTTGCCGCGCCAATTTTGGCCATCCATTCGCGCAAGGCCGAAATGGTGATTTCGCGACCGATGATGATGCTGGCGACGATGGCATCCGTCCGGCCCAGTTCAACGAGAACAATCAATGCAGCGGCGACCATCAATTTATCGGCGACTGGGTCGAGAAAGGCACCAAAGGCCGATGTCTGATCGAGTTTTCGGGCCAGATAGCCATCGGCCCAATCGGTTAGGGCCGCTGCCACAAAAATGGATGTCGCGGCAAGATCACGCTCATGCAAGGTGGCCCAGTCTGCCGGCAAATAGTAAACGGCAATTAACAGTGGTATCGCCACGATACGAAGCCAGGTCAGCAGGATAGGCAGATTGAAAGGCATGGTTCAGTGTAATGCGGAATGTAGCTTTTCAGCCATATCCCGGCTGATGCCGGGCACTTCGGACAATTGTTCGGGGCTGGCGGCAAGTACACCGGGCAGGCCACCGAATCTGGCAACCAAGGCTTTCCTGCGGGCCGGTCCAATGCCGGGCAGGCTTTCCAGGGTTGATATTTTTCGTGCCTTGCTGCGTTGGGCTCGATGGCCCGTGATGGCAAAGCGATGAGCTTCGTCGCGTATTTCCTGGATCAGGTGCAACGCGGGGTGTTCCGCCGGCAATTGTAACGGCTCGCGGCCATCCGGGAAAACAAGTGATTCCAGCCCCGGCTTGCGTCCTTCGCCTTTGGCAACACCGATCATGGGCAAATGGGTCAGCCCCAGATCAGCCAGCGCAGCAAAGGCTGAAGCCACCTGCCCTTTTCCACCGTCGATCAGGATCAGGTCAGGCGCCGTACCCTCGCCGGCGGCAACACCATCGTAGCGCCGACTGACGGCCTGGCGCATGGCCGCATAGTCATCGCCTGGTTTGATGTCGCGAATATTGAAGCGCCGGTAGTCGGCGTTTTTCATGCGGTTTTCGTGGTAGACCACACAGGATGCTACGGTTGCTTCTCCCATCGTGTGACTGATGTCGAAGCATTCAATGCGAGCAATCGGCTCTGGCAGTTGTAATGCTTCCTGAAGTGCAGCTAACCGTTTTTCCTGCTGAGCCGTGGCCTGACTGCGTGCCAGAATGGCTAGTTTGGCGTTCTGCAATGCCATCTCGATCCAGGCTTTGTGGGAAAGACTGCGTGCCCGCATGACCGGAACCGGGCGCCCGGCCAGTTCGGCCAGCACCGCTTCGCTTTCACCCGGCTCATCTTCGGCGGGTAAGGGATGGACCAACAGGCGTGCCGGTGCCGGGTGGATGGCGTAGTGTTGGCGGAGAAAGGCAGCACAGGCATCTGCCGGCTCCGATTCGCCGGCGTTGGTCGGAAAGAACGGACGATCTCCGAGATGTCGTCCGCCGCGAACCATGGCAAGGTTGACGCACAACTGCCCAGCTTCCTTCTGCGCGACCAGTATGTCCATGTCTTCGCCTTTGGCGCTGAAAATGAACTGTTTTTCCTGCACTTGGTGCAACGACTGGATCAGATCCCGGTAGACTGCCGCCTGTTCAAAAGCAAGACGTGCGGAAGCGGCTTCCATGGCCTGATTCAGACGCTTTGAGACTTCCTGCTGTTTGCCGAGCAGGAACATCGAGCCCAGTTGAACATCGGTCGCGTAGTCTTCCGGCGAGATCAATCCGACGCACGGCCCGCTGCAACGTTTGATCTGATACAGCAGACATGGCCGCGAGCGGTTGGAAAAAACCGATTCTTCGCAAGTCCGCAGGCGAAATATTTTTTGCATCAGGTGGATGCTGTCGCGGACTGCCCAGCTGGACGGATAGGGGCCAAAGTAATTTGCCTTGCGATCCGGATTGCCACGGAAGAAGCAGAGCCGAGGGAATTTCCCCTTGGTTAGAACGATGTAAGGGTAGGACTTATCGTCCCGAAAAAGGATGTTGTAGCGTGGGGAAAGTGACTTGATCAGGTTGTTTTCCAGCAATAGCGCCTCGGCCTCGGTGCGCGTTGCTGTCGTTTCCACGCTAGCAATCTGGCTGACCATATGCGCGATGCGTGGGCTGGAAACATTTTCCCGAAAATAGGAAGAAACCCGTTTTTTGAGGTTCTTGGCTTTGCCGACGTAAAGGACGGCGGCATTGGCATCCAGCATGCGATAGACGCCGGGGAGTTCAGTCAGTGTAGCCAGGAAGGCCTTGGCATCGAAACTCATCGTGCGGGTTTAGGCGAGGCGGGTCTTGACCCCGGCAAACACCGCCTCAAAGCTTTCACGGGAAAGCCTGCCGGTACGCCAGTTGTAGCCACTGCAATGGTAGCTGTCGACAAGAGTTCGCCCGTCAGGCAAGGTGTGGCCGACGTTGTGGCCGAAGGTGAATTCCTTGAGCTTGAGGTCGTAAGCCCAAAGCAATGCTTGGTGGGCGATGGCACCAAGGGCGACGATGACTTTCAGTCTGGGCATCGCAGCCAATTCAACTTTCAGGTGGCCGTTGCACTGACGAATTTCAGCCGTTGTCGGCTTATTGGCCGGTGGGAGGCAACGCACGGCATTGGTGATCCGGCAGTTGCTTAGTTGCATCGCCGGGTTGGCCCAATGGTCGGCGCCCAGTGCTTCTGGTTCGCTGGCGAAGCCGAAGCGGTGCAAGGCTGGATAGAGAAGCTCGCCGGCGATGTCGCCGGTAAAGGGGCGACCGGTCCGGTTGGCCCCTTTTTCACCAGGGCCGAGGCCGACGACAAGGAGCTCCGCATCCAGGGAGCCGAAGGCCGGAACAGGCAAGGCGTGCCAGTCTGGATCGCGCTGGCGTATGTTGAAAAGGTGCTCGGCCAGACGTGGGCAGGCTGTACAGCCGGTGGGATCTTTGAATCTCGACATGGCTGCGATGTTAGCATGGCGACCATGCAGCTTCATTGGGACATCTTTTGCCGGGTCATCGACAACTTCGGCGACATCGGGGTTTGTTGGCGTCTGGCCAGGCAACTGGTGGCCGAGCATGGGCGCAAGGTACGTTTGTGGGTCGATGATCTAAATAGCCTGCAGCCGTTGTGTCCGTTAGTCGATCCGGCGCAGGCGAGGCAATCATGCCAGGGTATCGAAATTCGTCATTGGACCGAGAGCGCGGAATTCGAGCGGACGGTAGATGTCGTTATCGAGGCTTTTGCCTGTGACCTTCCGGCTGCGTATCTGTCGGCAATGGGCCAATCTTCGCCCAGGCCGTGCTGGATCAATCTCGAATACATGACTGCGGAATCCTGGGCCGATGGCTGTCACGGCATGGTATCGCCCCACCCTTCCCTGCCGTTGGTCAAATATTTCTTTTTCCCGGGCTTTTCACCAAAGAGCGGTGGGCTGCTGCGAGAAAACGAGCTGTTTTTGAAGCGTGACCACCATATCGCGGAGAACTTGGCCGACGGGGCGCTTGAGGTATGCCTGTTTTGCTATGACACGGCGCCAGTCGGCGCCTTGCTGGATGCGTTCCTGGATTCGCCGACCCATTTGGTTTGCCACGTACCTCCAGGCAAACCTTTGGCGGCGGTACAGGCTCATTTGGGCGGAAATGGGCCGTGGCAGCTTGGCAACGCGCTGATTCAGCCAATTCCTTTTATGCCGATCGATGATTTCGATCGTTTATTGTGGCGCTGCGACATCAATTTCGTACGGGGCGAGGATTCTTTCGTGCGCGCTCAGTGGGCTGCCAAGCCATTTATATGGCAGGTTTATCAACAGGATGACGGGGCACATCTGGCCAAACTTGAGGCATTTCTGGATTGCTATGGCAAGGGTCTCGATGCGACGACAGAAACAGCGCTGCGCCGGATGTTCGTCGCCTGGAA
>NZ_JAVHPH010000201.1:0-3862 GCF_036170495.1 Azonexus sp.
GTGTCGATCTGGCCCGTCGCCAGGGCCATGCCTCGCTCAGTCTGGTCACGGCCAATGCGGTCAGCGGCGGATTCCTCTCCTTCGGTCTGATGGCTGACCGGGCTTATGCGCTGGCCGATGCCCAGGTCAGAGTCATGGATTTGCGGGCGATGGCTCGCGTCACCAAGATCGCCCACGAACGTCTGGTCGAACTGGCTGCCGGCTCGCCGATTTTCGCGCCGGGCGCCGAGAGCTACGTCCTCATGGGCGCTATCGAGGCGATCTGGCCGGCACCTTCGGCCAGCTTGCTGGAAGCGGCGCTCGCCGCCGGGCGGGCCGCGCCGGCCGGCGATCTACGCCAGTCTTGCGGTGCCGAGCGCGGTGGCCGCCAACTGGCAGCGGACATCGCCAAAAACGTTCAGAACGCCGCCTGCGGAGCCTGACGGGATGCGTCGCCACGACCTCGTCTATCTGGATCGCGATGCGGCATTCGAGACGCCCTGCGCCGCAACGGGCGATGCCTCGTGGCAGGCGGCGCGCGACTGGATCGCCGCTGGCCGGCCGCTGGTCGCCGCCCGCCAGCCGGCCGGCGATGGGCCTTTGCTACTTGGCCTGAGCCTGCCGCTGAATCAGCAACGAAAGCGGCTGACCATCCATGTCGACCGCCGGGCCGTAGCCGGAATCGACGCGCCGCTGACCGTCGACCGCTGTTGTTCCCGGCTGCCGGTGGCCGAGGCCGAGGTGCTGCGCCGACTGGCCGAGCGGGCGGCTGCCTGTTCTGCACGCCTCGGCGTTTTCGGCTCACTGGCCTGGGAGGCGCTGAGCGGCGAGGACTACCGCCACGCCGAATCGGATATCGACCTGATTTGCGATGTCGATACCTTGCCGCAATTCGATGCCATGCTGAACGTGCTGCACCTGGCAGCCGACCAGCTGTCCTGCCGGCTCGATGGCGAAATCCGCTTTCCCGATGGCGACGCCGTTGCTTGGCGGGAGGTGGCTGCGCAGCGGGAAAATCCGGCTGCCCTGGTCCTCGTCAAAGGGCCGCATGAAGTTGGCTTGCGGACTGTGCAGGCCTTGCTGGCGACCCTGAACGGGGCTTGCTGCCATGCTTGAACGCATCGTCCCGAGCAATCGTCCTGCCCCGCTGGCCATCCCGGTCGACCGCGCCGGAACCGAGCGCATCGGTCGCCTGGCTATCCGCAGTCTGTACCGCGAGGCTGCCTTGGCGCTCAAGCCCGGCTTGGTTAGCCCGAACAGCCAGGGCAGCCACCGCGACATGGATTTCAGTACTTTCCTGCGCAGTCTGCAGGCCTTGCGCACCTACTTTCCGGCCATTGCTTCTTGCGGCCTGCAACGCCCAGGCTTTGCGCCCTTGCAGGCGTTGGGCATCGACGCCGAAGCCGCCATGCTGGCGGCGACCGGTGGCGTCAACACCCACCGCGGGGCGATTTTCAATCTCGGCCTGCTCTGTGCCGCGGCCGGCCGCCTGATTGCCGATGGAGAAACGCCGAGCGCCGCGACGGCTTGCCAAGCCGTCAAAAACAACTGGGCCGCCGACATTCTTGACGGTCTGGCCACCTTGCCAGCCGCCTCGCAACTGAAATTGAGCCACGGACTGGAAGTCGCCCGTCGCTATGGCAGCGGCGGGGCGCGTCAGGAGGCGGCGAGCGGCTTTCCGGCGGCGCTGGAGATTGGCCTGCCGGCCTATCGAAGCATTCTGGTCGCCACCGGCGACGGCGAACTGGCGGCGGTGCAGGCGTTGTTTGCCCTGATTGCCGAACTCGACGACACCAACCTGCTGTGGCGGGGCGGTCCGGCCGGGTTGGCCTGCGGGCGGCGTGCCGCAAGCGAATTTCTCGCGGCCGGCGGGGTCCTCGCCGACGACTGGCCCGAGCATGCGGCGGCCATCGACCGCGAGTTCGTGGCGCGAGATCTCAGCCCCGGCGGTAGCGCCGACCTGCTCGGCGTGACGCTCTTTCTCGCCGAACTCGACGGCCGGGACTGAAATGCGCCTGGCCCTTCTTTTCAGCGGTCAGGGTGGGCAAACCGTTGCGCACTGGCAGCAAGTGCAGGCGGGCATCGGCGGCGACCTGGGCCAGGCGATTTTGCAGGCAGTACCGGGCATCGTGGAGCCAATTGCCACGGTCAACCCGGAAAAACTGGCAAAAAACAAAATCGCCCAGCCGCTGATCTTCGCCCAGCAGATGCTGCTCTGGGGCAGCCTGCAAAGCCGTCTGCCGCGGCCGATCTGCGCGGCCGGCTATTCACTGGGCGAAATGGCCGCGTGCAGCGCGGCCGGCGCCTTCACGGCCGCCCAGGGTGTCGCCCTGTGTGCTGAACGGGCCGCCGCGATGGACGGCGCCGCTGCCGGCGAACACGGCATGCTCGCCGTGCTCGGGCTGGACGATGCGCTGGTGGAAAAACTGGCCAGCGAGGCCGGGCTGGCCGTGGCCATCCGCAATGCGCCGCGCCATCTGGTCGTCGCCGGGCCACGCGCCGGCATCGTGGCCGTCGCCGACCAGTTCGCAGCCGCCGGGGCGAGCCGGCTGGTCCATCTGGCCGTGCACACGCCATCGCACACGCCATTACTGGCCCAGGCTGCGGTCGACTTCAAAAAGCACCTCGATTTTCTGCCCGAGCGCCGCCTGGCCTTCTCCGTCCTCAGCGCCATCGATGCCACGGCGGCGCGCACCGCCCACCCGGCGCTAGCCGCGCTGGCCCGCCAGATCTGCACGCCGCTCGACTGGGCCGCCTGCCTGCAGGCCGTGCGCGAAATGCAGCCCGACGCCGTGCTCGAAATCGGCCCCGGCAACGCGCTGGCCAAGCTGTTCGGCGAACTCGCCCCGGAGATTCCGGTGCGCGCCTGCGATGATTTCCGCAGCATCGACGGCATCGTTCGCTGGCTCGAGGCCGGCCACTGATACAGTTCGGCGCTTGCCAATATCGCCGCAGCCTCCATTCTCGTGATCCCTTTCGATGTCATTCCGGCGTATCTGCTGACCGGCGCCGTAGCCGGCTTTTTTGCCGGGCTGCTTGGTGTCGGCGGTGGCGTCGTGGTCGTCCCGTTGTTGACCGTCATCTTTGCCGGGCAAGGGTTTCCGGCCAACGAAGTCATGCATCTGGCGCTCGGCACCTCGATGGCGACCATCCTGTTCACGTCAATTTCCAGCTTGCGCGCCCATCACGCGCACCGCGCCGTACTGTGGCCGGTGACGCGCGACCTGACGCCGGGCGTCCTGGTCGGGACGCTGCTCGGGGCAATGTTGGCGGCCCGCATTTCGTCGCGGGCACTGTCGATTTTCTTCGTCGGATTCATGATTTTCGTCGCCGTGCAAATGGTGGCCAACCTGCGTCCGAAACCGAGCCGCAACCTGCCGGGGCGCGGCGGTCTGGGCCTTGCCGGCAGTGTCATCGGCACGGTCGCCAGTCTGGCCGCGATGGGCGGCGGGGCGCTCACCGTACCTTATTTGATCTGGTGTAACGTCAGGCCGCACCAGGCGATTGGCACCTCGGCGGCGGTCGGTCTGCCGATCGCCATCGGCGGCAGCATCGGCTATGTCTCGAATGGCTGGGGGCATCCCGGCTTGCCGGCGGGCAGCCTGGGGTTCATCTATTTGCCGGCGCTGGCCGTCATCCTGCTTGCCAGCGTGCTGGCCGCCCCGCTCGGCGCGCGCCTCGCCCATCGTCTGCCGGTGGTCGTGCTCAAGCGGATTTTCGCGGGGCTGCTCTTGGTGCTGTCGAGCAAAATGCTGTGGAGCCTTTACGGCAGCTGATTGCCGAGTTCAGCGCGCCTTGAAGGCCGGCTTGCGTTTTTCCAGGAAGGCGGCCAGGCCTTCCCGGTAATCCTCGGTGTCGAGGAAGGCGAACGAGGCGGCTTTTT
>NZ_JAVHPH010000202.1:0-3843 GCF_036170495.1 Azonexus sp.
GCCTCCTCAAACACAAAGTAGTCTGGTGGAAAATTTATGTCATTTGTTTTGATCGCTGTAACCAGTGTCGTTGTTTCCTTGCTATTGCTCTGGGCAATGGAAAAGTATGTCTCAAAAAAAGGCCAGAGGATGGACGTCGCGGCCGAATTGCGCGATTTGCTGATTGCGAGAGCTGACGGTCGTATCGATCAGGCGGAGTTCGAGCGTCAGCAAGTGGCACTGCATGCCGCCGTATTGCAGACTCCGCCCGGTGTGTTGCAACCGGGCAAGCCGGCTTATTTGCGCTGGCTGATTCCCGCATTGCTCGCTTTTCTGGTCGCTGGAGGCGTTTATTGGGGAAAATCGTCCCCGAACAGCCAGCCAACGGCTAGTGTCGAAGACTTCGCCAAACTGCCGGAAGTGAAACAGGGTGGCCAGGCGGGTAGCGGTGGCGATCTGAATACGGTGGTCAAAAAACTGGCCGAAAAGATGGCCAATGATCCTTCGAATGGCGAGGGTTGGTTGCTACTTGCCAAGACCTACAGTGAACTGCGACGTCATGCCGACGCCGATGCGGCCTACGACAAGGCGTCAGCGCTGGTTACCCTGGATGCGGCAGCCTTGGCCGACTGGGCTGATGCGCACGTGATGGCCAAGGATCGCAAATGGGATGATCAAGGTCGCAAGATCGTCAAGCGCGCCGTGGCTGCCGACCCGAAGCACCTTAAAGCCCTGGCCTTGGCCGGTAGTGAGGCTTTTGATCGTGCTGACTACAAGGCGGCGATTGATTTCTGGAAGCGGATGAAGGCTGCGGCAGCGCCAGATTCGATGGACAGCAAGCTGGCTGATGCCAATATTGCCGAGGCCAATGCCATGCTCGCCGGCAAAAAGCCTGCTGCTGCCGTGGCCGAACCTGCCGTGAAGACTGGCGTTGTGGCCGGCGTTGTCACCCTGAATGCGAAACTCAAGGGCAAGGTTTCGGCTGAGGATACGCTGTTCGTGACCGCCAGGACACCGGATGGTACCGGGGCTCCGCTTGCGGTCTGGCGCTACAAGGGATCGGACTTTCCGGTCGAATTTCGACTTGACGACAATTCAGCGATTATGCCCGGGCGCACAATTTCCCAGTTTTCTGAAGTACTCGTGACGGCCAAGGTGTCGAAGAGTGGTAGTGCCGAGCCGGGCAAGGGCGACTTGCTGGCTACTCCGGTCAAGGCCAGACTGGGCTCAACGACATTGGTCGTTGAATTGAACGCCGAGCGCTGATCGCCTCTTCAGGCCGGGAAGTGCGCCGGAAAGAGCGGTGCCCGGCCGGTGGCCAGGTAATTCTTGCAGCGTTCGATGTATTCCAGGGTGCTTTTCGGCATGGCCGTTCTGGCCCGGGAAATATAGAAAATGAGGTCGCGCCCCTGGCGGATGAGTTGCAGTCCGTCCGACAGGTTGTAGGTGAATGGGGCGCTGTATGCACCCGGCCCGGTTAGCAGGGTGATGTCGGCGAGCCGTTCGCCGGCCGTCACCATGCGCGACCAGACGTCGAAGATGTCGGCGTCGGTGCGGAGCGTTTCGGTTTTGATCTTGGCCGCAATGGCGAGGTCGCGGATCGGGCCTTCAATGTCCGAAAAGGCGGGAATCCCGCTGAAATTGTCGATCATCGTGTTGGAGATCAGGTCAATGTCGCGCAGGACTCGGCCGATCTTGATGTAGCGACTTTCGTAGAAGTCTTCGAGGGGAATCGAGAAGGCGCGGAACGGTTCGCCCCACAGTTCGTCGATGCCTTCTTCGCCACTGCGGTGCATGACGCAGCGGCCGAGTTCCATGGCTTCGAGCAGGCATTTGCCGCATTCGCGCATGAGCGGGTTGTCGCTGAGGATTTCGATGCCGCAGGCCTGCAGTTCGACCAGCTTACGGAATATGTCGGCCGCCCGGTTGAACAGGGCACCGGCCAGCATGGCGCCCTTGACACGTTTGCGCGCCGGGTCGGTTTCCGCTTCGTAGGTGTTGCGTGCTTCGTTCAGACGGGTACCGGGAATGTTCAGGCCGTGCTCGGTGTGGTTGAACAGGCGCCGGGTCAGCGCATCGATCAGGCGTTTTTTGGCTTCCAGGGTGTCGGCGGGGACGGGGTAGGTCTTGATCCAGTAGCCGTCGTAGAACACGCGTTCGAGCCCGTCGATAATGCGGCGGGTTCCTTCGGGCGGGGTGTCGGTGGCGCTCGGTACTTGGGCCAGTTGGTGCACTGTGGTCATGATCATCTGCAGAAGAGCTTTGCTACGGCTCGGTCAAGTTCGCTGAACATTGGCCGGTCTGTCGTTTGCCGCATACCCGGATCAGGGCATTGCAGGGCGAGCCGGGAATTGTACCGTGACCAATAGGCCTTTTGGCGTAATTGATGTGTCGAGTTTCAGTGTGGCGCCATGGAGTTCGGCGATGCGGGCGACGATGGCCAGCCCGAGGCCGCTGCCTGGCTGGTTGCCCTGATTGAGGCGGTGGAAGCGGCGCAGTACGGATTCGCGTTCGTCGACGGGTATGCCCGGGCCGCTATCGGCGACCGATAAGCGGACGCAGCGCTGGTCCCGAACAATCCCGACGCGCACCTGACCGCCTTTCGGCGTGTAGCGAACGGCGTTATCGACGAGGTTGCGGATCAGCACCCCTAGCCATTCGGCTTGCCCGGTCACTTGACTGTCAGGGTTGGCGGCGAGGTCGAAATCGATATTTTTGGCGAGAATCTGCGGGCCGAGGTCGGCACAGACTGCTTCTGCCAGTTTGCCCAAATCGACGGCTTGGGGGGCGGGCAGGCCGGATTCGGGGTCGAGGCGGGCCAGGTGCAGCATCTGGTCGACGAGGTGGGCGGCGCGGGTCAGGCCGCTTTGCAATTGGTTCAGCGAGCGGTCGCGTTCGTCGTTGTCGCGGGCCCGCTGGGCGACCTGCAATTGGGCTTGCAGGGCGGCGAGCGGGGTGCGCAGTTCGTGGGCGGCATCGGCGGTGAAGCGGCGTTCGGCTTCGATGGTGTGTTCGACGCGCCGGAAGAGGCCGTTGAGGGCTTCGAGCAGGGTACGGATTTCTTCCGGGGCGGCAGCGGGGTGCAGTGGTTGCAACTGCTGCGGGTGGCGGCTGGCGATCTGGTCGGCGATGCCATCCAGGGCGGCGAAGCCGCGTCGGGTGGCAAGCCAGACCCAGAGGCCGATCAGCGGCAGGCCGAAGAGCGCCGGGAAGAGTAGGCGCCAGGCAATGTGGCCGATCAACTCGTCGCGGAGATGGTGGTTCTCGCTAACCTGGACCTGGAGACTGTGGTCGTCATTCCATTGGCTGAAGTGGCGCCAGTGGCCGTCATCGCCGAGGCGGGTTTCGGAAAAGCCGGTTTCCACGGTCAACGGCAATTTCGGGGCATTTTTGGAGCGCATGAGCAGCGTGCCGTCGGCCCGCCAGATCTGGAAACGCATGCGGCGCTGGTATTTGTGCGTGGCGTCGCCAAGATCTTCGATGTCCTCGCCCTCGTCGTGGCTGGCCAGGGCGAGCAGGGTCTGGGCGGCCTGGCTCAGTTGGGCGTCGAATAGTTCGTCGACTTTATGGTGGGCGTCGATGTAGCTGAAAACCATGGTGACCAGCCAGGCTGCAGCGACGCCGCCGAGCAGCAGGCCGAGCAGGCGGCGGCGCAGCGAGAACCAGACGGTGGCTTGGCCGCTCATTTGGGGATGGTGTAGCCGACGCCGCGCAGGGTGCGGATGAGGTCGCCACCGAGCTTTTTGCGCAGGTGGTGGATGTGCACTTCGAGGGCGTTGCTGTCCGGCTCGTCGCGCCAGCCATAGACCGATTGTTCGAGCTGGGTGCGGGTCAGGACGCGGCCGGCGTTTTCGAGCAGCATCT
>NZ_JAVHPH010000203.1:0-3837 GCF_036170495.1 Azonexus sp.
CCAGGTGAACATGCTACTTGGCGAGTTCGTGGAAGGTGTCGCGGAATTCGCGCATAAAGTCGCGGCCGGCTTCGACCTGGCGGGCAACTTCCGGATCGTAGGGCGTCATCGAAAAGCCTTCAGGAGACTCGACGAGATAAACCGTATCGCCTTTGTCTACATGCAGCATGGCCAAGGCTTCCTTGGGCAGCACAACCCCCACCGAATTGCCGATCTGGGTCAGTTTGAGTGCGAACATGCTTGGGTTCCGATGCTGTTATAACGGATGTAATACTAAACCTTTTTGCAGACCGCTGCTTGTTTGGCACGGATTCAGCACTTTCCCGGCTCCGTGCTCTCGGCGAACCGCAAAACCCGATGTAGTTGCCGTTCAGCTATAGTTGCGAAAATTGTCGAAAACGCTAGCCGAGTTGTTGCTCGGCTCTCCATTCTGAGGAGCTGTCGATGTTTTCATTTCTCAAGTCCAGACCTGCCGAAGTGTCGACTGGCAAGGCATCCACATCAACCGCGCAGGCCTTGTCCGGTCGCTTCAACGCGGACCGGCTTCCCGCCAACCGGCAGGCACTCGGCTTGCCCGATGCCGGGGGCGGACTTTTCATCGGCTTTGTTCCCCCGCATGCGGCTTTTCAAGGCGTGGCCGATGGCCTGGCGCGCGCTGTCGCCTCGCCGGCCGCCGGGAACACCGTATTTGCCGCGCTGTCGTCGAATGGCGCCCTGTGCAGCGGCGGGGCGACGACGTATTGCGGAGCCGATACGCATGACCGGGAAGGCAGTTTCCTGTGGCTTTCCGACGAGATTGTCGAGCGTTGCGAACTGGTGACCATCGATCTCAAGCTGGGGCAGGGGACTACCGTCGGTGAGCGCGTGGCGCATATTGCGCGGGAGCTGAAGAGCGTCAATCCTTCGTTTCCGATCAACGCCCAGGATACGTTTGCCCTGATCTTTTGCGACGGCCTGTCGGCGTCGGAGGGCTTCCTGATGCGCGCCTGGTACGAGAGCAAACGCTTCCCCTGCCTGGCGATTGGCGGCTCGGCCGGCGGCAAGCTCGATTTCTCCGGCACCTATATGCACGACGGCCAGCGGACGCTGACCGGACGGGCCATGCTGATTTTCTGCAAGGTCAAGCCGGGTATTCGTTTCTCGCCGTTCAAGTCACAGAATTTCGTGCCCGCCGGCAAGAGCTGGCTGATCGCCGATGCCGACCCGGTGGCCCGAACGGTGAGCAGCGTTTTTGCCGAAGATGGCCAGACGACCGGTTTCCTGAGTGCCCTGGCGGCCCATTTTGGTTGCCCGGAGACCGAAGTCGAAAAGCGCCTGGCTGGCCACACGTTTGCCGTTTCGGTCGATGGCGAAATGTTCATTCGCTCGGTAGCGGCCCTGGGCGCCGACAAGACCTCGTTTTTCTGCGACATCGAGTTCGGCGATTGCCTGCATCTCCTCAAGGTCACCGACTTTGTCGAGACCACCCAGCGCGACTGGCAGACTTTCCTCAACGGGAAGGGCGCACCGCAGGCCATGCTGCTCAACGATTGCGTCCTGCGTCGAGTCGGCAATGCCGGCGTGCTCGGGCGCGCCGCTTTCTTTGCTGATACGCCGGCCGCCGGGTTCTCGACTTTCGGCGAGATATTGGGCATACCGATCAATCAGACGCTGTCGGCGCTGGTCTTCTTCCGCGACTCGGCGACCTACCGCGACGCCTTCATGAGCGCTTTCCCGGTTGGCTATGCGGCGTTTTCCATGCACTACACCCAGCGCGCGCTGCAGCGCTGGGAAACGCTCAACGGCATGCAGCGCGGCATGGTCGACCGGGTGGTCAGCTACGAGCGTTCGGTGCAGCCGGTGATCGATCAGTTGCCCCTGCTGGCCAGCGGTTTCCGCCAGCAGACGGCGACCCTTTCGCAGGCGATGAGCCTGATGAATTCGGTCGGCGCCTCGGCCAAGTCTTCGCAACATTCCCAGGCCAGCCTCGGCGCCGGGCTGGACGATCTTGAGCGGCTATCCTGTGCCATCAGCTCGATTACCGGTGGCATCAGCGCGATTGCCGACCAGACCAATCTGCTGGCGCTCAACGCCGCCATCGAGGCGGCCCGGGCCGGCGAGGCAGGGCGCGGTTTTGCCGTGGTTGCCGACGAGGTGCGCAAGCTCGCCCAATCCGCCAAAAAGCAGGCCGACGAGACGGCATCGAGCATCCGCGAGGCGGTGCAGACGATAGCCAAGATCCGCGGCATCGCCGGGGAAACGCTTGCTGCCATCAACACCCTGATCGAGACCAGCGAAGCTGCTTCGGTCCAGATCCGCCAAATGAACGCGGATGCCGAGCGGGAGCATGTGCAAGTCAATCAAAGCCTTTCCAATGTCGAGGAATTGACGCAAGGCATGGCCGTTCTCGACACCTTGCTCGGTCGCCTCGATACCCTGCAGACGATGGCTGCCAAGCTGTAAGTCGCGTGCCTATGCAAACGTCTATCCGTATCGACTCCCGCTTCCCCGCGATGGGGACGACCATCTTTACCGTCATGAGCCGCCTGGCGGCCGAATGCGGGGCGGTCAACCTGTCGCAGGGCTTCCCCGATTTTCAGGCCGAGCCGGCGCTGTTCGATGCCGTGCATCGTCACATGCTGGCCGGCCGCAACCAGTACGCGCCGATGGCCGGCATGCCGGAGTTGCGCCAGGCCATCGTCGATAAGGTCGCGGCGCTCTATGGCGTGCGCTACGACGTCGAGTCGGAAGTCACCGTGACGGCCGGGGCGACGCAGGCCATCTTTACGGCCATCGCCGCCTTCGTGCGGCCGGGCGACGAGGTGATTGTCTTCGAGCCGGTCTACGATTCCTACGTGCCGGCCATCGAAACGGTTGGTGGCACGGCGGTCTACGCCCAGTTGAGCTTCCCCGATTACGTCCCGGACTGGGCGCAGGTGGCCGGCCTGATCACGCCGAAGACGCGGATGATCATTGTCAATTCGCCGCACAACCCGACGGGCAGCCTGTTGTCTACGGTCGACCGGGAAAAACTCGCCAAATTGATCGCCGGGACCAACATCGTCGTACTCTCCGACGAGGTCTACGAGCACATCCTGTTCGATGGCGAGCCGCACGCCAGCCTGTGCGCCGATCCCGAGCTGGCGGCGCGCAGCATCGTCGTTTCGAGTTTTGGCAAGACCTACCACATCACGGGCTGGAAAATCGGTTACGTCGTCGGCCCGGCGGCGCTCATGGCCGAGTTCCGCAAGGTGCACCAGTTCAACGTGTTCACCGTGCACACGCCGTCGCAACTGGCGCTCGCCGAGTACATGCAGGATGCCGACCGCCATCTTCGGCTGGCCGCTTTCTACCAGGAAAAGCGGGATTTCTTTCGGCAGTTGCTGGCCGCCACGCCGTTCGAGTTGCTGCCTTGTCGCGGCACCTATTTCCAGTTGGCACGCTACGACCGCATCTCGGAGTTGCCCGACCGGGCGTTTGCCGAATGGATGACGCGCGAAGTCGGCGTCGCTGTCATCCCGGTCTCGGGTTTTTATGCCGACGGTCGCGACGACCATGTTGTACGCTTCTGTTTCGCCAAGCAGGAAAGTACGCTGAAGGCTGCCGCCGAGAGGCTCTGTAAAGCTTTGTAATGAAACCTGAAAATATGAAAATTGCTTGACCTGTCGGCGCGACAAAGCAAATAATCGCCGCATCAAAAACACACTCCACGGGAGAAAAAAATGGGAATGATTCAGGAGTTCAAGGAGTTCGCCGTCAAGGGTAACGCGATGGATTTGGCGGTCGGCGTCATCATCGGTGGTGCCTTCGGCAAGATCGTCGATTCCATCGTCGGCGACCTGATCATGCCGCTGGTCA
>NZ_JAVHPH010000204.1:0-3831 GCF_036170495.1 Azonexus sp.
TGATGACGCCCATCTGGACGAAATCGAGGATGGCCACCGAGAGCATGCCGCCGAAGGTCGTGTAGGTGAGAACGATGGCGGCACCGAGGACCATGCCCGCCGTCTGGCTGACATAGCCGGCGGTGACAACGTTGAAGACCAGCCCGAGCGCCTTGATCTGGGCCGATACCCAGCCGAGGTAGCTGGCGACGATGCACAGCGTGGTCAGCACCTCGACCGTGCGGTTGTAACGCAGGCGGAAATAGTCGCCCAGCGTCAGGATGTTGAGCTTGTAGAGCTTCCGCGAGAAGAAGACGCCGGCGATGATCAGGCACATCGACGAGCCAAACGGGTCGGCGACAACGCCGGTCAGGCCATCCTTGACGAAGGTGGCGGAGACGCCGAAGACGGCTTCGGCCCCGAACCAGGTGGCGAAGACGGTGGCGGTGACGACGGGCAGCGGCAAATGGCGGCCGGCGACGGCGAAATCCTTGGCGCTATGGACGCGGGTCGCGGCAAACAGGCCGATGCCGATGGACACCATCAGGTAGAGGACGACGAACCAGATCAGCATGATCCTGCGGTCAACCGGAAAAAAGGTTCAAAACGCGAAAATTATACGGTCGTTGCGCCGTTTCGCCGCGTCAAAACGGGGCGTCGGAATGAAATTGGATGGCTGCTGCGGTCAACGGGTGAAACAGGCCCAAATCCATGGCGTGCAGCAGCAGTCGATCGGCCAGCGCCGTCGCCTCGCCACCATAAAGATCGTCGCCGAGAATCGGGTGACCAAGCGAGGCCATATGGACGCGCAACTGGTGCGAGCGACCGGTCACCGGTTCCAGTTCGACCCGCGTTGTATTGGCGTCCGGGTCGCGGCTGACGACGCGAAAACGGGTCAGCGACGGCTTGCCGATCTCGAAATCGACCTTCTGCCGCGGCCGATTCGGCCAGTCGCAGATGAGCGGCAACTCAACCTCGCCGCTTTCCTCCGCCATTTGCCCGTAAACGACGGCGACGTAACGTTTGTCGATCTGGCGCTCGCGGAAGAAGCGCGATAGCTGCCGGTGCATTTCCGCACCGCGCGCCAGAACGAGCAGGCCGGAAGTCGACATGTCGAGGCGGTGGGCAATCAGCGCATCGGGATAACGGGCTTGAACGCGCGACGCCAGGCAATCGTCCATGCCCTCCCCGCGCCCCGGGACGGAGAGCAGCCCGGCCGGCTTATCGACAACGATGATTTCGTTATCGACGTAAATGACGGAAAGGCCATTGTCCGGCGACGGACAATAGGCCGTCAAAATGGCTGCACCCGGATACTGCAGCCGCTGTCCCTGAACGCCGTGCTCTCGCGAAACCAGCCGGCGCCGGGCGAGGTCTGCGCGCAGACCCGGTGGTCGGTCGACCTGCTCGCCCACCAGTACCACGGCGCTGGTTTGGCGAAACTCTGCGGCGCATTGACGGCCAGCCAAATGCAGAACAGCAGCTTGCCGAGCCTTGATTTGAATGCAGAATTTTCTTGCCAAGCGGCCATGGTAAATGTACTGTATTTATACACAGTATTTAGGTTAAGACAGAGTGGGCTGGGAATATACCTCGTCTGCTCCGTGTAATCAGTGAAATTGATGGCTGCCGATGGCATATCCGCAACAATCAGCCTGTCGATCAAACTCAGCAATTTCTATTCCATCTTTGGCCCCTGTGCCATAATCCGCTCAAATTTCCGAGGTAACACCATGGACGATAACAAGGCAAAGGCGCTCGCCGCAGCGCTGCAACAGATCGAAAAGCAGTTTGGCAAAGGCTCCATCATGAAGATGGGCGACGCCGAAATCGACGAAGGCATCCAGGTCGTGTCCACCGGCTCGCTCGGTCTGGACATCGCGCTCGGCGTCGGCGGCCTGCCGCGCGGCCGCGTCGTTGAAATCTACGGCCCGGAATCCTCCGGCAAGACTACCCTCTGCCTGCAGGTCGTTGCCGAAATGCAAAAGCTTGGTGGTGTCGCCGCTTTCATCGACGCCGAACACGCGCTCGATCCGCAATATGCCCAGAAGCTCGGCGTCAATGTCGGCGAGCTGCTCATCTCGCAGCCCGATACCGGCGAACAGGCCCTCGAAATCGCCGACATGCTGGTCCGTTCCGGCTCGGTCGACATCATCGTCATCGACTCGGTCGCCGCCCTCACCCCACGCGCTGAAATCGAAGGCGAAATGGGCGACCAGATGGTCGGTCTGCACGCCCGCCTGATGAGCCAGGCCCTGCGCAAACTCACCGCCAACATCAAGAAGACCAACACGCTGGTCATCTTCATCAACCAGATCCGCATGAAGATCGGTGTCATGTTCGGCTCGCCGGAAACGACGACCGGCGGCAATGCCCTCAAGTTCTACGCTTCGGTTCGCCTCGACATCCGCCGCATCGGCGCAATCAAGAAAGGCGACGAAGTCATCGGCAGCGAAACCAAGGTCAAGGTCGTCAAGAACAAGGTCGCCCCGCCCTTCCGCGAAGCCATTTTCGACATCCTCTACGGCGAAGGCATTTCCCGTCAGGGCGAAGTGGTCGAAATGGGCGTCGCCCACAAGCTGGTCGAAAAATCCGGCGCCTGGTATGCCTACAAGGGCGAAAAAATCGGCCAAGGCAAGGACAATGCCCGTGAATTCCTAAAGGCACACCCGGAAATCTCGCAGGAAATCGAAGCCGGTATCCGCGAGGCTGCCAGCACGACCGTTATCAAGCCAGTCAAGGCAGCCAAGGCCGATGCCTGACCTGCGCGTCCGCGCCCTGCAACTGCTGACCCGGCGTGATTACAGCCGGGCCGGCTTGCAGGCCAAGCTTGCACCGCACGCCGAATCGGCAGAGGAGCTGTCGGCGGTGCTCGACGCACTGCAGGCCGAACGCCTGCTTTCCGACTGTCGTTATGCCACGCAGCGGGTTGCCGCGCGGGGAAGACGTTACGGCGATGCGCGACTGCGCCAGGAATTGCGCCAGCAAGGCGTCAGCGATGCCGACATCGCCACGGCACTGCCCGAAGCCGGTGATGAAACCGAGCGTTGCCGGGTCATTTGGGCCAAAAAATTCGGTCGACCGCCGGAAACTGCCGAAGAGCGTGGCAAACAGATGCGTTTCCTGCAATATCGTGGTTTTTCCAACGACGCCATCCGGCGCGCCATGCAGGGAGTGGATGAATGAACATGCCGGCAGCCAAACTCTCGGCACACAATCTCAAGAAGCGTTACAAGGCGCGCACTGTCGTCGAAGATGTCTCCTTCGAGGTCAAGTCCGGCGAAGTTGTCGGCCTGCTCGGCCCGAACGGTGCTGGCAAGACCACCTGTTTTTACATGATCGTCGGGCTGGTCGCGGCTGATGGCGGCGAAGTCTATATCGACGACAATCGTCTGACTCATCTGCCGATGCACAGCCGGGCCAGGCTTGGCCTCTCCTATCTGCCGCAGGAAGCCTCGGTTTTCCGCAAGCTTAACGTCGAGGAAAACATCCGGGCCATCCTTGAACTGCTCAATTTGCCCGAAGCCGAGCTGAACGATCGCCTCGAGGGCCTGCTCGCCGAACTGCACGTCAGCCATGTCCGCCACGTCAATGCCTCGGCCCTGTCGGGCGGCGAGCGGCGGCGCGTCGAAATCGCCCGCGCGCTGGCGACCAATCCGCGCTTCATTCTGCTTGACGAGCCATTTGCCGGCGTCGATCCAATTGCTGTGCTCGAAATCCAGAAAATTATCCGTTTTCTCAAGGAGCGCGGAATCGGCGTCCTGATTACTGACCACAACGTCCGTGAGACGCTGGGTATTTGCGACCACGCGTACATTATCAACGCCGGAAACGTTCTGGCGGCTGGACGGC
>NZ_JAVHPH010000205.1:0-3827 GCF_036170495.1 Azonexus sp.
GGCTGGCTGAAAATGCCGCGGCGGCGCAACCGGGGGCGGCGCCCGGCAAGAAGAACCGGCGCGATCCATGGCAAGACATCAAGGAGTACCTGACCACGCAAGCACCGGAAACCTTGATCGCGCTGTTAGTGGACGTGGCCCAGCGCCATGACTCGGCCGGAACCTGGCGGACTGGCCGAGCGCCTTTTCCGGCTTGAAACCACGCTGCCGTTCAATGTATGGAGCTTCGATGCTGCCACCTACCACGATGTCCTCGGCGAAGAAGGCCTGCGTCGCTACCGTGAGCTGGCCGAGGCGGCGTGGCGCAAGATCAAGCCACGCGACAGTCTGGACGGCCACGATGACAATCGATACCGGATCACCCGCATCATGGAGCAACTGGCCAAGGCGAGCGGCGACATCGAGGAGCTGGTGGCGATCAAGTCGCGGGATCTTTCATCCGGCTACCGCTATCTTGAGATCGCCGAGATATTGTCCAAGGCCAGTCAGTCGGACAAGGCGCTGGACTGGGCGGAGCGCGGCCTGAAGGCGTTTCCCGAGTGTCCCGACAACCGCTTGCGCGATTTTTTGGTGGCGGCCTACCTCAAGCGCAAACGGCATGACGAGGCGCTGCAACTCACCTGGATTCAGTTCGAGGAACGCCCGGTTCTCGAACACTACATCAAGCTGCATGATGTCGCCGACCAGCTCGATACCTGGCCGATGCAACGGGAGCGCGCATTGATCAAGGTCGACACGGTCGTTGCGCACGAGGCAGCGACGACCAACCGATGGAAGCCGAAACCGTCGCTTCCCAACTATTCGTTGCGCCTGCAGATCGCCTTGTGGGAGGAGGACCTCGATGCTGCCTGGTCGGTCGCGCACAAAGGAATCTGTGATCGCAGCCTGCTGATCACCCTGGCTGGGAAGCTGGAATCTGGTCGGCCAAGCGATGCGATCAGTCTCTACCGTCGGGTGGTGCCGCTCATCGTCGAGCAGACCAAGAACGCTGCTTACGATGAGGCAATCAAACTGATTCGCAAGGTCGGTGGCTTGATGAAAACGCCGGCACAGCTATCCGAATTTGGCGACTACCTGGCGGAATTGCACGTGCAGTTCAAGCCGAAACGGAATTTCATCAAGCTGCTTGATGGTGTCGCACGTTCCAGCTCAGGCACCAAAATTACCTTGTAAAATCCGTTCAGCCGTGACGCCTGCGCACGGTGTGTAGTCCTGTCCCTTCGGCCCAATATGACCCCTCTTCAGACAACGCTCTCCAGCACCTTCAACCGTTTTTTCGAATCGGAAAAATCGAGCGGTATCGTCCTGATTTTCTGCACGATCCTCTCGCTGCTCGTCGCCAATTCCGCCTTCGGGCCGGCTTATCTGGGTTTCTGGCAGGTCAAGGTGGTCGGGCTGAGTCTTGAGCATTGGGCCAACGATGCGTTGATGGCGGTGTTTTTCCTGTTTGTCGGGCTGGAACTGGAGCGTGAGCTCTATGTCGGCGAGCTGTCGAATTTTCGCAAGGCATTGCTGCCGATCATTGCCGCGGCGGGTGGCATCGTTGTCCCGGCGGGCATTCACTACGCGCTCAATGCCGAGCTGCCGACGCAGGCCGGGGCGGGGATTCCAATGGCCACCGACATTGCTTTCGCGCTCGGCGTGCTGGCCCTGCTCGGTGGTCGGGTACCGGCTTCGCTCAAGGTTTTCCTGACGGCGCTGGCGGTCATGGACGATCTGGGGGCGATTGTTGTCATCGCTGTTTTTTATACGACGCAGTTCTCGCCCGGCTATTTGCTCGCGGCATTTGCCGTATTTGGCTTGTTGGTCATTCTCAATCGCCTGCGCGTCATGGCGCTGCTGCCTTATCTGCTGGGCGGCGCACTGATGTGGGGCCTGATGCTCAAATCGGGCGTGCATGCGACCATCGCCGGGGTTTTGCTGGCCTTTGCCATTCCGTTCGCCGGCCGGGCGGAAGATGACACCTCTCCGTCGCACCGCCTGGAACATGCGTTGAACAAACCGGTGGCGTTTCTGATCCTGCCGATTTTTGCCTTGGCCAATACGGGGATCGTCATTTCGGCAGGTTGGCAGCAGGATCTGTGGTCGAGCAACAGCCTGGGCATTCTGGGTGGTCTCGTTCTCGGCAAGCCGCTGGGTATTTTCGTGGCCAGCCTGCTCGCCGTGGCGGTCGGGCTCTGTGCCCTGCCGGGCGATCTCAAGCGATGTCACCTTTTGGGTGCCGGCCTGCTCGGCGGCATCGGTTTCACGATGTCCATTTTCATTACCAACCTGGCTTTTCACGATAGTCCGAGCCTCATCAATTCGTCGAAAATGGCCATCCTTTTGGCGTCGCTGGCGGCGGGCGGGCTCGGATTCATCTGGCTCCGTTTTTTCAGCCCGGCGCCACGCCGGTGAATCGGGAGAAAAGCGGCTGGTAGTGGTCATTCGATGAGGCCGAATGGGCTTTCCGGCTCAAGGTCTGTCGCGCAGGGGAGTACACTGCGCGGTTTGCAATAGCGTGCAGGGGGGCGAATGAAGATACTGCTGGTGGACGATTCGCGAGCGATTGCCATGGTCATGCGGGCGCGACTGGAATCTTTTGGCTATGAGGTCAAGCATGCGATCAATGGCGAGATTGCGCTTGAATTTTTCCAGGCGGAAAACTTCGATCTGATCCTCATGGACATCGAGATGCCGGGCATGAACGGCTTTGAGGTAACGACCCGGATTCGTGCCCAGGAGGGCATGGAACCATGGGCCTGGACACCGATTATCTTCGTCACCGCGACCGACACCGACACTAACCTGGTGACGGCCATCGAAGCGGGGGGCGACGATTTCATGTCGAAAACCGTTCCGGAAAACGTCCTGCAGGCGAAGATGAAGGCCATGTCGCGGATCGCCGCCTTGCGCACCCGCCTGTGCCTGGCCAACGGCAAACTTCAGGATCAGGCCAATCGCGATGGCTTGACCGGCCTGCTTAATCGCCGCGCCATGGACATGCAGGTCGACATCGCCTGGGAGCGGGCACGACAATCAGATAAGCCGTTCAGTCTGTTGATGATCGACGTCGATAATTTCAAGAAATACAACGACCACTACGGCCACCAGGCCGGCGACGATTGTCTGAGGGCGATTGCCGCCTGCCTCGGTGAGCAGATTCAGCTGATCAACGACGACCGCACGGCGCCCGGGTCTTTTGTCGCCCGCTATGGCGGCGAGGAGTTCGCGGTGATTATTCCCGACGCCGCGCCGGGCGTGCACGCCGGTGTGGCGGCCAGCCTGGTCGAGGCGGTGGCCGCCCTGGGCATTCCCCATGAAAAAAACGGGGCCGCCGCTGTCGTCACCATTTCCCTCGGTGCCGCCTGCTTTCCCCACGCCATGGGCCAGATCAAGGCGCTTTTTCGGTTGGCCGATGACCTGCTTTACAAAGCCAAGGACGCCGGGCGCAACCGGGCGGAAGTGGCCTGAGGAAAGCAGCCGCCGGGCGGTGACATGCCAAATTCAGCCATTTTTTCCGGTTGACCGCAGCAGCCCACGGTCAACCGGAAAAAATGGCCAAAATTGAAACCGGTGGCGACGCCCGCCCCGGCGGAAAATGACTTGGTAATTTTGGCGCTTGCTGATTAGACTGAAATTCTTGCCGGTCGCGGTTTGATCGCCTCGGGCCCTTTCGCAGGAGTCCAACATGTCCGCTCTCGTCGCTTTCTGGAATCTCGAAAATCTCTTTGCTCCCGAAGGCTTTTCCGGGCGCGAGCCGTGGATCGCCAAGTCCTTGCAGAAGGATCTCAAAGGCTGGTCGGAGACGCTGTTCAAGCGAAAAATCGCCCAGCTGGCTTCGATCA
>NZ_JAVHPH010000206.1:0-17850 GCF_036170495.1 Azonexus sp.
CCGGCCTTAGCTTATTCCTGCCCGGTGGCTGTCCAAACGACCGGGACCACCGCATGCCGGCGACCTTGAGGTCGAACAGGTCGGCGCCGTGCTGGGTGCTGTCGAAGGCGTAGGAGGTCGTCTGGTAGATGGGGACGGCGACGGCCTTGGTCGTCGGGTCGGGCGAATAGCCGCCATGGACGGCGATGGTTTCGATCTTCATGCGTGTCTCTCTCTTTGTTTTTGCGGGTAAAAATACGAAGTTTAGCAGGCGTTGTCCGCCCTACGTGCCGCGCTCATCATCGGCGCCCGATTGGCGCGCCGCCTTGATCATGAAGCGGCCGGGGTCGAGGGCATCGACGAGGTCGCGCTCCAGCGGCAGCGGTTCGCCTTCGATCTGGCTGAGCAGCAGGTCGGCCATCAGCGCCGACCATACGATGCCGCGCGCACCAAAGCCCTGGACACACCACAGGCCGGGCAGGCGCGGGATGTTGTGCAGCCGCGTGTTGGGTGTGGCGGCCAGGGTATCCGGCACGGCGCCGACGATGGGCAGGCGGTCCGGCGACATCGGGCGGAAGCCGACGCGGCCGTGCAGCGCGGCCGGGTCGAGGCCGGCGGCGAAGTCGGGCAGGGTCAGGCGCAGGCGGGCCAGGTTGTCGGCGTGGTCGGATTCGCGCTCGGCTGCTTCGTCGTCTTCGTAGGATAGCGAGGCGCCGATCAGCTGCGTGCCGTCGATGGCCGGAACGGCGTAGCCGACCTGGAAGAGCACGGCCTTGAGCGGCAGGCTGGCGACCGCTGGCAGATGGCTGACCTGGCCGCGGCCGGAACGTTGGGGGAGCCAGGCGAATTGCTCGAAATTGGGGGCGGCGGCACCGCTGGCCATGACCAGGACCGGGGCTTCGGCCAGAATGTTGCCGGCTGCATCAAGCGCTTGCCATTCCGTTTTTGGCCGCGTTTTTACCTGATTTATCCGGTTGACCGTAGCATTGAAGCGGGTCGTGATTTTTTCGGGAAAAGCAGCCAGTGCGGCCTGGCAAACCGAGGGCGGTTGGACCCAGCCGCCATTCGGGAACCACCAGCCGCCGATAGTCACCGGTTGGCCGAGCAATTGGCTGGCTTCTTCCCTGTCGACGAACCGGAGGAGCTCGGGCGGCAGGCCGAGTTGTTCGACGGCGCGCTTTTGCTGCGCTTCGTGCTCCGCTTCGCGCGCCAGATGCAGTACGCCGCAGGGCGACCAGCGAGCGCCGGGCAGGCCGGCGAGCAGGGCGCGAGTGGCGAGGAAGCCGGCGCGGGTCAGGCGTGACAGGCGGTTGTCGTCGGCGCTGGGCAGCGGACGCAGCATGCCGGCCAGGTTACTTGAGGCGCCGGTGGCCGGGGCGGCGGCCTGCTCGAGCACGGTAACCTGCCAGCCGGCGGCGGCCAGCGCGTAGGCCGTGGTGCTGCCGGCAATGCCGGCGCCGATGACGATGGCCCGGCGATCGCTCGGCGCGAGGTGACGATCCGGCCGGCGCGAACGGAAGCGGCCGACCAGCATCTGCCGCTTGCCGGCAAAGCCGGGGCGCTTTTCGACGTCGAATTCGGCGTCTTTCAGCGCTTGGCGGACGTGCCCGGCAACCGACCAGGTGGCCAGCGTGGCGCCCGGTGCGGTCAGCCGGGCGAGGCCTTTGCAGAATTGCGGCGACCACAGTTCGGGGTTTTTGGCGGGCGAAAAGCCGTCGAGAAAGAAAGCGTCGACTGAGGCGTCGACGGCGCGCAGATGGGTCGTGGCGTCGCCGAAGAGCAGGGTCAGCGTAACCTGGCCGCCGGCAAAGTGCAGGCGATGCAGACCGGGGACCAGCGGCGGCCAGTGTTTTTGCAGCGCCGCCGCGAGGTCGCCGAATTCCGGCCAGGCTTGCTGGCAGGTGACGAGGTCTGCCACGGTCAACGGGAATTTTTCGCAGGAAATGAAATGCAGGCGCCGGCAGTGCTGCGGGTCGGCGCGCCAGGCTTGCCAGGTGGCGAGGAAGTTCAGCCCGGTGCCGAAGCCGGTTTCGAGAATGACGAAACGGTCGCGCCCCTGCCAGCGTTGCGGCAGTTCGTTGCCGCCGAGAAAAACATGCCGGGCCTGCGTCGGGCCGCCGTGGGCGGAGTGATAGACATCGTCGAAAGCAGCCGAATAGGGCGTGCCATGGGCGACGAATTCAAGCTTGGCGGGCTGCAGTTTTTGCACTAATGCAGGCGCGAGTAACGGTCTAAGTTTGGCGGTGTGCTCGCTGTTGCCGGGGCATCGTCGAGCCCCAGATTCCATTGCGCGTGCTCGGCGCCGGCGCGCAGCATGGCGCACAGGGTTTGCAGCAGATCGCCATCGAGCGCAAGTTGGAAGCTGCGTTCCCGGCCTTCGCGGAAACTCAGGTTAAACGTGCCGTCGCTCAGGGTGTCGACCTTGACTTCACTGCTAAGTAGGGGCGTCGAACCGAGCGGAAAGGTGGCGTTTTGGTCGGAAAAAAGCTCGTCAAAGTTGACCGCGTCGTCGCCGGGAAGATCGCCAACAATTGGCGTTGCAGCCGACTGCTTCCCAGCCAGCCGCGACAGGTGCGGCCATAGTTCGCGCAAGAAACGCCGGGTCAGCCAGATCCGGTATTCCTCGTCGTCCTGCGTCGAGATGCGCAGAAGCAGACGATCCTGCAGTTGGTCGCAAGCGACTTGAAGCTGACGAATTTGCATCAGAAATTACCGGGAAAACCCGATGCGTGAGCGAGCGCAGCCAAATCAAGGCGCCGACGGCCGCCGCATAGCAAGCTATGCAAGGTCGTCGGCAACGTCGAGTTGGCAAGCGCAGCCACGCATCACTCGGGGCGCATGGAGGGGAACAGGATGACATCGCGAATGGCGGCAGCGTCGGTGAGCAGCATGATCAGCCGATCGATGCCGATGCCGCAACCGCCAGTCGGCGGCAGCCCGTATTCCAGCGCGCGGATGAAATCGGCGTCGTAATACATCGCTTCCTCATCGCCGGCATCCTTGGCCTTCATTTGCTCCTGGAAGCGCGCCGCCTGGTCTTCGGCATCGTTCAGCTCGGAGAACCCGTTGGCAATTTCCCGGCCGACGATGAACAGCTCGAAACGCTCGGTAATTTCCGGATCGGTATCCGAGGCACGGGCCAGCGGCGAGACTTCAACCGGATAGTCGATGATGAAGGTCGGTTCCCAGCACTGCGCTTCGGCGCAGGCTTCGAACAACTGCAGTTGCAGGCTGCCAAGGCCGCCCGGCTTGACCGGCTCGCCAAAGGCCTTGATCTTGGCCTTGAGAAACTCGGCATCGGCCAATTCGGCGTTGGTGAATTCCGGATGCTGACGCTGGATGGCCTGGCAGATGGTCAGGCGATGGAAGGGCTTGGAGAGGTCGAGTTCGCGGCCCTGGTAAATGAAGACCTCCTTGCCCAGAGCTTCGTGCGCAGCGTGGCGGAGCAGGCCTTCGGTGAAGTCCATCAGCGTGTGGTAGTTGGCATAGGCCTCGTAGAATTCCATCATCGTGAATTCCGGGTTGTGCCGCGGGCTCAAGCCTTCATTGCGGAAATTACGGTTGATTTCGAAAACTTTTTCAAAACCGCCGACGACGAGGCGTTTAAGGTACAGCTCCGGGGCGATACGCAGGAACTGCTGCATGTCGAGCGCGTTGTGATGGGTGACGAAAGGCTTGGCCGAGGCGCCGCCGGGGATCGGGTGCATCATCGGCGTTTCGACTTCCATGAAGCCGTGGCCGGTCATGTAGTTGCGGATCGAGGCGACGATGGCCGAACGGGCACGGAAGGTGAAGCGGGTTTCCTCGTTCATGATCAGGTCGACGTAACGCTGGCGATACTTCATTTCCTGGTCGGCCAGGCCGTGGAACTTGTCGGGCAGTGGGCGCAGCGACTTGGTCAGCAGGCGGATTTCGGCGGCCTGAATGGATAGTTCGCCAGTCTTGGTCTTCATCAGGATGCCGCGCACGCCGATGATGTCGCCCAGGTCCCAGGTCTTGAAATCAGCGTAAACCGCTTCGCCAACGCGGTCGCGCGTCACGTAAATCTGGATGCGGCCCGACAGATCCTGGATGGTGGCAAATGATGCCTTGCCCATGACCCGCTTGAGCATCAGGCGGCCGGCGACCTTGACCTCAATCGGCAGCGCTTCGAGTTCCTCGGCTGATTTCTCGCCATAGCCCTCGATCACCTTGGCCGCCGTGTTCTCGCGCTGGAAGTCGTTCGGGAAGGCTTTCCCGGACTTTCGCCACTCGGCCAGTTTGGCGCGACGCTCGGCGATGAGCTGGTTTTCGTCCTGCTGGACCGGGGCTTGCTGTTCGGGGTTGGACATGAAGAATCCTTGGGAAAATGGGAGGCGCTGTGGGCAAATGCCAAGAACCTTTGATTTTCGCCGATTTTGGCTATTGGGGACAAGGTTGGTTGCGCTTGTTTCGGTTGGATTTTCGGTGTCGCAGCCGATTAAATCCTTCAGCAACAATTGGACTGCCAGCGACCAATGGTGAGGGGATGTCACGGGCGCTCGCCGTCTATCAATTGGCGCTACAGCCAGTACCCTCAATCAGGCATAGACGTTGACCAGGCTGCCGACGCCGTTGGCAGGCGATGCCGAGTCGACAGCTGCCGCGCTGTTGAGTGCCTCATTTTGATTGGGGCGAAGCCGGCTGGCGTCCTGTTTTGACAGCTCGGCAGCTTCCATGCGGTGTTTGACAGCGCCGATCTTTCCCGCGATTTCGGCGATCTTGGCCTTCCCCTCGGTGGTTTTGCACGACGGGCAGTTTTCCCAACTGGCAAGCTCCGCCTCATATCTCGCCAGCTGGGCTCGCAGATTGGTAGCGGAACTCACTGCCGATGCCTGAGTCGTCGGCAATGAACCTGCGACAGGGCCAAGCATGCGACTTTCCGCGAGCCTATTGATACAGATCCGGAAACCGGCGCCGGAGATGCTCGATCTTGGGCAGGTCGTTGATCACGATGTAGGGTTGGCTGGGGTGCAGGGCCAGATAGTTCTGGTGATACGGTTCAGCGGGATGAAACTGCTGCAGCGCAGCGATTTGTGTAACGACGGGTTTGCCAAAAGTGCGCTCCGCGGTCAGCTTTTTGAGCTGCTCGGTTGCCGCTTTTTGCTGCTCGGGATCGGTGAAGAAAATCGCCGAACGATATTGGCTGCCGACATCCGGACCTTGGCGGTTGAGTTGTGTCGGGTCATGGGCGACGAAAAAGAACACGTGCAGCAACTGCTGATACGAAACCTGCGCCGGATTGAAACGAACGCGAACAGCTTCGGCATGGCCCGTCCGGCCACGGCTGACCGCATCGTAACTGGCCTTGTCGGCAGCGCCGCCGGCATATCCGGATTCGACGCCGGCGACGCCCTTGACGTGCTTGAACACCGCATCGACGCCCCAGAAACAGCCGCCGGCAAAAACTGCGGTCTGCAAGCTTGTCGTCGGGTTATCCGCCTTGCTTTCGGCAATCGCCGAAGCGCCATGGACGGGGATCAATAGGGCAAGGACCAGTCTGGCAAGCAGTACCAGCCGGCCCGTTTTTGTCGAACGGGATAGAAAGGTCATGATTCACTCCTGATTCACCGTGCCTGGCCAGCCGGCCAGTATCGTTTTGTGTACGGCGGACTGGCTTGCCAGGACGTCGATGGGGCCAGCTTGCGGCGCTGTACCCCACCATTGGCGACTACTTCTTCATTTCGTCCTTCATCATCCCATCTTTGGCCATGCCGTCTTTCTTCATGGCGTCCTTCTTCATCCCATCCTTGGCCATGGCATCTTTTTTCATGCCGTCTTTGGCCATATGGTCCTTGTCCATTGGCTTCTTCATGCCATCCTTGGCCATGCCGTCGGTGGCCATGGCGTCTTTTTTCATCATGTCGTCGGCGAAAGCGGTACTGCCGGCAAGCATCAAACAGGCGGCGAAAATGCTGGAAATGATCGTTTTCATGGTGGACTCCGTTGTGGTTGGTAAATCGTGGCAGGAATGCCGGTTATTCAGGGCTGTTGTGCGCAATCGCTCAACTGCCGCCGAACCAGTTGTACCCCTGGTCTTCCCAGTAGCCCCCGGGGTAGGTGTTGGTGACAAAAATGGCTTGAATGTGTTTCGGGTTCTTGTAGCCGAGCTTGGTTGGCATGCGCAGCTTCATCGGAAAGCCGTAACGCGGCGGTAAGGGCTGGCTGTCATAAGTCAGCGTCAGCAGCGTTTGCGGATGCAGGGCGGTCGGCATGTCGATGCTGGTGTAGTAGTCATCAGCGCATTTGAAGCCGACATATTTGGCGCTCAGATCGGCGCCGACCCGACGCAAGAAATCGGCGAAGGGCACACCGCCCCATTGGCCGATGGCACTCCAGCCCTCGACGCAGATATGGCGGGTGATCTGCTCGGCCTGCGGCATGGCGCGTAACTCGGCCAGCGTCCAGGCGTGCTTGTCGGCGACCATGCCGGTGACTTCCAGGCGATAGCTTTCCTCGTCTACTTCGCGGATCTCGTCCTCGCCGTAGTAGGCGTTGAACGGGAAGGGGCGGGTGATCATCGAATCCGGATAGGTCGGGGCCAGGCGGTTGGGGTCGAATAGCCAAGCCTGGACCGTGTCGTTGAAGCGGGAGACTGTCATCAGCGCGTTCTCGACGCTGCTTTCATCGACCAGGCTGCAACCGCTGAGCAGCGACAGACCGCCCAGGCTCAGCGAGCGTTGCAGAAAGGCGCGCCGGGTCGGCTGGTCAAGGCGACGAGCGATCTCCTTCGTTGCGTCCTTGAGTACGAGGTCGCCATCGATGGCGAGTTGCCGGGAAGGTTTCCTGATCATGTCGATTGCTCTCTAACGGCCGCGGATCATGGCCAGCAGCGTGCGGGGAACCAGCGCCACCATGAGCAGATGAATGCCGGCGAAGGCGACCAGCGCGGCCATCGCCAGGAAATGTTCGCGGCGCGCCGCTTCGTAACCGCCGAGCAGTTCGCGCAAAATGGGGAACTGCACCGATTTCCAGAGGACCAGGCCGGACAGCACGAGCAGTACCGAATCGACCATCACGAACAAATAGGCGGCGCGTTGCACCATGTTGTAGTGGCTCAAATCGGCATGCGACAAGCTGCCTTTCAGGGCGGCCAGCATATCGGCGAAAAAGGCGCGCGGCGATAGCGGGAAGAATTTATGCCACAGGCGTACACTGATGACATTGCCGGCCAGGTAGACCAGGCCGTTGCCGACGAGCAGCCACATCGCGGCGAAATGCCACTGAATGGCACCGCCCAGCCAGCCACCCAGCGTAATCTCCCGGGGAATTTCCAAGGCGAAAAAGGGCGACGCGTCATAGATGCGCCAGCCGCTGGTTGCCAGAATGACGATGGCGAGCGCATTGATCCAATGCGTCAGGCGCACCCAGAGTGGGTGAATGAGATTGGTGTCGTTGGCCATTGCTTGCCTCTTGGCGAGGTCCCTTTTGCTGTTGTGTCTGCAAGGTAGTTCGGGCGGAGGTGGCGATTGGTTACAAGCTGGGGCAATATTTGTTTTCCCGTGACGGCAGCAGGTATTTTTCCCGGCTGATGTAACCAAAGGCATCAATGCAACGAATAAACAGAGAAGCAGGGTTTCGTGCCAGGGAAGATCGCCTGAAGGATCTGCTGGTGCGCGGTCTTGCCGGCGACAACGCCGCCTATCAGGTGTTTTTGACGGAATTGAGTGCGCATCTGCGCGCCTTCCTGCGCAGACGCCTGGTCAGTTTGCCAGACGAAATTGAGGATCTCGTGCAGGAAACGCTCCTTGCCGTCCATAACCAGCGCCATACCTACGATAGCGCTCAGCCGTTGTCGGCCTGGGTGCAGGCCATTGCCCGCTACAAGCTGGTCGATCTGTTCCGGCGGCGGGCCGGGCATGAGATGTTGAACGATCCGCTGGAGGAGGACATGGAACTATTCACCACGGCCGATTCGGATGCCGCCGAGGCGCGACGGGATCTGAACAAGTTGCTGGCCGACCTGCCCGACCAGCTTCGCCTGCCGATCATGCACACCAAGCTGGAAGGATTGTCAGTTAGGGAAGCAGCCGAAATGACCGGCATGTCGGAGTCAGCCATCAAGGTTGGCGTCCATCGAGGCCTGAAGGCACTCGCAGCAAAGATACGAGGCATCACATGAAAACTGAAGATCTGATCACCCTGCTGGCAACCGGCGCCGGAGCCGTCGCGCAACCGCCTGCGGCACAGCGCTACGTGGTTGCCGTCGGCTGGGGCGCGGCGGGTGCCACCCTACTCATGCTCCTGCTGCTGCAGGTCCGCCAGGATCTCGGTCAAGCGCTCCTGCTGCCGATGTTCTGGGTCAAGGTCGGGTTTGTCGCCAGTCTTGCCGCCGGCAGCCTGTTTGCCGCGCTCCGCCTGTCGCGGCCGGGGGCGGAGCTTAACTGGGTGCCGGTCGCGCTCGCTCTCCCCGTCCTTGGCATCTGGGCCATTGCCGCCTTCACCTTGATCGAGGCCGAACCGATCGAGCGCTCGAAGCTGTTTTATGGCGATACCTGGAAATCCTGCCCCTTGCTGATTGCACTGCTCTCGGTTCCGGTGTTTGCCGCCGTGCTGCGCACCATGCAGGACCTGGCGCCAACCCGGCCGCGACTGGCTGGATTCGCCGCCGGCCTGCTTTCCGGCTCGGTTGCCGCCGTCGTTTATTGTCTGCATTGCCCTGAAATGGGGGCGCCGTTCATTGCCTTCTGGTATCTCCTGGGGGCGCTGATTCCGGCGGGTGTCGGTGCCTTGCTCGGAAACTCCGTTCTGCGCTGGTAGCTGGCGTTTGGCGGCGTATCGGCGGGGGCAAAACCGGAATTCGATTTTGCAGTTGGCTTGGCCGGCTCGCCGCGGGCGTTAGCGGGATTTCATTTTTGGGCCTTTTTTCCGGTTGACCGTGGGACATGCGTCCGCCAGCCAGGCGGAAGCCCAAGCCGAAAGAACAAGCAACATTGGCCAATGCCATAATCCGCCCCTATGGAAATCCTCATCGAGATCATCCTCAAGGCTGGCCGTTCCGCCGTCGAGCTGGCCTTCTTTGTCCTGCTCCCGGTCATGGTCGTCATGCTCTCGCTCATGCGCCTGCTCGAAGCGCGCGGTGTGCTCGATTGGGTCGTCGCCCGTCTCGCCCCACTGCTCAAGCCGGTTGGCCTGACCGGGCTGAGCGTCTTTGCCGCCGTGCAGATCAATTTCGTGAGCTTCGCTGCCCCGATGGCGACGCTGACCATGATGGAACAGCGCGGCGCCTCCGACCGCCACATCGCCGCCACGCTGGCCATGGTTTTCGCCATGGCGCAGGCCAACGCAGCGCTGCCGATGATGACCATGGGCCTCGATCTGGCGCTGACCCTGACGTATTCGCTGATCGGCGGCCTGACCGCGGCCGCGGCGACTTATTACCTGTTCGGCCGAGCGCTATCGAACAGCGAAAGCCGGCTCGACGAAACGCTGCATCATCCGGTCGCCGAGAGCGCCAAGGGCGTGCTCGATGTGATCAACCGGGCCGGGGCCGAGGCGTTCAAGCTTTCCGTCGGGGCCATTCCGATGCTCGTGCTGTCGCTGGTTGTCGTCACCGCGTTGCGCAGCGGTGGCGCCATTGATGCGCTGACCCGCCTGCTGGCGCCGGCGTTGACCGCCGCTTCGATCGATAGCGCGCTGATCCTGCCGACGCTGACCAAATACATGGCCGGCGGCACGGCGATGATGGGGGTCATGGACGACATGCGCAAAGCCGGCCAGATCAGCGTCGAATTGCTCAACGCCAGCGCCGGCTTCCTGATTTCACCCTTCGATCTGCCCGGTGTCGCCGTGCTGATTTCTGCCGGGCCGCGCATCGCGGCGGTGTGGAAACCGGCCGCCCTCGGTGCTTGTATCGGTATCGCAGTACGCACTGTCGGACATATACTCGCCGTATGAACCGACGACAATTGACCCGCTTGACCCTGGCTGTCGCTGCCGGCCTGATGATGGCCAGCGCCTCGGCGTCCGTGAACCTCCTCGGTTTCGACGACATGTCCTGCGCCGCATGGACCAAATCGAAGGATGACCCCGACCAGCGCGCCGCCTACGTCGTCTGGGTGCGCGGCTTTTTGTCCGGGCACAACTACGCGTTACCGAACCAGCAGGTTTCGAGTTTTTCGAGCAGCACGCTGGAATTGAAACTGAATCAATACTGCAGCCGGAATCCGACGGGTCAGATCAGCGATGCGGCCATGCGCATGAGCGATGAGCTTTCGGGGCGCAATCAGCCGATCCGGAAATAGCGGGCACTCGCGCGATCTTTTGCGCTGGCAACACCGGTGAACGCCAGCCTAGGTTACTTCAAACGAACTTTTGCAAGTGCAGGGATTTCACTCCGACCATTTACCTTGGCGGCGCTCCTGGCCGATTGGCGAGCTCGATACAGCCGCGCGTAATTCAGTAATATCGCGGGCTTAGCATTCCAGCACTCTTTCACGGAAAACCGACCATGCAATACCACGCCGGCAACACCGATTCCCTGATGAGCATCACTAACCGTCCCGACCTCGTTTTCGAGCGCGGCGAAGGGTCGTGGCTTTACGACCATCAGGGCAAGGCTTATCTCGACTTCATCCAGGGTTGGGCGGTGAATACGCTCGGGCACTGCCCGCCGGAAATCGCTGCGGCGCTGGCCGCCCAGGCCGGCAAGCTGATCAACCCGAGCCCGGCTTTCTACAACGGGCCGATGATCGAACTGGCCGGCCTGCTCACGGCCAATTCGGTGTTCGACCGCGTCTTCTTCGCCAACACCGGCGCCGAAGCCAACGAGGGGGCGATCAAGCTGGCCCGCAAATGGGGCCGCCTGCACAAGGACGGCGCCTACGAGATCATCACCTTCGGCCATTCCTTCCACGGGCGCACGCTGGCGACCATGTCGGCTTCCGGCAAGGCGGGCTGGGACACGATCTATGCGCCGCAGGTGGCGGGCTTCCCGAAGGCGACTTACAACGACATTGCTACGGTCAACGAGAAAATCGGGCCAAAAACGGTGGCCGTCATGCTCGAACCGGTGCAGGGCGAGGGCGGGGTGATCCCGGCCGACATCGAATTTCTCAAGGCGCTGCGCGAGCTGACCACGGCACGCGGCATCCTGCTTATCGTCGATGAAGTGCAGACCGGCATGGGCCGCACTGGCAAGCTGTTTGCCTACGAACACGCCGGCATCGCGCCGGACATCATGACGCTGGCCAAGGGCATCGGCGGCGGCGTGCCGCTGGCGGCGCTGCTCGCCCGCGAGGAAATCTGCTGCTTCGAGCCGGGCGATCAGGGCGGCACCTACAACGGCAACCCGCTGATGACGGCGGTTGGCGCGGCGGTGCTCAAGCGCCTGCTGGCGCCGGGTTTCCTGGCTGGCGTCGAGGCGCGCGGGCAATATCTGTCGAAGCGCCTGCGCGAACTGTCGGCCAAACATGGCTTGCCGGGCGAACGCGGTTCCGGCCTGTTGCGCGCCTTGGTGCTGGCTGATGAGCGCGGCCCCGACATCGTCCGCCGGGCGCTTGAGGGCGGACCGACAGGCCTGCTCCTCAACTCGCCGCGCCCCAATCTGCTGCGCTTCATGCCGGCGCTGAATGTGACCGAGGCCGAGATCGACCAGATGATTACCATGCTCGACGCCCTGCTGCAGGGCTGAATCATGAGTCAGCCCGCGCCCCGGAACACCCGGAGCGGGCGCTCGGGCGGGGCGGTGCCATCTCGGCGATGCTCGATTTCGCCGTGATCTCCACGCGGAAGCCTTGACGGTGGCTTAGCGAACAGCCACGACGAGGTTTGTTTTCCGGATACTTATTTCTCGGCCGCGTAATGAACGGCCAGCCAGACCGTCGGCTGCTTGGGGTCTGTCCATTCCACCCGGTGCCGGCGATGCGGGGCGATGTCGATGAAATCGCCGGGATTGAGCCGGACAGGTTCCGGCGTATCTTCGAAACGCAGCCTTGCTTGGCCTTGCAAAACCACCACCCATTCGCCCTCGGGCTGGTCGTACCAGAAGCCCTCCGGGCTGCACTGGCCAGTGGAAACAATGCGTTCAATACGCAGGCCGGGGCGGTTGAGCAGATTTGAAAATTGCTCATTATTTCCGGTTGACCGCGCCCCGAAGGAAGTCCCCTTGGGGGATGGAAGATCGGCAAACAGGTTGTCCATCATCGTCACTCCGGTGTGTAGAGTGGCACGGCGTCAAGGCGGCGTTCGATTTCTGCCGTCAGTTGCCGATAGGCCGGGCTGCTCGTGTTGCCGAACTGGCGCTGGAAGTCGGCGGCGCTGATCGATTCCGGCAGGTCGCTGATCTGCGGAATGAGATCGCGGTCAGCGAAGTCCCGTTTTAGCAGTGCATCCAGCCGCCCATCCCGGCGGCCCAGCAACTCGCCAAAACGCGTGCCGGCCCGGTCGGCGGCCAGGTCGGCAAACGAAAAGCCGCTACCGTGGCGGGCATCGGCCATTTCCTTGTAGACGCCGATGGCGTCGGCCACCGGTTCGCCGGCCCAGGCGGCGAGGGTGGCGGAGACGACGAAATGCTGCGCACTGTCATTGCGGCCGGCCAGCATCAGCGCGACCGGACGAAGCTGCGGCCAGCTTCGCGCTTCGGGAATCAGCGAGGCGATATTTTTCTCGGCGAGGTAAACGCCAAGGACAAGCAGCGCGGCGCGGCGGTTTTCGTGCTGATCGGTGCCGTCGATGTCGAGCACGGCGCGCAGGACGTTGACCAGCGGCACCGGTCGGCCCGGCGCGTGGTGGTCGAGCAGGGCGGCCAGCGATTCATGGGCGGAGCGGATGCGAACCAGGTCATCCGGTTTGAAAGCGCTGGCGCGGGCGCGGTCGAGCAGGGCCGGTTCCCAGACGTAGGCGACGACGATGCGCTGGAAGCGCGGTTCGAAGCTCAGTTCGCGCACTGCCCGGCGGGCCAGCGTCCATTCCTGGCCGTAGCCGGCGGCCTGGATCGCTGTGGCGAGAAGGGATTCAATCAGGCTTGGCGGAATCGGCAGGCTGCCGAGCGCGGCGGCGATGATCTTCGGTTCGCCTTTTCCTTCGCGAAAAGTGGCGCGCAAATTGAGGTAAGGCGCGCTAGGTAGTAGCGGAACACGCGCGCTGATGCGGATTTCAGCCGTTTTTTCACCGAGCATCAAGGCGCCGCGGCCATGCAGGCTGCGGCTGGCCAGATAGTTGATGCCATCGTCGATCAACGCGGCGGGAATGGCGGTCCGGCGCGCCTCGCCCGATTGCAGACGGCGCGGGTCGTTGGTGTGGAACAGCCAGCGGGCCTGATTGACGGCGGCCTGCGAAATGGTTTCGCTGCGCTCGACCAGCGGTTTGTTGTCGAGCGCCAGCAGCAACAGCCCGCCGGCGGCCAACCCGAGCAGAAGCAGCGTGCCGACCAACCAGCCGAGGAGGCGAGTCATGGCTGACTCACCGCCGTCTTAGACGCCCTGTTTCAGGCTGGCCTCGATGAACGGATCGAGGTCGCCATCGAGCACGCCCTGGGTGTTGCCGGTTTCGTGGTTGGTGCGCAGATCCTTGATCCGCGACTGGTCGAGCACGTAGGAGCGGATCTGGTGGCCCCAGCCGATGTCGGACTTGGCATCTTCGAGCTTCTGTTGCTCGGCCTGTTGCTTGCGCAGTTCGAACTCGTAGATGCGGGCACGCAGCATTTGCCAGGCTTCATCGCGGTTGCGGTGCTGCGAGCGGTCGTTCTGGCACTGGACGACGATGCCGGTCGGCAGGTGAGTCAGCCGCACGGCCGAGTCGGTCTTGTTGATGTGCTGGCCGCCGGCGCCGGAGGCGCGGTAGGTGTCGGTACGCACGTCGGCCGGGTTGATGTTGATCTCGATCGAGTCGTCGACTTCCGGGAAGACGAAAACCGAAGTAAACGACGTGTGGCGGCGGGCGGCGGAGTCGAAGGGCGATTTGCGGACCAGGCGGTGGATGCCGGTTTCGGTACGCAGCGTGCCGTAGGCGTAGTCGCCGGTGAACTTGACGGTGGCGCTCTTCAGACCAGCGACATCGCCTTCGGATTCTTCCATGACTTCCACGGTGAACCCTTTTTTCTCGCCATATTTCAAATACATGCGCAGCAGCATCGAGGCCCAGTCCTGGGCTTCGGTGCCGCCGGCGCCGGCCTGGATTTCGAGGAAGCAGGGCATCGGGTCGGACGGGTTGTTGAACATGCGGCGGAATTCGAGGGCGGCAACCTTGGCTTCGAGCTTGGCGTTGTCGGCCTCGACGGACAGCAGGGTGTCTTCGTCGCCGTCATCCTTGCCCATGGCGAACAGTTCGCGACCGTCGTTGATGCCGGTGTCGACTTCTTCGAGCACGAGCACGATGTTTTCCAGCGATTTTTTTTCCCGCCCGAGTTCCTGGGCGCGCTTGGCGTCATCCCAGATCTTCGGATCTTCCATCTCCTGCGTCAGGAGGGTCAGGCGCTCGCGTTTCTGATCGTAGTCAAAGATACCTCCGCAGCTCGGCGGCGCGCTGCGCCAGATCGTCGAGCTTGTTGGAGATGCTGTTGATGTGTTCGGCTTCCATGATGGGGCGTCCAGATACTTGAAAACCAGCCATTATAAAGGTTTAGGGCGGGGCATCGCGCGGCGTTTTGGGACACAATATTTTTCCTGCCGAATGGCATAAGTGCTTGCAGGGCGGGCGTAGAATGGGCTTGCTGCATCGCAACAAAAAGAATGAGGGGAAGCCCCTCTCCGTGGGCGGTGCGCTTTTCAGGGCTGGACTGAACATGAACAAAATGCTGACCATCGACGGTAACGAAGCCGTCGCCAACGTGGCTTACCGCGTTTCCGAAGTGATCGCCATTTACCCGATCACGCCCTCGTCCGGCATGGGCGAGCTGTCCGACGAATGGGCGGCGCAGGGCAAAACCAATGTCTGGGACTGCGTGCCGCGCGTCGTCGAGCTGCAGTCCGAAGGCGGCGCCGCCGGCACTGTCCACGGCGCCCTGCAGGCCGGCGCGCTGGCGACGACTTTCACGGCGTCGCAGGGCTTGCTGCTGATGATCCCCAACATGTACAAGATCGCCGGCGAACTGACGCCGACGGTTTTTCATGTCGCCGCCCGTACCGTCGCGACGCACGCACTGTCGATTTTCGGCGACCATTCCGACGTGATGGCGACGCGCGGCACCGGCTTCGCGCTGCTCTCGTCGAACTCGGTGCAGGAGGCGCAGGATATGGCGGCCATCGCCTCGGCCGCGACGCTGGCCGGCCGGTTGCCGGTGCTGCATTTCTTCGACGGCTTCCGAACCTCGCACGAGGTGGCCAAGATTGCTACGGTCGACGACGAAATATTGCGGGAAATGCTGCCGCCGGCGCTGATTGCCGCCCATCGCCAGCGCGCCTTGTCGCCGGAACACCCCGTGTTGCGCGGCAGTTCGCAGAATCCTGACGTCTTTTTCCAGGCCCGCGAAGCGCAGAACCCGTGGTTCGATGCCTTCCCGGTCATCGTCCAGCAGGCCATGGACCAGTACGGCGAACTGACCGGGCGGCACTACCAGCTGTTCGATTACGTTGGCGCGCCCGATGCCGAGCGCGTCATCGTCATGATGGGTTCGGGGGCGGAAACCGCGCAGGAAACCGTCGACCACCTCAACCGGCGGGGCGAGAAGGTCGGTCTGCTCAAGGTTCGCCTCTACCGGCCGTGGGCGCCGGAGGCCCTGCTCGCTGCCTTGCCGGCGACGACCAAGGCAATTGCCGTACTCGACCGCTGCAAGGAGCCGGGCGCCGACGGCGAGCCGCTGTTCAAGGATGTATTAGTCGCCCTGGCCGAAGATGCCGGCAGCGAGTCGCCGCGTTTTGCGACCATGCCGAAAGTGCTCGGCGGGCGTTACGGGCTGGCCTCGAAGGAATTCACGCCGGCTATGGTTTTTGCCGTTTTTTTCCGGTTGACCGTGGGAATGGGCAAACGCCATTTCACCGTCGGCATCAACGACGACGTAACCCACCTTTCGTTGCCCACCGACCCGGCTTTCCGCACCGACGCCGTGCGCGAAACCTTTGGCGCCGTGTTCTACGGCCTGGGCTCGGACGGCACCGTCTCGGCCAACAAGAATTCGATCAAGATCATCGGCGACGAAACCGATCTGCACGCCCAGGGCTATTTCGTCTATGACTCCAAGAAGTCGGGCGCAATGACCGTCTCGCACCTGCGCTTCGGGCCGCAGCCGATTCGTTCGACCTACCTGACCGGCGAGGGCGACGCCCGATTCGTCGCCTGCCACCAGCCGCTCTTCCTCGAAACCCACGACTTGCTGGTTCACGCCGCGCCGGGCGCCGTTTTCCTGCTCAACACGCCGGTGCCGGCCGACAAGGTGTGGGCGACACTGCCGGCCGCCATGCAGCAGCAGATGATCGCCAAGCGCATCCGCTTTCACGTCATCGACGCCTACCAGGTCGCCCTCGAAGCCGACCTGGGGCGGCGCATCAACACGGTCATGCAGACCTGTTTCTTTGCCATTTCCGGCATCTTGCCGCAGGACGAGGCCATCGCCGCGATCAAGCATGCTGTCGAAAAGACCTACGGCCGCAAGGGCCGGCGCATCGCCGAACTGAATTACCGGGCCATCGACATGACGCTGGTTTGTCTGCATGAAGTGCCGGTGCCCGCCGAGTTCGCCACCGCCGAAATTCGTGTCAGCCAGCGCACCGTCCAGCAAGCCTCCGAGTTTGTTCGCAAGCTGACCCTGCCGATGATCGCCGGCAAGGGCGACAGCCTGCCGGTCTCCCTGTTTCCGGCCGACGGCACCTTCCCGACCGGCACCGCCAAGTACGAAAAGCGCAATCTGGCCCTCGAAATCCCGGTCCTCGAAACCGACTTGTGCACCCAGTGCGGCAAGTGCGTTTTCGTCTGCCCGCATTCGGCCATCCGCGCCAAGGCCTTCCCGCCCGAGCTGGTTGCCGAGGCGCCGGCGACCTTCAAGACCATGGCCATCCGCAGCAAGGATTACCCGGCCGGCTGGAAGATGAGCTACCAGGTGGCGCCCGAGGATTGCACCGGCTGCACGCTGTGCGTCGAGGTCTGCCCGATCCGCGACAAATCCAACGTCTCGCGCAAGGCGCTCAACATGGCCGAGCAGGCGCCATTGCGCGCGCCGGAAGCCGAGAACTGGGACTTTTTCCTCAAGCTGCCCGACTACGACCGCACCGTTGCCAAGCGCAACACCATTCCCGGCTCGATGCTGTTGCAGCCGATGTTCGAGTTTTCCGGCGCCTGCGTCGGCTGCGGCGAAACGCCCTACATCCGGCTCGCCACGCAGCTCTTCGGCGACCGCATGGTGGTCGCCAATGCCACCGGCTGCTCGTCGATCTACGGCGGTAACCTGCCGGCTACGCCGTACACCACCGACGCCAACGGCCGCGGCCCGGCCTGGAGCAATTCGCTGTTCGAGGACAACGCCGAATTCGGCCTCGGCATGCGGATCGGCACCAACAAGCTGGGCGATGCGGCACGCGGGCAATTGCGCGCCATGGCGCTGGAAATCGGCGACGGCCCGGTGCAGGCGCTGCTTGACGCCGACCAGACAAGCGAAGCCGGCATTCACGAGCAACGCGAACGGGTGGCACAACTGCAGGCGAAATTGTCGGCGATTGGCACGCCCGCTGCCGCCCAGCTCGCCGCCGTCGCCGAATACCTCATCCGGCGCAGCGTGTGGATTATTGGCGGTGATGGCTGGGCCTACGACATCGGTTTCGGCGGCCTTGACCACGTACTGTCGTCGGGTGAGGACGTCAATATTCTCGTCCTCGACACTGAGGTCTACTCCAACACCGGCGGGCAGAATTCCAAGGCCACGCCACGCGGCGCCGTCGCCAAGTTCGCAGCCGGCGGCCAGCCCAACCGCAAGAAGGATCTGGC
>NZ_JAVHPH010000207.1:0-1643 GCF_036170495.1 Azonexus sp.
TGCAGGCGAAGGGGTTGGCGCCAGATGAGCCGGCCAGACGCACCGTCGAGGTCGAGGCGTTTTGCTCGTGGTCGGCGTGCAGGGTGAAGATGGTGTCGAGCGCGTTAACCAGCACCGGGTTCGGGACGTATTTCTCGCACGGATTGCCGAACATCATGCGCATGAAGTTGGCGCTGTAGCCGAGTTCATTGTCGGGCTGCATGAACGGGGCGCCGATGTTGTATTTGTAGGCCATGGCGACAATGGTCGGCATCTTGGCGATGAGATGGATGAAATTCGAGTTGCGATGCTCAGCCTCGGAAAAGTCCATGGCGTCGTGATAGAAGGCCGACAGGGCACCAACCACCCCGGTCATGACGGCCATCGGATGGGCATCGCGGCGGAAACCGGAGAAGAACTTGGCCAGTTGCTCGTGCACCATGGTGTGATGCGTGACGGCCGCCTCGAACTCGGCTTTTTGCTGGGCGTTGGGCAGTTCACCATTTTTCAGCAGGTAGGCCACTTCGAGAAAATTGCAGTTCTCGGCGAGCTGCTCGATCGGGTAGCCGCGATAAAGCAATTGGCCGATGTCGCCGTCGATGAAGGTGATGTGCGACTTGCAGCTGGCCGTGGACATGAAGCCGGAGTCGTAGGTGAACAGACCCGTTTTGGCGCCCATGGTGCGAATGTCTATGCAGTCGTTGCCGTGCACTGGCGACATGATCGAAAAATCGACCGGCGCGAGACCCTCAATGCTCAGTGTTGCCTTGTGTTCGGTACTCATTTTTACTCCCTTGAAAAATGATCTGTTGGCGATGTGTCGTCAAACCGGTGGCGGATATGGAAAAAATGCAGAACAAACGCCATCTTTTATTGGTGATTCGCGATTTTAGCAATACGCCTGCCTTGTTCGGCCGAAAAAGTCCGAAGGCGAACGCGTTGCGGTCAGTCCGCGAGGGTAACCGGCAATGCTTACGTGAACCTTGGGCTACATCAATTGAGCGCCGACGCGGCCTTGTTTTTCAGCCAGGGCCAGCAGGGCACGGGCCTGGTCCGGGCACTGCGTTGAAATCTTTTCGTCGAGCGCCTTGAGCCAGCGTTGTGGAATGCGCTCCATGCCGTAGCGGGCCCCAGCCAGCATGCCGGCGATGGCGCCGGTGGTGTCGGCATCGCCGCCGCGGTTGACGACGTCGATCAGACAGTCTTCGAAGGTGTCGGTGGCGAAGAAGGCCTGGAAGACGGCTTGCACGGTATCGACGACGAAGCCGCTGGGATTTTCGCGGCGGCGTTTGTCGTAGGCGAAAACGGGGAAATCGCTGACTAGCTGGCCGGCCCGCTGGCGCTCGACGGCGATGGGGTCGTGCCCGGCGAGGAAGTCTTGCACCATCAGGATCAGCGTTTCGCAGGCGGCGTCGGACAGCGCGTTGTGGTGCGTGACATGGGCCTGGGCGCGGCTGGCAAAAATGGTCGTTTTTTCCGGTTGACCGTAGCAAGCCAGGGCGACGGGCAAAACGCGCATCGCCGCGCCGTTGCCGGCGTCGTGCTCGGAGGCGGCGGCTTCCGGCTGGCCGCTCTGGCGAAAGCCGATCAGGTTGCGGCGCACGGTGTTGCCGATGTCGACCGGCTTGGCCCGCATCCAGGCATCGAAGGCTTCGGCCGCGGCC
>NZ_JAVHPH010000207.1:1743-4244 GCF_036170495.1 Azonexus sp.
GCCGATGTCGACCGGCTTGGCCCGCATCCAGGCATCGAAGGCTTCGGCCGCGGCCAGCGCGTCGACGCAGCCAGCGGCGAGAATCGATTCGCCGAGGGCCAGGGCCATCGTCGTATCGTCGGTGACCTTGCCGGCTTTCAGGCGCAGCCAGCCACCGCCGGTGATGTCGCTGTGCACGCCGATCTGGTGGCGGATTTCGTTGGGGGTCAGAAATTCGACCGTGGCGCCCAGCGCATCGCCAATGGCCAGGCCGAGATAGGCCGCCATGCCGCGGTCGACAGGCGGCGCATAGGCCGGCCCGGGGCGGCGGCGCACCGGCGCGGTCCGGGCGATCAGTTCTCCGGTCCAAAACATTGGGTGTAATCCTTGCAAACCCCGCACGAGGGGGCGGGGCAGACGTAGATGCCTTCGCGCGAGCAGACCTGGCGGTAGAGGAATTTCTTCCACTTCATATCGCCGGTGTTGGCGCGGGCGAGGGCCGGAAAATTGACCCACATGAGTTTGCTCAGTTCGTCGCGATTGGCCAGTCCGAGATCCTGCCAGAGATGGTCGCGGCCGGCGCAGGCCGTGGCGACGATGTTGGCGATGGGTCGTTCGGACGGGTATTCGCCGGCACGATGGTCGAGCAGCAGCTTTTGCAGGTCTGCCCATTCGGGAATGGCTTCGACGGCGCGCGATGGGCCGCTGACATCGAACCCGGGAAAATAGCTGTGAAGCAGCGCGGCATGAACGGCCTTGCCCAGCCCGAGATCGGCCGGCAGGCAACCCGTATCGGCAATCTGGCCGGCGACCATGCTGGCCAGCAGCGGACGATTCGGATCGGCCGCAGCCTTTGCCGTCGCCGCCGGCATGGCGAGCAGCTCGGCGAACAGGGTGGTGCGGTAAGGAAGTCGATCCGGACCGTTCATGTCACGCTCATTGCTTGTGCTTACTTGCTCGGATATTCGACCAGGATGTCTTCGTCGCGGATGATCATCTGGCAGGCCAGGCGCCATTGGGTCGGCGGGATGTCATCGACGTACATCTTGTCGACCTCGGCCTTGGTGATGTGGCCGAGTTCAAGCAGGGCGGCGACTTCGCGGACATTGAGCGGGCCGCCCATCGGGGCGCGTTTGCCGTCAACTGACGAAACCTTGACCAGGCAGGTGCCGCAGTTGCCTTCCTGGCAACCGAAGTCGATCGGGATGTGGTGTTCCTTGGCCAGATCGAGGATGGTCTGGGTGTGGCTGCCGGCGACGGCATAGACCGTCTTGTCCTTGTGCAGCGGGCTGGTGAATGTGATGAGGGCCATTTTGGGGTTCTCCAGGAGAGCGGGTTGATTTGAGTTTTCTCTGATGCGGTTGGGCGTTTGCTTTTAATCTTGTTCGGGTCGGGCGGTCAGGCTGGTTTCACAATGATTTCACCGCCGATGATCTGTGCCTGGCAGGCCAGGCGGTGGCCGCGCGGGGCCATGTTGTCTTTCAATACCTGGTCTTCGAGGATGCTTGGCGGGGCGAGGAATTCGCCGCCGGAGACGATCTTGGTCAGGCAGGTGCAGCACTCGCCTTCGCGGCAGCCGTAGGTGATGCCGGCGCCGACTTTTTCCGAGACCTCGATGAGTCGGGTACCGGCCGGCACGGTGACCGTGACGCCGATATCCTGAAAGGTGACTTTTGCTTTAGGCATGGCGATTTCCTTTTGTGTTTTTGACGCAGAGACGCAGAGACGCGGCGGAAAAAACAGGCAAAGCCTTTCTCTGCGTCTCAGCGCCTCTGCGTCGAGAAATGATTCTTGCGGTCATGCCAGTGCCGCCATGTCGATATCGCGGTGTTCCACCCGGCCGGTCAGGTGACGGGCCAGTTGTTCGCCGAGATCGCGGCAGGCCTCGAGTTCACCGGCATCGGGCACCAGCTTGATGCGCAGCCCTTCGACGGGAACGCGCAGCTTGAGCCCGCGCAGGCGGTCCTCGATGAGGCGCACGGCCTCGCCGCTCCAGCCATACGAGCCGAAAGCGGCACCCAGCTTGCCCTTGACGTTGACCGTGGTCAGCGACGAGAGGACATCCCAGATCGGCTTGACGGCGTCGGCATTGATCGTCGGGCTGCCGAAGGCCAGGCCGTCGGCTTCCTCGATAAGATCGGTGAAGATGCCCGACTCGCCGCCTTCCAGGTCGTACAGCGAAACGCGCACGCCGGCGATGCTTTCGGCACCGGCGGCGAGCGCCTCGGCCATGCGCCGGGTGTTGCCGTAGGCCGAGATGTAGAAGACGACCAGCGTCTTTTCGCTGCGCGCCTCGTTGAACAGGCGCGGCGTCGCCAGTTCGCGGTAGCGATGCACGTAGTCGCGCGGTGCGTGGCGCAGGATCGGGCCATGCGCCGGGGCGATCAGGTTGATGGCGAGCGGCTCGATCAGCGCAATGGCGTCGAGCACGTACTCGCGGAAGGGCCGCATGATGTGCGCGTAGTAATACTCGAACGAGAAGCGGAAGTCGCCGACCGTGTCGTTGAACAGCCGGGCGTCGC
>NZ_JAVHPH010000207.1:4344-17754 GCF_036170495.1 Azonexus sp.
TGAGGACGATGGTGGTGATTTCGTCGTAGCTGGCCACCGATTCGAGGCGACGGAAGAAATCGTCGGCAAAGTTTTCCTTGACCGTGTCGATGATCGCCACGCCGTTCTCGCCGCGCACGACGTAGGCGTTGTAACTCGTGCCGTTGGCCGTCTTGAGGATGATGTCGAAACTCCGCAGATGCGGGTCGAGGGCGCCCACCCAGTGGACGCCCGGCGCAATTTCTACGGCGCGATCAGTGACTGCCGCAGCGGCCATGGCTGCTTTCCTCTGCCTCATGATCGCGCTCGTCGCTGCCGCAGCTGCCGTGGCCGTCCGGGCCATGGACGCAGGCTTCGATGTTGCCTTCCGGCAGCGCGACGTTTTTCAGCCCGATCCAGGCGTCGACCGTAGCAAGGTCGAAACCGACCATCCGTTCTTCGCCGATTTCCATGAGCGGCCGGCGAATGAGCAGCGGGTTGTCGAGCAGCAGGTGCAGGGCATCCTCGAAGCCGAGGTTTTCCGGCACGATTTCGCCGGATTTGAGCGCCGGGGCGGCGCGGTTGAACCACTCGGCGACCGGCAGCTGGCCGATGAAGGCGAGCAGCCGGTCAGCCGTCCACGCCTCGGTCTTCAGGCTTTTGGCCTGAACGGTGTGGCCGGCGGCGGCGAGCAGGGTCTTCTGGCGCAGGTTGCCTTTGCAGCCGGGTTTTTCGTAGAAGGTGACGACGGCCATCAGAACTCCCCAGTTACCTGGCGACCACAGGCCCCCAAAACCGTTCGGGCTGAGCTTGTCGAAGCCAGCGGTACACTGCCCTTCGACAGGCTCAGGGCGAACGGGTCAATGGCGATCATGCCGCTTCCCGCCACAATCCAAACTCCTTCAACTTCTCAATCGGAATCCCGGTCAACGACCCCGGCGGGTTCAAAAACTCGCCGAGTTCATTGACGATGGCCATCTCGATCGGGCAGATCGCAGCGCATTGCGGCACGCTGTGATCGCCCAGGCACTCGGTGCATTTGCCGTCGTCGATCAGGAAGTGTGGCTTGTCTTCGTAGATCGCCTCGTTCGGGCAGACATCGACGCAAGCCCAGCAATTGACGCAGGATTGGGTGATTTGCAGGGCCATTTACGCCACCTTTTTGCTGTCGACCGTGGGAACCAGCTTGCCGGTCGCCGCGATTTCCTTGTACACCGCCATGACGGCTTCCTCGATCGGCTCCATCGCATGTTCGCCGTTCGGCGCGATGCCGGCGGCTTCCAGCTTGGCCCAAGGCTCGAAACCAACCTTGGAGCAGAGCACGACTTCGCAGCCTTCGAGGACGCGGATGTTGCGGTCGAGCAGCGATTCGGTGGCGCCAGCCTCGGCCACGTCGCCATCGCCGCAGGCATCCATGCCGCCGCAGTAGAGCTCGGTCTTGCGGTGGCTCATGAAGCGCACGCCGGCCGGCGAGGCTTCGTAGATCAGGAATTCCTTGGCATGGCCGAAGTGCTCGGCGACGACGCCGTTTTTGCCGGCCACCGCCATGAGCACCGGCCGCGAACCTTCGGGAATGCCCTCGGCCTTCGGCTTGACGATGCCACGCTTGGCGTCGAGCTTTTCGATGATCTCGTCGTGGACGACCTTGCGGCGGACCATGGCGGCTTCGTAATCGACTTCCATGACGTCGATCTTGTCCATGGTGAACTCGTCGCCGCGATCTTCGCCGAGCAGGCCGACCGCATCGGCGCGGCACTGGCGGCAATGGCGCATCATCGCCATGTCGCCGGCGCAGGCATCCTGCAGGTCCTGCAGCATTTCCGGGGTCGGTTCCGGCTGCTCCATGATGCCGTAGTAGGTGCCGTGCTCGGGCTCGGCGATCAGCGGCATGACGTTGTGCAGGAAGGCACCCTTGGCCTTGACGATCTTCGAGACTTCCTTCAGATGCTCGTCATTGACGCCGGGGATCAGCACCGAATTGACCTTCACGAGAATGCCGCGCTCGGTCAGCATCTGCAGACCCTTCTGCTGCTGCTCGATCAGGATCTTTGCGCCTTCGATGCCGAAAATGCGCTTGTTCTCCCAGAAGATCCACGGATAGATCTTGGCACCGACTTCCGGATCGACGCAGTTGATGGTGATCGTCACGTGGTCGATGTTGTGCTGGGCAATACGGTCGACATACATCGGCAGGTTGAGGCCGTTGGTCGACACGCAGAGTTTGATGTCCGGGGCGCGCGCCGAGAGCTCTTCAAAGGTCTCGAACGTGCGGCCCGGGTTGGCTAAGGGGTCGCCAGGTCCGGCGATGCCGAGTACCGTCATCTGCGGGATTTCGGCGGCAACGGCAAGCACCTTGTTGATCGCCTGTTTCGGCGTCAATACCTCGGAAACGACGCCCGGACGCGATTCGTTCGAGCAGTCGTACTTGCGGTTGCAGTAATTGCACTGGATGTTGCAGGCCGGGGCGACGGCCACATGCATGCGGGCGAAGTAGTGGTGCGCTTCTTCCGAATAACAGGGGTGGTCCTGGACCTTGGCGCGGATGTGGTCGGGCAGATGGCCCAGGGCGTCCGGCGCCGTGCCGCAGCCGCTGGAAGAACAGCCGCCGCCTTCGGCTGCCGGCGCGGTGTTGCTGATGACTGGAAGTTCCACGATGTAGGCTCCTCGAATGCTGTGCGGAGCCTATTCAGCAATCGCTGTGCCAGAGCAGGTTTTTCATTTAAATCAGTGGGATGAAGATTATCGTCGAGCGCCGTGTCAGCCGCCTTGTCGCAAATGCGACAGCGCAGCAGCGGATCAGCGACGGGCCGCCATGGCCGGGAAAATATCTCCTCAGCAGCGCTGCGCCATTCCTTTTACCGGCGCCGGTCTGTACACTGCGCGCATCTAACCCACGACCATTTGGAGAACGAAGCATGCGAGGTACGTTTGAGTACAAGCTGGACGGTAGCGGCGACGCCATTAAACTGAACGTTGACCTGGATGCCGTCAGCGCCAAGGCCCTGGTTCGCCTGGATCGCTACATCAGCTGGGCCGAAGTCCTGAAACTGACCGAAAACGACCCGGAAGCCGCCTACGCCGCCGAACGCCTGCACACCGTGTTGCAGCACATGGGCAAATAAAGCCCGGGTAGGCAATCTTCGGCCGGGTTAAGCCAACCCGCCCGACGCATGGAGGAGACGTGAACTTGCCCCCTTTGAAGAACTACGGCTCGGATGAAAATCCATGGCGCGGCCCTGACGGCGAGGTGATCGCCTGTCATGAGAAGCTCAAGGTGATGACTGAAAACCTTGAGGAACTGCGAGATGTGGCGCTGGCTGCGCTTGAAGACGCTGTTCTGATGGGGTGTACTGAGGCGCAGGTTAAAGCGGTCTTTAGCGAGATCATCGACGAACTATCGACCCGCTACCTCCCCCGCTAAATTGGCGCTTTTTTCCTGTTGACCGTCGCGTTTGGTCTGGGGCCAGGCAGGCATGAAATTCCCGAATTTATTTTCGCCACTTGGCCCAGGGATCTGAATCGCTGGCCGAGGTGTTTGAACGGTCTGACGTTCTCTTGGTCGGTGCGGCGCGCCGGCTTTTTTCCTGGTCGTGCTGGGCGGCTTTCTTGATGCGCTTTTCTCTCAATCGCTCGGCATCTTCCAGGCTCAATTCGGCAGGGGCGCCCGGTATCTGGCTCGGCGGCACGATGCGGTCCCGGGGCGGTAGTTCAAACTGCTCGTCCGAAGCGCGGGGCAGGCTTTTGAACTTGTACAGATAGAAGGCTTCGACCTTCTCGCGCGCCCAATCGGTCTTTTTGAGGTACTTGACGGCGGAATCGATGCTCGGGTTTTTATTGAAACAATTGATATTGAGATAGGCAAACAGGATCTCGAACCCGTAGTGATCGACGATTTCAATGAGCAGGTTTTTCAAGCTGAGCCCATGCAGCGGGTTGTTCTGGTAATTGATTTCGTCGTTCATGCTGTTGCCTGGTCAGGAATAAGGCCGGGATTATACCGATCACTGTCCCGGCTCAGGCCTTCTTGTCGCATTGCCGACAGTCGCGATGCTTTGATTTTAAAGACTATTGCCGTGGCGCCGGTTTTGCTTCATGTCCAGCATGAAAACCTTTCTCGACTGGTCGGCTTACGACACCTACGGCATGGGCGACGCCTATGCCGGCATTCCGGCGACGGGCGGCAATTACGCCAAGGCGGTTGCCGTCTGCATGAACAATCACCAGTGCCAGCGCGACGGCAAGGGCGTCATGTGCCCGAGCTACCGGATTACCGGCGATCCGGCGCATTCGACCGGGGCGCGGGTCAAGGCTTTCAAGGCGGCGTTGAACGGGGAATTCGGCGAGCAGCCGTTCATCCATCCCGATCTGGCGGCGGCGATGGATCTTTGCGTGTCGTGCAAGGGCTGCAAGAAGGAATGCCCGAGCTCGGTCGACATGACGTTGATCAAAACCGAATACCTGGCGCATCGCAACGAGGAAATCGGCGTGCCGCGCCGGGCGAAACTGTTCGGCGGCCTGCCGGAATGGCTGCATCGCTACCGCCGGCCGCTGGCGGCGCTGGTCCGTCTGCGCAATGCCTCGCCGTGGCTGGCCGGGCTGGTCGAGCGCCGGCTGGGCATTTCGGCCAAACGGCCGATTCCCGAGATCGTCAGCCAGCCGGTTTTGGCCGAAAACCCCGAATCCCACGGTCAACGGGGAAAAGTGGCCCTTTTTGTAGACACCTTCACCCACTACTACACGCCGGAAGTGGCCGAGGCGGCCATCGCCGTGCTGACGGCGGGCGGCTATGCCGTCGACGTGCTGCGCCCGGCGACCGACGATGCAGAGCCGGAACGCCCCTTGTGCTGCGGTCGCACCTATCTGTCGCAAGGCATGGTCGATGCCGCCAAGCTCGAAGGCCAACGCGTGATGGCCGCGCTGGCCCCGGCCCTGACCGCCGGGACGCCGATTGTCGGGCTGGAACCGTCGTGCCTGCTGGCCTTGCGCGACGAGTTCTACAGCCTGTCGCTCGGGCCGGAGGTCGGGCAACTCGGCAAGCAGGCTTTCCTGTTCGAGGAATTCCTCATGCGCGAGGGCAACAAGGGGTTGAAGCTGGATTTGAAGCCGATCCCCGGCGGCAAGGCGGTGGTCCATGGTCATTGTCACCAGAAGGCCTTCGGCGCCATGAAGTCGATGAAAAAAGTGCTCGGCTGGATTCCGGAATTCGAGTTCGAGATCGTCGATGCCAGTTGCTGCGGTATGTCCGGCAGCTTCGGGCTGGAGGCCGAGCATTACGAGGCGTCGGTGAAGATGGGGGAGCTGGCCTTGCTGCCGGCCGTGCGTTCAGCGCCGGTTGATGCGACGATTGTCGCCGATGGTTTCTCGTGCCGGCATCAGATCAAGGATGGGACGGGGCGCGATGCGGTGCATGTCGCCGTGTTGCTGGCAAGGGCGCTGGCCTGAATTCAGCGGCCGCGTGGCCAATTACCGGCGTTGTTTTCGCCCGCCAGGCGATTCCACGGTCAACCGGGAAAAATGGCCAAAATTGAAATGCCGCCTCAGTGCCGCGAAAACAAATCCCGCACCTTGCACAGCGCCGTCGTGATATCGAAGCGCGGGTCGGGCAGGGCTTCGCCGGCCAGGATGCGGGTGATGGCGAGGGCCGGGTCGGTTTCGCCGGTGAGCAGGACTTCGGTGCCGCGCTTTTTCATGTGGCGGATGAAGCCATCGCCGGCACTGGCCGCCACCATGAGGTCGATGCCATCGAGCGGATGCGGCTCCTTGTCCTCGAAGACATGGAGCACCTGTTCCTTCTCCAGATTGACCCGGCGCGGGGCGGGCAGCAACTGGTTGGCGCGGTGGTTGCTCAGGTCGTAAACCAGCCATTGTCGGGTTTGCCCCGCGTGGCTGCTGACGGTGTCGAAGTCCTTGGTGGCGATGGCGATTTTCATGGCGAGCGGCGTCTTTACAGGGCTGTCAGCGTGACCGCCACATCGCGTGGCGGCGAGAAATACGGGGCGGAGGTGACGAGAATGTCGACCCCGGCCCGCGCATAGTCTTCTGCATTAGCAGAATTTATGCCGCCCGCCGCCGCGATGCGGGTGGGCGAGGATTTCGGAATTAGCCCTTTTATCCGGTTGACCGTGGCAACCGGCATTTTTTCGAGTTGCAGGATGTCGGCGCCGGCTTCTTGCCAGCACAAGGCTTCCGCCTCGTCGCCGACTTCGACGACGATGGCGCGTTCCGGCCAGGCGCGGCGCAGGCGTTGCACGGTGGCGCGCGGTGCTTCGTTGCCGAGAAAGGCCCGGTGCTCGGCAAAGACGAGCAGGGTTTCCGACAGGCTCAGGCGGTGCGGGCTGGCGCCGCCGGCCAGGATGGCCTTGATCGCCGCGGCCTTGGTGCCGGGGAAGTTCTTGCGCGTGCAGGCGACGCCGATGTCCGGGTTGGCGCTGCGGGCGGCGGCGACAATGTCGGCCGTGCTGCTGGCGATACCCGACAGGTATTCCATGAAGGTCTGCGCCGTTTTCCACACCTTGTGCAGGCCGGATGCCGGGCCTTCAAGGGTAAGGATGGTTTCGCCGGCGGCGAGCCGGCTGCCGCTGGCGACGACGCTGCCGATGCTGCGCAGGCCGTGCAGTTCGCCCATGCGCCGGGCTTCTTCGCTGGCGCAGACGACCATAGCCTGGCGGGCGCGAAAAACGAGGCGGCCGGGCTGGTCGCCGATGCCGAGGGAAAAGGTCGTCGCATCGCCGCAGGGAGCGTCTTCGTCGAGCAGCCGTTCAAGCTCGCTGTCGGGCAATGTGTAGGGATTGCCTGACATCAGCGCGGCGCCTCGGTGGAAAAACTGTAGAAGCCGCGTTTTGGCGACGTGCAGTCGTCGGTGATCGGCTGACGAAGTATCAGCCAGCGCTCGTCGCGCAAGCGCCAGGCGCGCATGGTTTCGCCGCCGTCGATGGCGCGGTAGAAGTCCTCGTCGTCATCCGAGCGGCAGGTTTCAATCAGGTATTGGTGCGCGTAGTAGCACAGCTTGTCGTCGGCGTCGTAGCCGAGGCAACGGCTGGCCGGCATTTCGTATTCCCGGTATTCGACAAAATGCAGGGGAGTTTCGGCCATGTCGCGCCACGCCACCGGCAGGCCTGCCGCCCAGTCGGGTGCGCCATCATCGCGGTAGCCGGAACGGCGTTCGGGCGAACATGAGCGGATTGTTGCCAACATCGTCGACTCCTTATTCCATCAAGGCCACGGATTTGATTTGAACACTGACCGGCAGGCCCGGCGCGATACCAAGCTGGGCGGCCGAACGGCGGGTCAGGCGGGCAACGAGCTGGCTGTCGCCGATCTGGACGCGGACCAGCAGCAGGCCGGGGTGGTCGTCGGCAGCCATCGATTCGACCGTACCGTCGAGGACGTTCTGGATGCTGCTCGGCTCCGGGTGATGCACGGCCAGGCTGACGTCGCGCGCCAGTACGCGAACGCGCACGTGCTTGCCGGTCGGCACGCCGCGATCGCGGGTCCACAGGCTGCCGCCGGCGAAATCGACGCGGGCCAGATGCCATTCTGTATCGACGGCACCGACGGTCGCGTCGAGCACGACCCCGACGTCTTCGCCGAGCCGGATCGGCAGGTCGAGGCGGGCCAGCGTTTCGACCAGCGGTCCGTCGGCGACGACCCGGCCGCCATCCATGGCGACGATATGATCGGCCAGGCGGGCCACTTCGTCGGGCGAGTGGCTGACGTAAATGACCGGAATGGCCAGCTCGTCGTGCAGGCGTTCGAGGTAGGGCAGGATTTCCTGTTTGCGCTTGAGGTCGAGCGCCGCCAGCGGTTCGTCCATGAGCAGGATTTCCGGGCCGACGGCCAGCGCCCGGGCGATGCCGACGCGCTGCCGTTCGCCGCCGGACAGCGTGTCCGGCTTGCGGTCGAGCAGGTGGCCGATGCCGAGCAGTTCGATGGCCTGATCGAGCCCGACGCGCTGCGCCGTGGTGCTGCGTTTCAGGCCGAAATTCAGGTTGCCGAGGACGTTGAGGTGGGTGAACAAGCTGGCTTCCTGAAAGACGTAGCCGATGGGCCGCTGGTGCGTAGGCAGCCAGGTCTGGTCGTCCTGCCAGATTTTGCCCTTGAATTCGAGTCGACCGTGGGAAGGTCTTTCCAGCCCGGCCAGGCAGCGCAAAAGCGTGGTCTTGCCCGAGCCGGAATGGCCGAACAATGCGGTGACGCCATGGCCGGGCAGGGCGAGGTCGACATCGAGTGTGAAGCCGGGCCAGTCGAGCTTGAAGCGGGCGTTGATGCTGTCCATGTCAGCTTCCCTTCTTCGGGTTCGGGCGCCAGGCATACAGCGCCAGCAGCACAAGGAAGGAGAAGACCAGCATGACGCCGGCCAGGCGGTGGGCGTCCATGTATTCGAGCGCCTCGACGTGATCGTAGATCTGCACCGAGGCGACACGCGTCACGCCGGGGATATTGCCGCCGATCATCAGCACGACGCCGAATTCGCCGACGGTGTGGGCGAAGGTCAGGATGCCGGCCGTCAGAAAGCCGGGCCGGGCGAGCGGCAGGGCGACCGTGAAAAAAGTGTCGAGCGGCGAAGCACGCAAGGTGGCGGCGACTTCCAGCGGCCGCTCGCCGATGGCTTCAAAGGCGTTTTGCACCGGCTGCACCATGAATGGAAAGGAGTAAAACACCGAGGCCAGGACCAGGCCCCAGAAGGTGAAGGGCAGCGGCTGGACGCCGAGCCAGGCCGTGAATTGGCCAACCGGGCCGTGCGGGCCCATGGCCAGCAGCAGGTAAAAACCGAGCACCGAAGGCGGCAGAACGAGGGGCAGCGCCACGACGGCGCCGATCGGCCCTTTCCACTTCGAGCGGGTGCGGGCCAGCCACCAGGCAATGGGGGTGCCGAGCACGAACAGGATGGCGGTCACGATGCCGGCCAGCCGGACAGTCAGCCAGATGGCTTGCAGGTCGCCGTCGGTTAGAAACATGGGGGCTCCGGAGTCAGGGCAAGGTTGCCGGGTAGTCTATTTGCCAGCGACTTCGCCGGGCAAGACAAAGCCGTATCGGGTCATCACGGCCCGCGTCGTTTTGTCGCCCATGTAAGCCGCGAAGCGCCTGGCCAGGGCATTGCCCTCGGCGCGTTTGGTGATGACGAAGCCCTGTTCGAGCGGGGCGTGCAGATTGTCAGGAATCAGGTAGTAGCCACCCTTGCTGGCGAGTTCCGGGTTGACGGCGAGGGCGAGGGCGATGATGCCGACCTGGGCGTTGCCGGTCTGCACGAATTGTGCGGTGTGGGCGATGTTTTCGCCATAGACCAGTTTCGGCTCGATCTTTTCCCAGAGTTTGCTTGAGCGCAGGGCCTCTTCGGCGCGCTTGCCATACGGCGCATGTTTTGGGTTGGCGATGGCAATTCGGGCAATTTTCGGGTCGGTCAGGCTGTCCAGTGTCAGCTTGCTGGCATCCAGGCTTTGGCTCCACAGCACGATACGGCCGAAGGCGTAAGGCTTGACTTCGCTGCCGGCCAGGCCGGCCTTGGCCAACTCGCGCGGAAAACCGATGTCGGCCGAGAAGAACAGATCGTAGGGCGCGCCTTGCTGGACTTGGGTGTGGAATTTGCCGGAGGAGCCGTAGATGACCTCGATTTCGTCCGTCGGGTTGCCCTTCCTGAAATTGCTGACGATTTCATCCATGGCAAATTTGAGGTCAGCGGCGGCGGCGATGGTGATTTTTTCTGCGTGGGCGAGGCCAGTCGCAAAGACGGCGCCAGCGACGAGCAGCGTTTTGAGGAGTTTCATGGCGTTTTCCTTGGAGAACTAAAATTCGTAACCGTGGGACTGGATAACCTGTTTGGCGAAACTGCCTTTCAGATAGCCGAGCAGGGCTTCGGCGACCGCATTGCCCTTGCCCCGCGTGAGTAGCACGGCATCCTGGCGAATTTGCGGGTACAACTCGGGCGGCACCGCCCAAGAGGAGCCGTCGGCGTATTTGCCGTCCTTGTAGATCTGCGACAGGGCGACAAAGCCGAGTTCGGCGTTGCCGGTGGCGACGAACTGGTAGGCCTGGGTAATGTTTTCGCCGAGCACCCACTTCGGTTCGAGCGCCGGCCTGACGCCCATTTTTTCCATGACCTGCACGGCGGCGGCGCCATAGACCGCCACCTTGGGATTGGCGATGGCCAGGTGGCGGAAATCGCCGCGCTTCAAGACCTCGCCCTGGTTGTCGACAACGCCGGGCTTGCTGCTCCACAGCATCAGTTTGCCGATGGCGTAGGTGAAGCGAGTTTCCGGCAAGGCAAATCCGTCTTTTTCCAGGTTCACCGGCACCGTTTGATCTGAGGAAATCAAGGCGTCAAACGGGGCGTTGTTCTTGATCTGGGCGTAGAACTTGCCGACTGTGCCATAGGCGATGATCAAGGTGTGTCCTGTGGTTTTTTCGAAGGCGGGCTTGATCAGTTCCATCGGGCCGGTGAAATTGGCGGCGACGGCAATGGTTGCTTCGCCAGCATGGAGATAAGTTTGGGTCAGGGCGAGCAGGGTGGCGGCGAGCAGGTGGCGGGTTTTCACTGCGTGTTCTCCAACGAGGTTAGGAATACTTGCAAAGAATGACCGACGAAGCCTTGAACACGGCGCAGGCCTGCTCGCCAACAGCCAGGCCGAGCTTGTCGACGCTGTCGTGGGTGACGACGGCGCACACCGATTTGCCGCTCTTCATGCTCAGCGTTATTTCGGCATTGACCGGGCCGTCGTGGATGCGGGTGATTTCGCCCCACAGGTGGTTGCGGGCGCTGGTTTTGACGGTCGGGTCATTGAGCAGGAGCACCGACGACGATTTGACCAAGGCGCTGATTTCCATGCCGATGGTCAGGCCAAGACTTTCGGCGGAGTCGCCGGTAATGACGGCGACGATTTCGTTTTCATCGTCGAGCTTGATGCGCACCTCGAAATCGACATGGCCCTCGCGCAGGGCGACGATATGGCCGGCGAACTGATTGCGGGCGCTGGTTTTCATCGACATGCGCTTGAGCAGCTTGCTGAACTGCTTGAAGTCGCTCGCTTCGCCGTCGTTCAGGCTGGCCTGGAGGCGCTCCAGCGCCGCCTGGTATTCGGCCTCCAGCGCCCGGTAGAGGGCGATGGTCTTGCGGCCGTGCTCGGTGAGTAGGGTGCCGCCACCGTTCTTGCCGCCGGTCGAGCGGACAACCAGCGGCTGGTCGGCCAGGTTGTTCATCGCATCGACCGCATCCCAGGCGGCCTTGTACGAGATGGGTACGGCTTTTGCTGCCTGGGAAATCGAGCCATGCTGGTCGATGGCTTCGAGCAGGCGGATGCGGGTGTCGCCGAGAAAGGTGCCGAACTCGGTATCGACTTCCAGTTTGCCACGCAGGCGGTGCAGGATCGTATCCATGATTTCGTGATGTTCAAGTTTATACAGCGGTGACTATAACTCAGGTTTTAGTGCTTGAAAAATCCGTAAAATAGCCCGCCGTTATGGTTGTAATGACAAGACGGCAGCGGCTAGAGTGTAGGCAACCCGACGAAAAAGCGTTAGTTGTTTAGGTATATAGCGAAAAGCGGGCCAGTCCCCTCAACTTAGCAAGGAGAACAGCATGAATGTCAGCGCCCGCAATGGTTTCAAGGGAAAAATCACCGCTTTGGTAGACGGTGCGGTCAACGCCGAAGTCGAACTCACCCTGCCGGGTGGCGACAAAATTGTCGCAATCGTGACAGAAGGCAGCGTCAAGTCGCTCGGCTTGGCCGTCGGCAAGGAAGCCGTCGCCTACGTCAAGGCGCCGTGGGTAATGCTGCTGGCCGGCCCGGCCAACGTCAAATTCTCGGCCCGCAATCAGCTAGCCGGCAAGGTCAGCAAGCTGCAAAAAGGCGCCGTGAATACTGAAGTTGCCGTCACCTTGCCGGGCGGCATGACGGTCTACTCCGTGGTGACCAACGAGGCAGTCATGGAGCTTGGCCTGAAAGAGGGTAGCGAGGCCTCCGCACTGATCAAGGCCAGCCACGTCATTCTGGGCATCCCGGCCTGATTGCCTGGCTCAGGCAACAAAAAGGCGGTCGTTTGACCGCCTTTTTGTCGCGCCCGAATTGGAGCGGCAGATTTCAATTTTGGCCATTTTTTCCGGTTGACCGTAGGAATCCGAAAGCTGTTCGGGCCGGTGCGGAATATCACCCGATTGCCCATCGTTTTTCATCAACGCTAACCAGCGAATATCTGGTGCCTGACCAGCTCGGTACTGCGAGAATGAAAATGTCATCAGGCAGGGGTCGGCCAAGAGCGGAACTTCATCCTCCTCAAAGGCAGTCTTTGGGATTGGCTGTTGTAGCGTCTGAAGCTGCCCATCAATTACTTTCCGAGTTATAAACTCGGCATGGATATGTAACCACATCCATAGCGTATATGTCCCGGGGAAATTTGCGTTGTTTGCAGTCAGGAAGGAGAATTTGAATGAATAAGAGTTCCGTGTCACAAGGCAGAGCCGGCCTGGAAGTGTTGTTATGGAATGCGGAGGCCGAATCAGTCGCCAGCGGAGATTTGTATATCTGGTTACGTGAAAGCGGCCTCCCAAGCGAAGTCTCTATTCGCCTAAAGTCGTTGATCGAAGTTACAGCAGAATTTGCGGATCATGTCATCAACATTGGCAAGATTGTTCTTCTAAAAATAATTGACTTCATTAAAGAACATCCAAATTTTGCAATTGGGGTAGCTCTCGGTGTGGCGATTGGGTTGCTCACTGGAGCGATACCATTAGTTGGCCCGTTTCTGGCGCCAATAACCGCTGCGCTTGGCATCGCAGTGGGCGCAGTAGGAGGCCATCGACTCGACGAACAAGCCAAAGGCAAAAACTTGAGCTTGGGTGTCGATCCAATCACCGTGTCGCTCGATATCATTGAGATTGCAAAAGCATTTTTTAAACTATTGATCGACACAATAAATGCCGTAGCCGAGAGCCTATCCTTGCAGGTAGTGCGCAATGTCTAAGGGGCGCAGGGTCAGCAGAAAGCAGCTTCTCAAGATAATTGACGAGTTGGAGAAATCGCCCAGTGATAAATTTAGGATTTTGGGTGAAGCTGGATTTACCTTGGCTGGCATTGGCCTTGGTGCTGCATCTGCGACGACGATTGCTGGCGCAGCGGGTGCGACTACATTGCTTGGATCGTCCGCTTTAGCAAGTGCACTACCGTTCCTTGCTGCAACAACACCGGTAGGTTGGGTAATCGGTAGTGGCGCCGCTGTTGGGTTTATTGTACTTGCGTTTGGCAGAGTGCTGGTCGGCGGCGGAATCGCCGAGGGACGCAAGCTTGAACTTCTGAACCAATATCGAGAACGTGAGCAGCAACTAAAAGCGACAGAGGCCGCCGGGGCAATCACCGACATTGATCGGACTCAATTCATCATTGCTTTAAGGGAAATCGTAGAAAAGGATGAAGTGGCCCCCTGAGTCAAGACAGTAATGCCGTCAGTTTAAGCAGTGCATTC
>NZ_JAVHPH010000208.1:0-17726 GCF_036170495.1 Azonexus sp.
ATTTCGCGGTGACTTCCGGGCTGTTGAGGACGGCACGCTGGGCAACTTGTTTGAGCGTGGCGGGGGCGGCTGTTTGCGCCGGCGAAACTTGCGCGATGGCAGGAATGACCGCTGTGACCACAAGCGAGGCAAGCGTTATTTTTTTCATGAGCAGTATTTTTTATTTGAGCAGTAAAACGGCAATTCCTCACGCCCGTGCAACCTTACCCCCCGGCGCCCCAGAAAATGCCAAAAAGATAGGCATCGACGATTATAAAGTGCACCAACAGGCTGATTGTAAGAAATGGTAAAGGCTGAGCAGGCCGACATTTACCTATCTCGCTTGCTTCTGCAAGCGCACACGGGGGCTGCGCCATACTTTTCTGACAGTTCCCACGGTCAACCGGGATTTTGGCTAAAAATTAAAATCTTCGGAGCACGTCGTCCTGGCGGCTCAATAGCCCTTCAAGCCCTGCAATTTGCGATACAAAGTGCGCTGGCTGACCCCGAGACGGGCAGCCAGTTGGACGGCGTCGAGTCCATTGTAGTCCTTTGCCCAGCCGAGGTAACGCCGTTCCAGCGTGGCCAGTTCGATGACCTGATCAACATGAAAAGCATTGTCATTGGCCGGCAAGGCTCGGGGGGAATCTTCGGCCATTTCTTCGAGATGGGGCAGGTCAATCAGCTCGCCGTCAGCCAGCAAGGTGGCGCGTTCGATCAGGTTACGCAACTCCCGGATGTTGCCGCTGTAACGCTGGCTGGCCAGCCAGGCCAGCGCCGCAGGCGTAAATTGTCGGCCCGGATTGCGATCGACTCGTTCGAGCAGGGAAGCCGCCAGCAAGGGAATATCGGCCGGTCGTTCGTGCAAAGCCGGCGTGTGAATCGGGAAGGTGTTGATGCGAAAATAGAGGTCGCGCCGAAAAGTTTCGGCCTGAACCATGGCGCGAAGGTCGCGATGGGTCGCAGCAACCAGCCGAAAGTCGGCCGGCAGCCAGTCCAGCCCGCCAACCCGCCGGTAAGTCGCGGTTTCGAGCAGGCGCAGCAGTTTGACTTGGAGGGCCAGTGGCAACTCGCCAATTTCGTCGAGAAACAGGGTGCCCCCCGACGCCGCTTCGACCAAACCTTGCTTGCGGTGCGTGGCGCCGGTAAAAGCGCCTTTTTCGTAGCCGAAAAGTTCGCTCTCGAACAAGGTTTCGGTCATCCCGGCGCAGTCGACCGCGACAAAAGGGCCGTCAGCCCGGGCGCTGCCTTCGTGGATGGCGCGGGCGACCAGCTCCTTGCCGGTGCCGGTTTCCCCGAGCAACAACACCGCCGCATTCGAATTGGCGACGCGCAGCACTTTCTCCAGCATGCCGACAAAGGCCGGCGAGCGACCAACCAGGCCTTGCGCCGCCGGACGGCTGCTGGCCTGGCGAACGACGCGCATGGTCTCGACGAAAACCACAATTTGTCCGTTTTCGTCGCGAATCGGAGTGGTTTCAACGGCGACATGCTCTTCGCCACGCGGCGTATGGTGCAAGTGAAGGACGCGCTGCGGCCCGCCTGATTTCTGGCTTTGCTTGAGCGGGCATGACTCGCCCGCCTGATCGCATGGGATGGCGAAATGATGTGAAACCTCGTAGCACATCCGCCCGGTAATCAGCCGGCCGCCGCCAAAGTCGCGAACATAGGCGGCGTTCGCCGCAATAATCCGGTATTCGGCGTTCATCACGATGCGCGGTTCGGGCAAACCATCGAGGAAGGAAATCAATTCGCCCAAAGCATGTTCGCCCATGCCACCTCCGTCAATTTCGTCATCTACACCTGTCAATATTGACACAATTTGCCAACAAGCACCTTAATGAGATATATAAGCGGATGATTTTTAAGCATCTTGAAGCCCCCAAAAGGGCAGGCACGCATCTTGATTGTAAGTATCCTTGGAAACCGGCACTACTTCGGCCACCGCGCCATTGCAAGCTATTGCAGCGGGCGATGGCCTGGGCGGCAACGGGTCTGGCTGCGACTTATCCCCCTCGCCCCGCAGGCTTGCTTGGCGCAGTCGCCAGTTACTGTTGGTAGCGCCGGTTTCCAACCCTATTTCCCATCCCCACGAAGACGTCAATGAATCAGCCCCAAGAAAATACGGAAGAATTCAAACCAGCCAAGGTTTCGTTCTACGAAAAGCACAAGGTCATCTACGCCAAACGCGTTCGTGGCTATTTCGACAACTGGCGTGTTGCGCTGGTCATCCTGACCCAGGCGTTCTTCTACGGCGGCTTGTGGCTGACCTGGAACGATCGGCAAGCGATTCTTCTGCATCTGGTCGAACGCAAGTTCTACATTTTTGGCGTCGTCTTCTGGCCGCAGGACGTCATCTACCTGACCGCCTTGCTCATCGTTTCGGCCTACGCGCTATTCCTCGTGACGGCCGTGGCCGGGCGGCTGTTCTGCGGCTACGCCTGCCCACAGACGGTTTATACGCAGATCTTCATGTGGATCGAGAACTGGGTTGAAGGCGACCGCAACGCCCGAGTCAAGCTCGACAAGGCGCCAATGGATGCGCGCAAGTTCCGCATCAAGGCGACCAAACACCTACTCTGGGGCATCGTTGGCCTATGGACAGGCTTCACGCTGGTCGGTTATTTCACCCCCGTCCAGGAACTCATCAACAACGTCCTGACCGGCCAGCTCGGCCCCTGGGAAACCTTCTGGATCTTCTTCTACGGCGGCTTCACGATCCTCATGGCTGGCTTCATGCGCGAGCAGGTGTGCAAGCATATGTGTCCGTACGCCCGCTTCCAGAGCGTGATGTTCGACCCGGACACGATGATCATCACCTATGACGAAGAACGCGGCGAGCCGCGCGGCGCGCGCAAGAAGAACGCCGACCCGGCGGCCCCCAAACTGGGCGACTGTATCGACTGCAACCAGTGCGTCCAGGTCTGCCCCACCGGCATCGACATCCGCAAGGGCCTGCAATACGAGTGCATCGGCTGCGCCGCCTGTATCGACGTCTGCGACCAGGTCATGGACAAGGTCGGCCTGCCGCGCGGTCTGGTCCGCTACTCGACCGAAAACGCCATGGCCAAGCATCAGGGCAAGCAGGAAATCCTGGCTCACATCATCCGCCCGCGCATCCTGCTCTACACCTTCATCCTGATCGTCATCACCGGGCTGGCCGTGTGGTTCCTGAGCACCCGCATCCCGCTCAAGGTCGACATCATCCGCGACCGCTCAACGCTGGCCCGCGAAGCCGACGATGGCCGCATCGAGAACGTCTACATGCTGCAGATCATGAACACCGAGGAACAGTCGCATCGTTACAAGGTGACGGTCGACGGCCTGCCCGGCGCCGAAATCACCGGCGATGTCGAAGTCGACGTCGCGCCGGCCTCGCTGCAATCGTTTAACACCGTCGTCGCCGTGCCGCCCGACGCCGGCAAGACCGGCTCGAACCCGATTCACTTCGAGATCGTCGCGCTGGACAACCCGGACATCAAGGTTCGCGAAAAAGCGGCGTTCCTGCTGCCCAGGTAGTTTTTCCGGCTGATCAGGACAAAGCGGGAGCGCGTCTCCCGCTTTTTTTCGTCTGGCGCCTGGCCGGTCAGCGCCCGACTGGTTGTAGGCCACCGCTTTCCGGTATTTCAAATCGGGCGATTTTTCCGGTTGACCGTGGCAATCGGCCTCAGGCTGGCCGAAACGCCGCCCTTCGGCGATATACTGGCCGCAAACCCAAAACAAACCGGAGACCGGGCCAGCGCCGATGGCCCAGCGCCTATGGACACCCTGTTCCTGCTCGCCGTCGTCACCGTCGTCATCGTCCTGGTCTTCGACTACACCAACGGCTTTCACGACGCCGCCAACATCGTGGCCACGGTCATCGCCTCGCGCGCCATGACGCCGGTGCAGGCCGTCATCATCGTCGCCGTCTTCGAATTTCTCGGGCCATTGCTCGGCGGCACCGCCGTCGCCAACACCATCGGCAAATTCGTCGCCCTCGACGGTGTGGCCCCCGTCCTCGCGTTGTCCATCCTGCTCTGCGGCCTGCTCGGCGCTATCGTCTGGAACCTCGGCACCTGGTATTTTGGCATCCCCTCCTCCTCGTCGCACGCCCTGGTCGGCGGCCTGATCGGCGCCGTTGTCGTCTCGGTCGGCGCCGACCAGGTTGTCTGGGGCTTTGGCGAACTGGCCGACGGCCATCTGACCGGCATCGTCAAGGTGCTGGCGGCGCTCCTGCTCTCCCCGCTGATCGGCTTCTGGTTCGGCTTCCTGGTTCACCGGCTACTGACCACCCTGCTCATCGCCGCCAATCCCGCCGCCAATGCCCGCCTGCGCGGCCTGCAGTTCGTCACCGCCGCCGGCCTGGCCTTCTCGCACGGCGCCAACGACGCCCAGAAAAGCATGGGCATCCTGACCCTCGTCTTGCTCCTTGGCGGCTTCATCCCGACCTTTGAAGTCCCCTTCTGGGTCATCCTCGCCTGCGCCTCGGCGATCACGCTCGGCATCATGTCCGGCGGCTGGCGCATTGTCCGCACCCTCGGCTTCGCCATTTATCGCGTCCGCCCGATCCACGCGCTGGGCTCGCAGCTCACCTCGGCGCTCGTCATCATGGCCGCCTCGATCGCCGGCGCCCCGGTCTCGACCACCCACGTCGTCGCCACCTCGATCATGGGCATCGGCGCCTCGGAACGGCCGCGCGCCGTGCGCTGGGCCAAGGCCAAGGACATCGCGCTGACCTGGCTGATCACCATTCCCGGCGCCGCCATCGTCGCCATCCAGGCCTATGCGCTGGTTCATCTTTTCCTCGGAGGCACGCCATGAGCGAAGAAAGTAATCCGTCCATCTTCCGCCGCCTGTTCGACCGCGTTTTCCCGAAAATGCCCGACTTCTTCACCCTGCTCACCGAGCAATGCCAGCACGTTGCCCACACCGCCGGTCTGCTCGTCGAATTCATGGAAACCGGCGACCAGAACATCGGCCAGCTCATCCGCCAGGACGAGCACGAAGCCGACCGTGTCAAGATCCGCAACCTGCACACGCTGAACGAAGCCTTCTCGACGCCGATCGACCGCGAAGACCTCTACCGCGCCATCATCGACCTCGACGAAATCGTCAATTACTGCAAGACCACGGTCAGCGAAATGGAAGTTCTCGGCCTGGCGCCGGACAAACATTGCCTGGAAATGGCCATGCACATCAAGCTCGGCACCGATGCACTGACCCAGGGTTACGCGCGCCTCGCCAAGGAGCCGGCGGCGGCCGCCGCCGATGCCGACGCCGCGCGCAAGGCCGAACGCCGGGTCGAAAAAAACTACCGCCGGGCCATCGCCGAACTCTTCGTCGGCGACGACTACATCCACATGTTCAAACGCCGCGAAATCTACCGCCACCTATCCAACGCCGCCGACCGCATGGCCAACTGCGCCAACACCCTGCACGACATCGTCGTCAAGATGTGCTGAGCAGTTGCCGATCAAGCCCCTTCCGTCGGCCGCCCGCTTTGGCTACCATCGCCCCATGCGCCTGAACCAGGAACAACGCCTCCGACTTGCCGAAACGCTGCATCGCCACTTTGGCAGCGATGCGGTTACCTACATCTTCGGCTCCCGGATGGACGACGAGGCGCGCGGTGGCGACCTTGACCTGTTCGTCGAAACCCCGCATGTCGCTGACTACCGTAGCCGCGCCACCGCCTTGCTTCACCTGCAGGATGCGCTCAACCTGCCCGTCGACCTGATCGTCAAGGACAGGCTCGACAGCGAACGGCCGATACACGCCGTCGCCCGCCTGTCCGGAGAACGCATCGCATGACGCTGGACGACCAACTCTACGCCCAGAAGCGCAATCTGCTGGCCGACAGGCTGCACGCCGTAGAACGCCTCACCGAGCATCTACGCTTCAGTCTTGACCGCAACGCCTACCCGCTGGGCGCGCTCGGTGAACTCGACCCGGTACGGCTCGAATCGGTTTCCGCCCTCATCGAGCGTTTCGGCAAGCTGCAGGATCTGCTGACCGGCATCTTCCGCGAACTCGTCATTCTTTCTGGCGAGGAGGCCTACGACATGAACCGGGTTTTCGCCCGCATGGAAAAACTCGGCATCCTGACCAGCGCCGAAGGCTGGCGAGCCATGCGCGTCCTGCGCAACCTGGGCGCCCACGAATACGATACCGACGACACGGGCAAAACCCGCTTCGTCAACGCCCTGGCCGCCGACGCTCCGGAATTGATCGCCATCGCCGAGCGCGCCAGCCGCTACGCTCAGGCCAACCTGCTCGGCTGACACCCCGGCCCAACATTTCATTTTTGCCGGTTTTTTCCGGTTGACCGTAGCAATCGACCCCAGCCGCCATTTGCCCGGCTAAAATCCCGCCATCATGCACATCGACACCTTCCTTGCCCGCTGGCGGGCGGCCGGCGGCTCCGAGCGCGCCAATTACCAGCTTTTCATCGCCGACCTCTGCGAATTATTGGAAGTCGAAAAACCCCAGCCGGCCAACGAAGACACCCGCGACAATCCCTACGTCTTCGAGCGCCGCGTCATCTTTCATCATGGCGACGGCAGCACCAGCAACGGCTTCATCGACTGCTACAAACGCGGCAGCTTCATCGGCGAAGCCAAGAAAATCCGCGCCGGCGCTGAAACCCGCCAGTTCGACGACGCCCTGCTGCGCGCCCGTGGCCAGGCTGAAAACTACGCCCGCCACCTGCCCGCCGACGAAGGCCGGCCGCCCTTCCTCGTCGTCCTCGATGTCGGCAACGTCATCGAGCTCTACGCCGAATTCACCTGCACCGGCGGCAGCTACACGCCCTTCCCCGACCCGCGCAGCCACCGCATCAAGCTCGACGACCTCACTAAGCCGGAAATCCGCGCCCGCCTCCAGGCCGTCTGGCAAGACCCGCACAGCCTCGACCCGGCCCGCCGCACCGCCCGCGCCACGCGCGAAATCGCCGTCCGCCTCGCCCGCGTTGCGCAATCGCTGGAAGGCAAATACCAGCCCGAGCGCGTCGCCGCCTTCCTCTCGCGCTGCCTGTTCTCGATGTTCGCCGAAGACGTCGGCCTGCTCCCCAAGGTCGACAACGAAGGCGCCTTCACCGGCCTGCTCAAGACGCTCAAGAACGCCCCCGAACAATTCGTCCCGCTCGTCGCCGAACTCTGGCAAGCCATGGACGAAGGCAGCTTCTCCGTCGCCATCCGCGCCCAGCTACCGCGCTTCAACGGCAAGCTCTTCAAGCAGCCTGAAGTCCTGCCGCTCGACCGCGACCAGATCGACCTCCTGCTCGAAGCCAGCCGCGCCGACTGGGCCGAAGTCGAACCCGCCATCTTCGGCACCCTGCTCGAAAGTGCCCTCAACCCGCTCGAACGCCACGATCTCGGCGCCCACTACACCCCGCGCGCCTACGTCGACCGCCTCGTCCTGCCCACCGTCATCGAGCCGCTGCGCGCCAACTGGCACGACACCCAGGCCGCCGCCCTGCTGCTCGCCAACGAAGGCAAGCTCAAAGACGCCGCCGACCTCGTCCGCGCCTGGCACCACAAGCTGTGCACCACCCGCGTCCTCGACCCCGCCTGCGGCTCCGGCAACTTCCTCTACGTCACGCTCGAACACATGAAGCGGCTCGAAGGCGAAGTCCTCGACACCCTCGCCCAGCTTGGCGACACGCAACAACGTCTCGAAGTCGAAGGCCTCACCGTCGACCCGCACCAGTTCCTCGGCCTCGAAATCAACCCGCGCGCCGCCGCCATCGCCGAAATGGTCCTCTGGATCGGCTACCTGCAATGGCACTTCCGCACCCAGGGCAGCGGCCTGCCGCCCAGCCCCATCCTGCGCGACTTCAAGAACATCGAATGCCGCGACGCCGTGCTCAGCGCCGACGCCATCGCCTTCGCCACCGATGAAGCCGGCAAGCCCCTCACCCGCTGGGACGGCCGCACGACCAAACCCCACCCCGTCACCGGCGAACTCGTGCCCGACGAGGCCGCCCAAATCCCGCGCGAACGCTACACCAACCCGCGCCCCGCCACCTGGCCGCAGGCCGACTACATCGTCGGCAATCCGCCCTTCATCGGCGCCGCCGCCATGCGCCAGGCCCTCGGCGACGGCTACACCGAAGCCATGCGCGCCGCCTGGCCGGCAGTGCCGGAATCCGCCGATTTCGTCATGTTCTGGTGGCACCACGCCGCCGACCTCACCCGCCGCGGCGAAGTCCAGCGTTTCGGCTTCATCACCACCAACAGCCTCAAGCAAACCTTCAACCGCCGCGTCCTCGAACACCACCTCAACGCCCAGCCGCCGCTGGCGCTGGCCTGGGCCATCCCCGACCACCCGTGGGTAGACGCCGCGAGCGGCGCCGCCGTGCGTATCGCGATGACCGTCGGCCAGCCCGGCGACGCCCTGGGAACGCTGCAAACCGTCGTTGGCGAAGGCGGCGCAGAGGGCGATGCCGTACATATCGAACTCGCCGAAAAAACCGGCCGCATCCACGCCGATCTGAGCATCGGAGCCGATGTCGTCGGCGCCAAGGCGCTGCGGGCGAATGAAGGACTAGCAAACCGCGGTTTTCAGCTGATCGGCGCCGGTTTCATCGTCACGCCCGACGAAGCCGCCCGCCTGCAACCCTGCGACCGCATCCGCCCCTACCGCAACGGCCGCGACCTGACCGACAAGCCACGCGGCGTTTCGGTCATCGACCTCTATGGTCTGACCACCGACGAAGCGCGCAGCCACTACCCGGCGGCCTATCAATGGGTGCTCGAACGCGTCAAACCGGAACGCGACCAGAACAACCGCGCCGGCTATCGCGACAACTGGTGGATTTTCGGCGAAGCACGCAAAGACATGCGCGCATCACTCGCCGGCCAGCTCCGCTACATCGCCACCGTCGAAACCGCCAAGCACCGCACCTTCCAGTTCCTCGACGCCGCCATTGCGCCGGACAACAAGCTCGTCTGCATCGCGCTGGCCGACGCATACACCCTCGGCGTGCTCTCGTCGCAGGTGCATATCGCCTGGACGCTGGCCACCGGTAGCACCCTTGAAGACCGCCCGGTCTACGTCAAAACTGCCTGCTTCGAAAAATTCCCCTTCCCCGCCGCCAGCCCCGAGCAGCAAGCCCGCATCGCCGCCCTCGCCGAACAACTCGACACCCACCGCAAGCGCCAGCAGGCCACCCACCCGGATCTGACGCTGACGGGGATGTACAACGTGCTGGCCAAACTGCGCAGCGGCGAGCCGCTGACCGCCAAGGACAAGACCATCCACGAAACCGGCCTCGTCGCCGTCCTCCGCCAGCTCCACGACGAACTCGACACCGCCGTCCTCGAAGCCTACGGCTGGTCCGATCTCCTCCCCTCTCCCTCAGGGAGAGGGGCCGGGGGTGAGGGTGGGGGCGACGCCCTCCTCGACCGCCTCGTCGCCCTCAACGCCGAACGCAGCCGCGAAGAAGCCACCGGCCACATCCGCTGGCTCCGCCCCGACTTCCAGAACCCAACGCCACCCCAACCCCCCCCCACCCCCCCCCTTGACGGGGTGGGAGCTAAACCCCCCCCCCGTCAAGGGGGAGGCCAGGAGGGGGATGGGTCACTCCCCGCCCCCAAAGCCGCCGAAAAACGCCCCTGGCCCCCCACCCTGCCCGAACAGGTCCGCGCCATCGCCGACGCACTCACCCCAACGCCGCAAGACGAACCCGCCCTCGCCGCCCGCTTCACCGGCAAAGGCCCCTGGAAAAAACGCCTCCCCGAAATCCTCGCCATGCTCGAAGCCCTCGGCCGCGCCAAGCAGTCGGACGGCGGCTGGGTGGGGTGATTTGTGCTATGTTTTGCGACATGAAGACGCACCTGCTCGACCCCGCCACCGACTTCGCCGCCCACGCTTTTCTTGAGCGCGTGCGAGCGCAGTTCGACGTCGCCGACGCCATTCTTTTTGGCAGCCGGGCGCGTGGCGACTTTTCGCCGGACAGCGACGCCGATGTAGCCGTGCTACTGCGCGGCGAACCGGGCAAGCTGCGGCCGACCAAACTGGAAATGTCGGATATCGCCTACGACGTACTGCTCGATACCGGGATCAACGTTTCGCCGCTGCCGGTATGGCTCGCCGAGTGGGCGCACCCCGAGGCCTATTCAAACCCTCTCTTGCTGGAAAACATCGCTCGCGAGGGCGTCCGGCTGTGATGGATGCTCCTGCCTTGATGGCGAAGGCCCGCACGGCCTGCGCGTCGGCCCGCGCCCTTCTGAATCGCGACGATACCGACGGCGCCTGCAACCGGGCGTATTACGCGATGTTCGATGCCGCGCGTGCCGCCTTGCTGGCAACGGGGGCGGAGGTTGCGAACCATGTCGGGAAAACACATAGCGGCGTTCTCACCGCCTTCAGCCTGCACTTGGTGAAGAACGGCCCGGTACCCCGCGAAATTGGCCGTCTGCTCAAACAGGCGGAGGAAATCCGCATCGTCGCCGACTACAGCGGGGATTCGATCAGCCCCGACGATGCACGCCGACTCGTCGAAGCAGCAGAACCTTCGTCGCTACGCTAGCCACCCTGCTGGACTTTAGGGCGCTTTAGCAAGACTACTCGGCGACCAGCACCACTTCTTCACCGGCAAAACTGACGACCTGACCAGGTTTCAGTTTTGCCCGTTTTCTCGTGTCGACCGTGGCATCGACCTTGACGCGCCCTTCGGCGATGGCGGCATGCGCCGCGCCGCCCGATTCGCACAGGCCGGTGGCCTTGAGCAGTTGATCGAGCTGGATGTATTCGCCGCGAATGGCAAAGCTGATGGACATGGGGTTTCCTGAAGGTGACTGAGGCAGGCGCGCGGCCTGCCTTTCTGTTTCGAATGCGCCAATTGTAGCGCCATCGCCATTTTGTCACCGAGCAATGGAGGCAACGCCCCACTGCGGTGCGCGTCGGACTAAACAGCACCAGTCAGGCGCTCCCTGCGTCATAAATCGCCATTTTTGGGCAGGTACGATATTTGCTGAACTCAGCATATCTCTCATATTTGTTAGCCCTAGCCGTGCACTTTCGCCCCAAACGCCACACTCATTCCGGCACTTCCCCTTCACGCCTCAACCATTCCCGTGTCCTCGACACGCTGGTCAAGAATCTTGAGGGCATGGCCTATCGCTGTCTGCAGGACGCCGACTGGACGATGGTTTTCGTCAGCGAGGGTTGCCAGGAGCTGAGCGGCTACGCGTCGTCGGAGATCCTCGGCAAGACCGGGGTTTCATGGGAGGAGATCACGCACCCGGAAGACCGCGGGCGCGTGCGCGCCTGCATCGAGGACGCGGTCCTCAGCGGCCGGCGCTTTGCCGTCCAGTACCGGATCGTTGGCAAGTCCGGGCGGGTCAAATGGGTGGTCGAGCGCGGCATCGCGACCCGCGACGAGGTGGGCGAAATTGTCATCGAGGGTTTCATCGAGGACATCACGGCGCGAAGATCGACGCTCGAAGCGCTCGAGGCTGCCGAGTTGCGCTATCGCAACATTTTCGAACACGCCTCGGAAGGCATCTTCCAGTCCACCCGCGAGGGCCGCTACCTGGCGGCCAACCCGGCCCTGGCGAGACTGTATGGCTACGACGATGCGCCGCAACTGATGGCCGATCTGGCCGACATCGAACGCCGGCTCTATGTCCAGCCCGATCGCCGTGATGAGTTTCTGACGCTGATCGAAAAGGATGGCGAGGTCCTCAACTTCGAGTCGGAGGTTTACCGGCGCGACGGATCGCGCATCTGGATTTCCGAAAACGCCCACGTCGTCTTCGGCCCCAGGGGCGAATTCATTTGCTACGAAGGCACGGTGCAGGACATTTCAGAACGCAAGCGGACCGAGGCGCACCTCCAGCTCATGGCCATGGTCTTCTCGAACAGCAACGAAGCGATCATCGTGACCGATGCGAGCAACCGGATCATCGCTACCAACCCGGCCTTCACCACGCTGACGGGCTACTTGCCGGAAGAAGTGATCGGCAAAAATCCGCGCGTGCTGTCGGCCGGCACCACGCCGACCGATGTTTTCTCCGACATGTGGACCTGTCTGCATCGGGATGGCGCCTGGCAGGGCGAGTTATGGGACCGCCGAAAAACCGGTGAGGCCTACCCGAAATGGCTGTCGATCTCGCTGGTCCGCGATGAAGAAGGACAAATTCGCAACCACATCGGCAGCTTTATCGACATTTCGGAACTCAAGGCGACGCAGGAGCGCATCCGTCATCTCGCCCACCACGATACCCTGACCAACCTGCCCAACCGCTTCAGCCTGCACGAAAAACTCGACCAGGCCGTCGCCTTCTGCAAACGCAACCAGATGCAGTTGGCCCTGATGCTGATCGACCTCGATCGCTTCAAGACGATCAACGATACCCTCGGCCACCAGGCCGGCGATGAACTGCTGGTCCAGGTTGCCCAGCGCCTTTCAGCGGCCGTCCGCGAGAGCGACATCGTGGCCCGTCTGGGCGGCGATGAATTCGTTGTCGCCCTGCCCGGCATCGGCTCGCCGGCCGACGCGGCCCACCTGGCCGACAAGATCACCCGCGAGATTTCCGCCCCCTATCTGATCAACGGCCAGGAGCTGAGAACCTCGCCGAGTATCGGCATCTGCGTGTATCCGGGAGACGGCACGGAAATCGGCGACCTGCTGAAAAACGCCGACGTGGCGATGTACCACGCCAAGGCCAAGGGACGGGGCAATTACCAGTTCTTCACCGAGGACATGAACATCGCGACGACCGAGCGCATGAGCCTTGAGTCGGACTTGCGTCTGGCCATCACGCGCGGCGAGTTCCTGCTCTACTACCAGCCCCAGCTCGATCTGCGCAGCGGCACCATCGTCGGCGTCGAGGCGCTGATCCGCTGGCAGCACCCGACCCGCGGCCTGGTCTCGCCGGCTGACTTCATCCCGATTGCCGAAGAAAGCGGCATGATCTCGGCCATCGGCGACTGGGTACTCGAGGAAGCCTGTCGCCAGCTCAAGGCATGGCAGCAAAGGGGCGTCACCCATATCCGCATGTCGATCAACCTGAGTACCGGACAGTTTCTCGACAAGACACTGCCCGCTCGCATCCACGAACTGCTGGCCAGCAACGGCCTGAGTGCCGACCGGCTCGACCTGGAAGTGACCGAATCGATGTCCATGGCCTCGCCAGACGAATCGATCAGCGTCATGAAAACCCTGAGCAGCAGCGGTCTGACGCTGTCGATCGACGATTTCGGCACGGGCTACTCGTCGCTGGCCTACCTCAAACTGTTGCCGATCCACACGCTCAAGATCGACCGCTCCTTCGTCAAGGACATCGAGTCCGATCCCAACGATGCCGACATCTGCGACGTCACCGTGCTGCTCGCCCACAAGCTGGGCCTGGAAGTCGTCGCCGAGGGTGTCGAGACCGAGGCGCAACTGAAATTCCTGCTCAGTATCGGCTGCGAAAAAATCCAGGGCTACCTGATCAGCAAACCGCTGCCGGCCGATCAAGCGGAGCTGTTCATCCGCAACAATGCGCCGATGAATGGCCTCGGCAGCATCGAGCTGTGGCCGGCCGATGAATACCCCAACTCCATCAAAGAAAACTGCCATGCGTAACAACCAGCCTGTCACCGACCTTGAAACACGATTGCCGGAAGGGCAGTTCATCTACTCGCGTACCGACCTCAAGGGCGTGATTACCGAAGCCAACGAGGCCTTTGCGCAGATCAGCGCCTACCGGCGCGAGGAAATGCTGGGCGAAAACCACAACATGGTGCGTCACCCGGACATGCCGACCGAGGCCTTCGCCGACATGTGGAACGACCTGCGCGCCGGCCGACCCTGGCGCGGCGTGGTCAAAAACCGGCGCCGGGATGGCGGCTACTACTGGGTGGTCGCCAATGCCTCGCCGATCCGTGAAGACGGGCAGATTGTCGGCTATCAGTCGGTCAGGACCACCCCCAGCCGCGAGGAAATCAAGGCGGCGGAAGGCGCCTACCAGCGCATCCGTCAGGGCGACGCGTCAATCGCCGTCAAGCACGGCCGCGTTGTCGCGGCCCGAAAGTCCTTGCTGACCCGCTTTGCCGGCCTCGGCTTCCAGTTACCGCTGATGGGCGTTCTCGGCTGCCTGCTCGGCCTGGTCGCTTTGCTCGGCAGCCTCAATCCGGATCCGGCGCTAACCCCGCTGCTCCAGACGATAAGCGGCATCGGCATCGTGCTCAGCCTCAACTTCCTGCTCGCCTTCTCCCCACGCCTGAAAACCGATCTCGGCGAAACCTTCACGGCGCTCGAGAAAATGCTGGCCAGCGGCGACCTGCGCCAGCGCATTGAGCATAGACGGCACGATCTTGTTGGCGACATGGTCGGCAACATCGACCGCGTCATTTCCTCCTTCCAGTCCACCGTGCAGGGCATGGCCGACACGGCTTCGCAAGTGCATCGGGTTGCCTCGGAGGTCCAGGAAGGCGTTGGCAACGTCCGCGAATCGGCGCGTGTGCAGAGCGATGCCACGGCCACTGCGGCCGCCGGCATCGAACAGATTACCGTCTCGATCGGCGAAGTTGCGGCCCATGCCGGCTCGACACGGGAAGCTGCCGCCCAAGCTTCGGCACTGTCCGAAGAAGGCGCCCGACTCTCGGCCCAGGCGTGTAGCACCATCCTGTCGCTGGCCGATACGGTCAAGGGATCGGCCGTTCAAGTCGAGCGCCTCGGTCAGCAATCGGAAGAAATATCCCGCATCACCAGCGTCATCAAAGGCATTGCCGACCAGACCAACCTGCTGGCGCTGAACGCCGCCATCGAGGCCGCCCGCGCCGGGGATGCCGGCCGCGGCTTTTCCGTGGTTGCCGACGAGGTCCGCAAACTGGCTGAAAGCACAGCCAAGGCAACCGGCGAAATTGCCGCAATGACCCAGTCGGTGCAGCACGAAACCGGCAAGGCGGTGGACTCGATGCGCCACGGCGCACAGCAGGTCGAGCGCGGCGTCCAGCTCGTCCAGGAGGCGCAGAATGCCTTGCAGGAGATCAATACCCAGATGAGCCTGACGGTCGGCATGGTCAACGACATCTCCCACTCCTCCGTCGAGCAGGAGCAAGGCATGACGGTGATGGCGCAAAGCGTCGAACGGGTGGCCGCAATGACCGAGCAGAACATGGCGGTGGTCAGCCAGACGACGAATACGACAGACTATCTGACCGAACTGGTCGAGCGGATGAACAAGTCGGTCAACCAGTACCGCATCTGAGCCAGCGCGCGTGGTGGGCGCCGGGCCACGCTTTCCATTTTTGCGCGTTTTTCCGGTTGACCGTGGGATCGACTGCCCGGCCCCCGCCTCACTTGTAGAACGCGCTGCCCGCCACCCGGTAGCTCAGCACTTCGCCGTCGCACAAGCGCGCGCTGGCCAGTTGACCAAGGTGGTCGGCGAGCAGGCGTTTACCGGGATTGTTCTCCAGACAGGCCCGCCCATACTTTCCATCGCACGCTTTGCCGAGGTAATGCTGGGTTGTGCCGGAGTCCAGATAAAACCCGCCTTGGCGCTGGCGCACGAGGCCCGTCACATCAAGCTTCTCCTTTTCTGGCGCCAGGCAGGCGTCGCGCCAGACTTGGCGTGCCGAAGCGGCATCGCGAAGCGAATAAAGGATGACGGTCAGGGGGACGAGCGCGACGGCAAGCAGGGCGGCGACCAGGCGCGGCGAGATGCGGTGCGACTGCGCCATCGATGCGTTCACCGCCCGACGCTCGGTCATGGCGCGACGGCGGATCCGACCAGGATCAGATGCACCCGACAGGGCCCGTGGGCGCCGAGGACGATGGTTTGTTCGATGTCGCCGGTGCGCGAGGGGCCGGAGATGAAATTGACGGCGCGTGGCAGGCTGCCGCGTTCGGCGCGGAGCAGCGCGAAGGCGTCTTCCATGGTGCCGACGATGCGCGAGACATGGACCAGCGCGATGTGCGTTTCCGGCAGCAGGCTGACGGTGGCGGGCGTTTGCGGGCCGGAGAGCAGCATGAGCGTGCCGGTTTCGGCGATGGCGCAGAAGCAGCCGGAAATACCGGTCTTGTCGGCGTCGACCGCCGGCCGTGGCTCGACACGTAAACCGCAGGCCGGCCAGTCGTAGCCGCTCAAATCGGGCGTGGCCACGGCCTCGGCGGACAAGCCATTGGCCACCAGGTAAGCGGCCACGGCGGCTGGCACCCCGGCTGGCGAGGCAACGCTCGCCACCGTACTCGACAGGTATTCGGCCTTGGCCCGGAAGCGGCCGACGAGGTCGGTGCCCAGCACCGGCTGCGGCCCACGTTGCGGCAGTGCCAGCGATGCCAGTGCGGCGGCACGGCGCCCGGCGAAGTCGTCCTTGCCTACGCCGCGGCGGACGCGCCCGAGGATGTCGTCCCTGGCGCTCATGCCACGCGGTTTTCCGGCGCCCCGGCAACGAAGGCTTCGATGTTGGCGATGAGCTGATCGGCCAGCGTCTGCATGGCCGGCCGGCTCGCCCACGCGACATGCGGCGTGAGCAGGAAGTTGGGCAGGGCGAGCAGGGCCGGATCGACCATCGGGTGATCGGCCGGGGGCGGCTCGGTGGTGATCGCGTCAAAGCCGGCACCGGCGATCCAGCCTTCCTTGAGCGCCCGGATCAGCGCCGCTTCATTGACAATGCCGCCGCGCGCCGTATTGATGAGCAGGGCCGAGCGCTTCATCGCCCGCAGCTCCGGCTCGCCGATCAGGTTCACCGTTTCCGCCGTCAGCGGGCAATGCAGGCTGATCGCGTCAGCCTCGGCGAGCACCTCGGCGAAGGCGGTGTAGCCGGGACGAATGACCGCCGCCCCCCGGTGCTCGGCGCGCAACACGCGCATGCCGAAGGCCTCGCCCAGCCGTGCCACGCCGTTGCCCAGCGAACCGCTGCCGATCAGGCCGAGGGTCGCGCCGTGCAGGTCGCGGATCGGATGATCGAACAGACAGAATTGCTCGGCCCGCTGCCAGCCGCCGGCCAGCAAGGTTTCGCGCCAGGCCACGAGGTTACGCGAGAGGGCCAGGAGCAGGGCCATGACGTGCTCGGGGACGGTGTGCACGGCATAGCTGCGGATATTCGAGACGACAATGCCGTGGGCCCGGCAAGCGTCGAGATCGACGTTGTTGGTGCCGGTCGCCGAGACGGCGATCATCTTGAGGTCGGGCAGTGCCGCGATGGCGGCGGCGTCGATGGCCACCTTGTTGGTAATGGCGATGGTGGCGCCCGCCAGGCGCTCGACGACCTGCCCCGGCGCCGTTTTAGCGTGCTCGACCCACTCGTGCGCGAAGGCCGGTCGCCGGACGTCGGCGATCAACGATTCGCCTTCGAGTTGGACGATGCGCCACATCAGGCGGCTTTCAGCTCAAAAGGGACGCCGGTCGCTTCGGCAATGGCGCCGACCTGGACGCCGAGGGCTGCCTGGCCGCTGTAAACAAGCCGATCAATACCGCCGGCGCACAGCCCTTCGATGGCCGCGGTGTCGCCCTGCATGAGATTGAGCACGCCGGCCGGCCACGCGGTGCGGGCGGACAGTTCGCACAAGGCGTAGGCGGCCGACGGCGCCTTCGGGCTGGGCTTGACGACCACCGTGGCGCCGGCCATGAGGGCCGGGGCGATGGCTTCAGCCAGGCCGGCGAGCGGCCGCGAGGCGTCGAGAACCAGCCCGAAAATCCCGGTTTCACCGACGGCTGCACCGTGCAGGGCAGCGACCGCGGCACCGACTTCAGCCGTGGCACGCGCTTCGTCAAAGCCGCAATCCTGCATCATCAGTTTGGCGAAGTGTCCGGTATAGCTGTCGAGTG
>NZ_JAVHPH010000209.1:0-3785 GCF_036170495.1 Azonexus sp.
GCCGGATTTTTTCAGGAAACTGAACATGGGAATGGGGGTCTCAAGCCTTGCTGACAGGCGGGCGGCAAGCCGTTAAGATGCCGTCCGGTTCGATGCAAAATCAGCCGCGAATTCTAGCAGAAAGCCCAGCCCCCCCCATGCGCCTCAAATACCTGCTCTCCGTTTTGCTCGCTGCCGCGTTGTCGACCGCAGCTTTCGCCAACCCTTACGAAACCACGCTCAAGAACGGCCTGCGTATCATTGTCAAGGAAGACCACCGGGCGCCAACTGCCGTCCAGATGGTCTGGTACCGCATCGGCAGCACCGACGAGGTCGATGGCGCCTCCGGCGTCGCCCACGTGCTCGAACACATGATGTTCAAGGGCACGCCGAGCGTCGGTCCCGGCGAGTTCAACAAACGCGTCGCTGCCGCTGGCGGACGTGACAACGCTTTCACGAGCCGCGATTACACGGCCTATTTCCAGCAGGTGCCGAAGGAAAAGCTGGCCGACGTGATGCAGCTCGAAGCCGACCGCATGCGCCATCTCAACGTGGACGCCAAGGAATTCGCCCAGGAGATCAAGGTCGTTATGGAAGAGCGCCGCATGCGCACTGACGACAATCCGCAATCCAAGCTCTTCGAGCAAATGAATGCCGTGGCCTTTCAGGCCCACCCCTACCGCCGGCCGATCATCGGCTGGATGAACGATCTCGAGACGATGACCGCGGCCGATGCCAAGGCCTGGTACGACACCTGGTACGTGCCGAACAACGCTTACGTCATCATCACCGGCGACGTCGATCACAAGGAAGTCTTCGCCCTGGCCGAGAAATATTACGCGCCGCTCGAAGGCCGCCCCCTGCCGGTTCGCCGGCAACAGATCGAGCCGGCCCAGGAAGGGACGCGCAAGGTCACCGTCAAGGCGCCGGCCGAACTGCCGGTGCTGATCATGGGCTACAAGGCCCCTGTCCTGCGCGACATCGACCAGGACAGCGATCCTTACGCGCTGGAAATGCTCGCCTCCATTCTCGACGGCCATGACGCCGCCCGCTTCAACAAAAAGCTGGTCCGCGAGGACAAGGTCGCCTTGTCGGCCGGCATCGATTACGACGCCACGGCGCGCGGCCCCGGCATGCTTTACCTGCACGGCACGCCCTCCGAAGGCAAGACGGTCAGCGATCTCGAAGCGGCCCTGCGGGCCGAAATCGCCCGCGTTCAAAAGGATGGCGTTAGCGAACAGGAACTCAAGCGGGCCAAGGCGCAACTGATCGCCGGCCAGGTCTACAAGCTCGACTCGATGTTCGGCCAAGCCATGGAAATCGGCCAGATCGAAGCGGTCGGCCTGCCCTACCAGAAGCTCGACCGCATGCTCGACAAGCTACAGAAGGTAACGGCCGCCGACATTCAGGCCGTCGCCAAAAAATATTTCAACGACGACGCGCTGACCATCGGCCTGCTCGACCCACAACCGCTCGACGGCAAGCCGCGCCGTCCGGCCGTTGCCACTCGCCACTGAGCCGGGGTCATCATGGCTTTACCGTGGATGACTATCCTGAGCAATGTGCCGTGGAGCGACGTGCTCGGCAAGGCACCGATCATCGCCGATGGGGCGAAAAAGCTGTGGAAGGGCATGGGCCGCAAGAATGCTGACGGGGCCGTCGTCGATGCCGACCCCGTGGTGGCGCCCGATGCCGATTTCGCCACACGGCTGGCCGGGCTAGAAATCGCCCAGCGAAAAATGCGCACACAAATGCTCGCCTCCGGCGAATTGATTCAGGCGCTGAGCGAACAGAACGCCCAGTTGGTCGTCCAGATTGATGCCAACCGCCGCCTCGTTCGCACCTTGGCCTGGGGCCTGGGCGCGACGGCGCTGGTCGCCGGCCTCGCCCTGCTGCTCGCCTGGCAACCGAAATTATTGGAGTTTTTGGCATGAAAAGACTGTTGACCGTAGCAATCGCCCTGCTCATCTCGCAAGTCGCCCTGGCCGGCGTCAAGATCGAGCACTGGGTCTCGCCTTCCGGCGCCCGCGTCTATTTCGTCGAAAGCCGTGTCTTGCCGATGCTCGACGTGCAGGTCGATTTCGCCGCCGGTTCGATGTTCGACCCGGTCGGGAAATCCGGCCTCGCCGCGCTGACCCGTGGCGCCCTCGACCTCGGTGCCGGCAAGTTCGATGAAACCGCCATCGCCGAACAAATGGCCGACATCGGCGCCAGCCTGGCCGGCGGCGCCGACACCGACCGCGCCAACGTCTCGCTGCGCACCCTGTCGGCCGTAGATAAGCGCGAGCCGGCGCTGGCCATCCTGAACAGCGTGCTGCACGCTCCGCGCTTCGACGCCGCCATTTTCGAGCGTGAAAAGGCGCGCACCATCGCCGGCCTCAAGGAAGCGATGACCCGCCCGGACAGCATTGCCGGCAAGGCTTTCTGGGCCGCCATGTACCCGAACCACCCGTACGGTCATCAGGCGACGCCGGAAAGCGTCGCCGGGCTCAACCGCGACGATCTGGCCGCCTTCCATAGCCGCTACTACAACGCGGCCAACGCCAGCATCACGCTGGTCGGCGACCTGTCCCGGGCCGACGCCGAGAAGATTGCCGAAGCGATCGCCACCGGCCTGCCCAAGGGCGTGGCGGCGACGCTGCCGGACGCCCCACGGTTGCCAAGCTGGAGCCATATCAATCTGCCCCACCCGGCCAGCCAGGCGCACGTTTATATCGGCCTGCCGGCGATTGAGCGCGGCAACGCGGATTTCTTCCCGTTGCTCGTCGGCAACTACACGCTGGGCGGCGGCGGTTTCGTCTCGCGGCTCATGAAGGAAGTCCGCGACAAACGCGGCTACGCCTACAGCGTCTACAGCTACTTCGCCCCGCTCAAGCAGACCGGGCCCTTCCAGATCGGCCTGCAGACCAAGCGCTCGCAAGCCAAGGATGCGCTCAAGGTGACGCGTGAAGTGCTCACCGGCTTCCTCAAGGACGGCCCGAGCGAAGAAGAACTGGCGGCCGCCAAGGCCAACCTGACCGGCAGCTTCCCGCTGCGCCTGGACAGCAACCGGAAGATTCTTGAGAACGTCGCCAACATCGGTTTCTACGGCCTGCCGCTCGATTACCTCGACCACTATCAAGCCAAGGTCCAGGCGGTGACGACCGACGACATCCGCCAGGCTTTTGCCCGCCACGTGCGGCCGGACAACCTGATTACGGTGACGGTGGCGGCTGACTGAACCTTGAACTCGGTCCGCATCATCGGCGGCGACTATCGCCGCCGCGTCCTCAAGTTTCCCGATAGCGAAGGCCTGCGTCCAACGCCGGACCGCGTCCGCGAAACGCTGTTCAACTGGCTGGGCCAGGAACTCGACAACCTGCACTGCCTCGACCTGTTCGCCGGCAGCGGCGCCCTCGGCTTCGAAGCCGCATCGCGCGGCGCGGCGCGCGTCGTGATGGTCGAACAGGCGCCGAAAGTGCTGGCGGCGTTGCACGAAAACCACGAAATGCTGCAAAAGCCGGCAACGATAACGATCATTCGTGCGGATGCGCTACAATATTTGGCCTCGACGACAGCAAAATTCGACCTGATCTTCCTCGATCCGCCCTTCAAGAAAGGCTGGATTGCCCGCCTGGAGCCACTCCTTCCCGGCGTATTGAACGAAGATGCAGCGATCTACGTCGAAGCAGAACACGAAATCGAATCGCTTGGCGATTGGCGCACGGTACGCCATGGCCGGGCGGGCGAAGTCCATTACCACTTGTTGCGGCGAGACACCGGCGGGAATCCAGCTTGAGCAAACTCAACCATCGCGTAGCGATCTA
>NZ_JAVHPH010000210.1:0-3784 GCF_036170495.1 Azonexus sp.
CGCCGCACATCTTGAGCCACTTGGCGTGCTGGTTGAACATCGAATCGACGATGTGAATGAAGGCTTCGTAGCACGAGAACAGGCCGTGCCGGCCGGTCAGCAGGTAGCCTTCGAGCCAGCCCTGACAGGCGTGCTCGGAGAGCACTTCCATGACCCGGCCATCCGGCGCCAGATGGTCGTCGCCTTCGAAATGTTCGGCCATCCAGGTCCGGTTGGTGACCTCAAACAGCGCGCCGAGACGGTTGGAAGCCGTTTCATCCGGGCCGAAAACGCGGAAATTGTCGGGGTTCTGACGTATCACATCGCGCAGGAATACGCCCATGGCGCGCGTTGCCTCGGCCACCGAGCCGCCCGGCGTCGGCACTGCCACGGCGTAATCGCGATAGTCCGGCAGACGCAGGTCGCGCAGCAGGGCGCCGCCGTTGGCGTGCAGGTTGGCGCCCATGCGCCGCTGGCCGAGTGGGGCCAACGCGGCGATCTCGGGCATCAGCCGGCCACCGTTATCGAACAGTTCGGCCGGCTTGTAGGACGCCATCCATTCGCCCAGCAACTGCACGTGTTCCGGCTTGTCCATGTCGCTGAACGGGACCTGGTGCGAACGCCACGAACCTTCGCTCTGCTTGCCATCGACCTTTTTCGGCCCGGTCCAGCCCTTGGGCGAACGCAGGATGATCATCGGCCAGCGCGGACGGCTCTCATCGCCGCCTTCGCGCGCCTTGCGCTGAATGGCGGAAATGCTGGCCATGGCCGTGTCAACCGCAGCCGCCATCAACTGGTGCATGGTTTCCGGGTCATCGCCCTCGACAAAAATCGGCTGGTAGCCGTAGCCGACGAACAGGCATTCCAGCTCGCTGTGGCTGATCCGCGCCAGGATGGTCGGGTTGGCGATCTTGTAACCGTTGAGGTGGAGGATGGGCAGCACGGCGCCATCGGTGCGCGGATTGAGGAATTTGTTGGAATGCCAGGAAGTCGCCAGCGGCCCGGTTTCCGCCTCGCCATCGCCGACGACGCAGCAGGTGATCAGGTGCGGATTATCGAACACGGCGCCATAGGCATGGAACAAGGCATAACCGAGTTCGCCGCCTTCGTGGATCGAGCCCGGCGTATCCGGCGAGGCGTGGCTGGGAATGCCGCCGGGGAAGGAAAACTGCTTGAACAACCGGCGCATGCCCTCCTCGTCTTGCGAGATGTCCTGGTAAAACTCGCTGTAGCTGCCCTCCAGCCAGGTATTCGCCACCACGCCGGGGCCACCGTGACCGGGGCCGGCGATGAAGATCATGTCGAGGTCGTGCTGTTTGATCGCCCGGTTCATGTGCACGTAAATGAAGTTCAAACCCGGCGTCGTACCCCAGTGGCCGAGCAGGCGCGGCTTGATGTCGGTCAGGCTGAGCGGCGTTTTGAGCAGCGGGTTGTCGAGCAGGTAGATCTGGCCGACCGACAGGTAATTGGCGGCGCGCCACCAGGCGTTCATCTGGTTGAGTTCGTCGGCCGCCAGCGGCATGTGGGTGGTCAGCATTTGCTTATCCTTGATCGTGTTCATTGGGCGCCTGCCTTGCGTAGACGGGCTTGCAGCGCTTCGAGTTCGTCGAGTAGTTGCAGGGCCAACGCGGCGCCGGCCAGATTGACGCCGAGATCGCGTTGCAGCCGGACGGCCACCGTGGCCCGCCGCAGGTGGGTGCCGGTGAAGCGCCAGCGATGCGGCTCTCGGCCAATCGGTGACAAAACGCCTTCGTCGACCAGTTCGACGATGGTTTCAACCCGCACGGCACAGGCCTGACAGACTTCGCTGATGGTCAGGTCGGTTTGTTCTTCGAGAATGATCGCGCTCGGTTGCGGCAACATTTTGTCGCTGTCCTTGTCATTTTCCATGCTTACACTCCCAGCCTGGAACGCGGCCTGAAGGATTTGAACTGCTCGGCCATGCTGGCGTAAAAAGCCTGGTCGGCTTCGCTTTCAGCCGTCGGCAAAACCACCTGCAAGACCACGTAAAAATCGCCCGGCGTATTGCCCGGAATGCCTTTGCCCTTGAGCCGCAGCTTGCTGCCGGATTTCGAATTTGGCGGAATTTTCAGGTCGACCGTGGCATTCGGCGTCGGCACGCTGACCGTCGCCCCCAGGGCCGCTTCCCATGGCGCCAGCGGCAGATCGAGAAAGACATCGCGCTGCTCGACCCGGAAATGGGCATGCGGATTGAAAGCCACCTCGAGATAGAGATCGCCGGCCTTGCCCTGGCCGATGCCCGGTGCGCCCTGCCCCGCCAGGCGAATGTGCTGCCCGGCACGAACCCCACGCGGAATGGTGACATTGAGCTGATGCGAGCGCATCGTCACCCGGTCGTTGGCATCCACCTCGGGCGTGCCGAGCGTGATGATCCGGGTAGCACCGCTGTAGGCGTCCGCCAGATCGATCATGACCTGGGCGTGACGATCCTCGCCGCGGGCATGAAACTCTCGCTGGCCCCGGCTTGCACCGGCAAAACCGCGGCCATACAGGGATTCGAAAAAGTCGCTGAAGTCCTCGGCGCCCTTGCCGTTCGCGCCATCACCGGAAAACTCGAAACCGGCGTTCCAGTCCGGTGGCGGCCGGAAATCCTGCCCGGCCTGCCAGTTGGCACCCAGGCGGTCGTAGGCGGCGCGCTTTTCGATATCCTTGAGCACGGCGTTGGCCTCGCCGAGTTCCTTGAAACGCGCCTCGGCCTCCGGATCCTTGCTGACGTCCGGGTGGTATTTGCGCGCCAGTTGCCGATAGGCGCGCTTGATCTCGTCCTGGGTTGCGTCGCGCGCCACCCCCATGATCTTGTAGTAGTCCTTGAATTCCATGTAATAGCTTCTCTCGGGACGCAATTCTCGACAGCCATGACTATGTATTCGCTGGGCAAATCATTCCGTGCGCCAGCCAACATAAACACCAGGGAATTCAGGTTGTGTGCGTTGGCGAACAGAACACCCCACCCGGCCGGAACATCATGACCAACTGACCGGCCATCGAGGAACTGCCATGAAACGAACTGCATCAGCTGCCTGGACCGGCGGCCTCCAGAAAGGCGCCGGGACCATTTCGACGCAAAGCGGAATATTGGCCAAGGCCCAATACGGCTTCAAGGAGCGCTTCGAGGAAGGCCCCGGCACCAATCCGGAGGAACTGATCGCCGCCGCTCACGCCGGCTGTTTCAGCATGGCCCTGGCAGCCCAACTGGAGAAGGAAGGGATGACCCCGGATAGCCTGCAAACCGAGGCTGCCGTGACATTTGACAAAGTCGACGGCGCATTCTCGATCACCGCCCCATTCATCTCGACCTGATAGCCCAAGTGCCGCGCGCCACACAAGCCGATCTGGAACGCGTCGCCAATATCGCAAAACATGAATGCCCGGTATCAAAACTATTGAACGCTCCGATCACCCTGTTCGTCCAACTCGAAACCCCGTGAGGTAACCCCATGAAAAGACTTGTCGTCTTGTTGATTGCCGTCGCCAGCCTGTTATCCGGCTGCGTAGTCTATGACCCTTACCGGGATGGCGGACACCGCGGGGATCGCGATGGCCAACCGAATCGCAGCCATGACCGTGACCGCGACGGCGTCCCGGATCGCCAGGACTCGCGTCCGAACAATCCGAACCGCTATTAGCCGATGAAAACCGCCGAGCAGCTGGCCGCACTGTTCCCACGCGAAAGCGACATTCCCGGCGACTGTCGCATCCTCGCGCCGATCCACCAGCGGGCCATCCTGATCAATGGCGAAATGCGCATCTGGAAGGGCGAGACGCGGACGGTGCATTCGCCGGT
>NZ_JAVHPH010000211.1:0-3768 GCF_036170495.1 Azonexus sp.
GCTGCTCCGGCTGCTGACGCTGCCAAGCCGGCTGAAGCCGCTGCTCCGGCTGCTGCCAAGTAATTCTTCCAGCATAAAGAAAACGGGGCTTCGGCCCCGTTTTTTATTGCCTTGATTTTTTATTGCACGTGTCGCCAGTCAAATCCGCAATCGGCGTGGGCGACGCCAATCCAATCTTCCGGACAACCCAACGCCTTGGTCACCACGCCAACCACCAACTCCGGACAATTGTTGCGCTCGCTCAGATGAGCAGCAACCAATACCTGCAGGCGCGAAATATCGATTCGACCGAGCAGAGAGGCCGCTACGGAATTTTCCAGATGGCCATAGCGTCCAGCAATACGGCGCTTAAGAGAGGCAGGGTAAGCGCAACGCTCAAGCATGCCAGCATCGTGATTGAACTCAAGCACCAACCCGGCGCAACCGGATAGCATTGCGCAGACGTGGGCAGTGGGCTCGCCGATGTCGGTCAAGATTCCGAGCCGAGTTCCCGCCCCTGAAAAGACGAATTGCACAGGTTCGCGCGCATCATGCGGCACCGGAAAAGGCTGAACTTCAAGATCACCGATGGAGAGCGAACGATGACTATCGATAATGCGCAAATCCAGTTTGGAATCCACCTCGCGACAGCCCACCCAGGTTCCATGCGTCATCCAGACAGGCAGCCCAAACCTGTGGGCCAGCCGAAATACGCCGGCGACATGGTCGCCATGCTCATGGGTAACCAAAATGCCAGCCAGATCAGATGGAGCCCGGCCAAGGCGGAGCAAACGGGCCACAGTTTCCCGTAACCCGAAGCCACAATCGAGCATCAGACATGTTGCCCCGTGCTCGACGAGCAGCGCATTTCCCGCGCTGCTCGTCGAGCGAGGCAAAACGAATCACTGCAACTGCTGGAGGAGCAGGCTGAGAATCTTCTTGGCAGTTTCCGACTGATCGGTGCCGCCTTCGTTGGACAGGACCTTCACTGTGCTCTGTTCACCGGCATCGCTTACATGAATGCGATACTGGACCTTGGAACTGGCCGGCGGCTCAGAACGCTTCCAGAATGCCAGTTTGGACAGGAAACCATTGTCCTTCTTGCTGCGGTTATCCAGTTCGGGATCGACATAGCGCACGAAGTACAGGCCACGCGAGCGATCACGATCTTCGACCGTGAACCCGACGCGATCCAGTGCCAAGCCGACACGGCGCCAAGCACGATCGAAACGCTCAAGTACTTCCAGCGAACCAGTACCATCATCCGACTTAGCCAGTTTGGCTCGCGGCTCCGCTTTGGCCGAAACGATCGCAGCTTCGGCACGCTTCTCTTCGGAACCAAGACGAACCATCAGACGGCGGAGCATCTCCGCTTCCAGTTCAGGGTCGGCAGCACGAGGCTGCCAACGCGTGTCATCCTTGGCCGAGGAGGTATATACCTCCTCCATGGCGCGATGACTGACAAAAATATCGGTTGTTCCCGGCGTTACACCTGGCTCGAAGCGCGTCCGAAACTTATCGCGCTCACCGGTCGAGTAAAGCGAATCGAGCAAGCGACCAACCGTGTTGCGAATAATATCATCACCGATCTTGGCGCGATTTTCAGCCCAGTCAGTTTCCATGACGCCCGCTTCGGGACGCTCAACAGAAATGATGAAACCGGTTTCCTGCCAGAAATCCTTGACGGTATCCCACAGTTTGTCCGCCGGTGCCGTGACCACCAACCAGCGCTGGTTACCGGACCGCTCGACACGAACCTTGTCGACCTGCGGAAGGACAACCGAGTTCTGCGCCAGGGCCTGCGGAGTACGATCGGCGCTGTAGGCCGAGAACGTCGCGCTGCCCTTGCCGGCGGCATCGGGTACGAGATAGCGGTCGTCGCGAGCGATCTGCGACAAATCAGGTGGCACCTCAAGCGTCGGGACCTTGCCGGCTGACTTGTATTCGATCTTGCGCGACTCGGGAAGTACGCTGCACCCGGCCAGCGCAATCGCCAACAGGGAAAGGGAGAGGCCAGAAAGCCGACGATTCATTTTTACTTTACTCCGCTCAGGCGAGTACGCCAGCCTGGCGCATGGCGGCCAGAACACGGCCATGGTTGGCTTCGGACAGTGTGGTCAGGGGCAGACGGATGCCATTGGGCGACAGACCCATCTTGTGCACTGCCCACTTGACCGGAATCGGATTGGCTTCGCAGAACAGGTCGCGATGTAAGCCGAGCAACTTGAAGTGAATTTCGCGTGCCTTGGCAATGTTGCCACTGGCGGCGGCAGCACACATTTCGTGCATCAGGCGCGGCGCGACGTTGGCAGTGACCGAGATGTCACCATGAAAACCAAGGCTGATGGTCGCCACGGCAGTCATGTCATCACCGGTATACAGGGCAAAATCCTTCGGCGCCCGGGCAATCAGATCGCAGGCGCGGTCGATGTTGCCAGTCGCATCCTTGACGCCAACGATGCCCGGCACTTCGGCCAGACGCAGAATGGTATCGTTTGACATGTCAGCGACGGTCCGGCCCGGTACGTTATAGAGCAGAACGGGCAGTTCGACGGCTTCGGCAATCGCCTTGAAATGGCGATAGAGGCCTTCCTGGGTCGGCTTGTTGTAGTAAGGAACGACCGACAGGGCCATATTGGCGCCAGCCTTTTTGGCGAATTCGGTCAGTTCGATGGCTTCGGCCGTCGAATTGGCGCCGGTACCAGCGATGACCGGAATACGACCGGCAACGTGATCGACTGCCACCTTGATCAGCTCGCAATGCTCTTCGACATTGACCGTCGGCGATTCACCCGTCGTGCCGACGACCACAATGCCATCGGTCCCTTCGCTGACGTGGAAGTCGAGCAGGTTGCGGAAAGCGCTCAAATCGAGGCTGCCATCCTCATGCATGGGCGTAACGATGGCGACAATGGATCCAGTAATCATGGCCTGTTTATGGAATAAGTAATCTGTTGATTGTAACTGAAGGCCATTCCCCGCGGAAAGGCGCTTGGTAACACTTTGTTATTTTTCCGGCAGCCAATAGAGCAGGCCGCGCGCCACTCGCATTTTCCCGTCGGGCAAGACCAGTTCCGGGTGACGATCCGGGGCAGCCGACTGCAGTTGGCGGACAAATTCCTCGAGACGAGTTGCCACCGGAACCTGCCAACCGAGGCAACGCAAGCGATGGCGCAGCAGATTCTTCAGGCGGGGCAGCGAGAGTTGGCGCAGCGCCGGCATACGTGCAACATCACCGTCGCCTGCCGCCAGCCAATCGAGCGCCGCAAGCTCGTCAAGCAGGCTTGCAGCTTCGGCAAAATGGCTTGCCGCCTGAGCCAGAGAGGCTTCTGCGGCCGGAAAACGCTGGCTTATTGCGGTCAACGCCTGGTGACGCAGAAAATTGCGGGTCAGCGAAGTGTCACTATTGCTTTCGTCGGTTATCCAGGCCAGGCCTTCGGCCAACGCATAGCTTTCAATTTCGGCGCGCGACACATCCAGCATCGGACGCAACAGGCGCAGGCCGCCAAAGCTGCGTTCGACCGGCATTCCCGCCGCGCCGGTCACGCCAGTCCCGCGCAGCAGGTTGAATAAGACAGTTTCGGCCTGATCACCGCGGTGTTGCGCCAATAGCAGGCCATCACCGGCGCATTCGCCAAATGCGGCATAACGCGCGGCGCGGGCCGCCGCTTCGAGACCACAGCCGGACGATGCATCAACCGTGACATGGCGAACAGTCAGCGGGATGCCGAGGCGCTCGCAATAACCGGCACAGAACACCGCCCACGCCTCAGCATTGGGCGACAACCC
>NZ_JAVHPH010000212.1:0-3735 GCF_036170495.1 Azonexus sp.
AGAAAATCAGCCGAAGCCGGCGCCACGAGAATAAGCTCGGCCGAACGCGACAAGTCGATGTGCGCCATCGCGTTCGGCATCCGGGCATCCCACGGGTCGAGATAGACCGGCTGGCCGGACAGCGCCTGGAAGGTGGTCGCCGTCACGAAGTGCGTCGCCCCCTCGGTCATGGCCACCTGCACCGCGGCGCCCTGCTTGCCGAGCAGGCGAACCAGTTCGGCTGCCTTGTAGGCGGCGATGCCGCCGGTGACGCCGAGCACGATGCGTTTTCCCTGTAATTCCATTGTCTTGCCATTAGAATTGGAGTCCGCTCATTCTAACGGAAAAGAATATGGCGATTACCGACTGGCCCGAAGGCGAACGACCGCGCGAACGCCTTCTGGCGCATGGCCCGGAAGCCCTTTCCGACGCCGAGCTGCTGGCCATCTATCTACGCATCGGCGTGCGCGGCAAAAGCGCCGTCGATCTGGCGCGCGACCTGCTGCAACGTTTTGACGGCCAGTTGGGCACCTTGGCCGAAGCATCACTCGAAGAACTGGCCAGCGTTTCCGGCATCGGCATGGCCAAGGCGGCCCAGCTCAAAGCCAGTTTCGAACTCGCCCGCCGCGCCCTGACGCAGGACATGGCGACGCGCGACAGCTTCACCTCGCCAAGCAAGGTCCGCGACTGGCTGCGCCTGAAGCTGGCCAGCCGCGGCCATGAAGTATTCATGGCGCTCTGGCTGGACGCCCAGAACCGCCTGCTCAAAGCCGACGAACTATTCTCCGGCACACTAAACCAGACCTCGGTTTACCCGCGTGAAGTGGTCAAGGCTGCACTCGCCAACAATGCCGCGGCGGTGATTTTGGCCCACAATCACCCGTCTGGCATTGCCGAACCATCGCCGGCCGACAAGATGCTCACACGATCGCTGAAAGAAGCCCTGGCCATCGTCGACGTCAAGGTTCTCGACCACTTCATCGTCGCCGGCAACACCCCACCACTCTCCTTCGCCGAACGGGGCTTGCTATAAAATTCAATAAACCCCTTGAAACGACCAAGTACTTTTGGTTATACTCGTGGGCTCTCTTCTAGCGAATTCTGGAGCACCATCATGGCGCGTGTCTGCCAAGTAACGGGTAAAGGCCCGATGGTTGGGAACAAGGTTTCCCATGCCAACAATAGAACCAAACGCCGTTTCCTGCCGAACTTGCAGTACCGTCGTTTTTGGGTCGAATCTGAAAACCGCTTCCTGCGCCTGCGCGTTTCCAACGCCGGTCTGCGCCTGATCGACAAGAATGGTATCGACTCCGTTCTCGCCGACCTGCGTGCTCGCGGCGAAGTCTGATAAAGAAGGAAATATAAAATGGCTAAAGGCGGTCGCGAAAAAATCAAGCTGGAATCTACAGCTGGCACCGGTCACTTCTATACCACCTCCAAGAACAAGCGCACGACGCCTGAAAAACTGGAGTTCATGAAGTACGACCCGAAAGCTCGTAAGCACGTCGCTTACAAGGAAGTTAAGCTGAAGTAATTCAGCTTCTCCAGCGCATTCGACAAACCCGCCTTTCGGCGGGTTTTGTTTTTTCAGGCCCGCTGTTTCTGCCTGAAAAGCAATGCGGCATAGACCACGATGCCAGCGAACATCACCACGGACCAGTTGGCCATCGACAGGCCGAGAAACTCCCAGTCCCGGCTGGTGCAGAAGCCGGTGGCCAGGAACATCGATGGCCAAGCCATGCCCAGCCAGTCGACCAGACGCTCGATGGCATTGGGGTCGGTGAAACTGCATTCCGGCGCCAGGTCGGGAAAAGCCTGCATCCAGGTCTGGTAGGCAGCAACGCCAAAACCAAACACACCGAGCCCGCCAGCGAGCGCGGCCCACAGCATTCTTCCGGCCGGCCAGATGAAGCCGAGCAGGCCGATGATGCCGATCACGATGTAGAGCAGGCGCTGAAAGATGCAGAGCGGGCACGGCGCCAGACGCAGTAGCGTCTGCAGTTCCATGCCGACGGCGACGAGCCCCAGGCAACCCAGTCCCAATGTCGCGAACCAGCCCCGCATGGGCACTTTTGACCAATTCATCAAGGCAATTCCTCAGGTGACGATGAGCCGGGATTCTATGCCATCGCCAAGGAGACTTGAAATTTTGGCCTTTTTTCCGGTTGACCGTAGGATTGCCCGTCGCGGCACATGACGGTGGACCGCGGCCCGGCAGGTGGTTAAGATTGGCGGATGAATACACGCATCCTGCTCGTCGAAGACGACGAACGCCTGGCCGAACTGACGGCCGAATACCTGACCAAGAACGACCTGCACGTCAGCATTGAGCCCCGCGGTGATACTGCCGAGGCGCGCATTCTGGCCGAGCAACCCGACCTGGTCATTCTTGACGTGATGCTGCCCGGCAAGGATGGCTTCGAAGTCTGTCGCGCCGTCCGGCCAGTGTATCGCGGCGTGATCCTGATGCTGACGGCACGCGACGAGGACTTCGACCAGATTCTCGGTCTCGAAATGGGCGCCGATGATTACATCGCCAAACCCGTCCAGCCGCGCGTCTTGCTCGCCCGTATCAAGGCCCTGTTGCGTCGGCTGCCGACAACCGGCGAGGCGAGCAACGTCGAGTCCGAGAGCATGCTCTTCGGCCAGTTCAAGATCAGCCAGGCCACCCGAACCGCATCGCTCAACGGCCAAACCATCGACCTGACCACCGCCGAGTTTGACCTGCTCTGGCTGCTCGCCTCGCATGCCGGCAATGTGCTGTCGCGTGACGATCTGTTGCAAGAGTTGCGCGGCATCGGTTTCGACGGGCTGGATCGCTCGATCGACGCCCGCATTTCCCGCCTGCGCAAGAAGCTGAACGACGACCCGGAGAACCCGACGCGCATCAAGACCGTGCGCGGCAAGGGTTACCTTTTCAGCAAGCATGACTGGAACTGAACCCGACGCTGGAGCGGCAGGGCCGAAGGAAAAAAACGAGGGTCTGGCCCGCTCGCTGATCCGCGTCGCTTTGCCGCGCTGGCGCGGCAAGCGCTACAGCCTGTCCAAGCTGTTCTTCAATTTCTACCTGCTGGCGATGGGCTCCTTCGTCGCCATTGCGTTCACCGCCGACTTCGTCATTTCGACCGCCCAGCGCGGCATTACCGACGACTACGCGCGCCGTTTCATGCGCGGCACGATCACCCTGATCGAGGATGAGCTTTTCCGCCATCCGCGTCGGGAATGGGAAAAGCACATCAAGGACATCGACGAAAAATTCTCCTATCGGCTGGATATTGTCGAACGCATCACCCTCGATCAGACGCTGACGCCGAAGCAGGTTATCAAGCTCGACGCCGGCGACATCGCCATCGACCACGACGGCGACATCATGTATCACCGCCTCGGCATGAGCAGCAAGGTGCTGGTCGTTGGTCCGCTCGCCTCGAACCGCAATCGGGAGGTAACCGAGCGCCTGCCGCTCGAACTGCGGCTGCGCCTACTCACCTGGAGCCTGATCGGGCTTATTTTTGCGGTTGCGCTGTGGTTCTGGATACGCCCGGTCTGGCGCGACCTCGAAGGTCTGCGGCAGACTGCGCTTGATCTCGGCGACGGCCATTTCGATGCCGTTTCGCCGCCCGTCCGCACGCAGCTTTTCGCCCCGCTCTCCGACACGATGAACAGCATGGCGGAGCGCATCCGGCAGTTGCTCGCCACCCATCGCGAGCTATCCTGCGGGATTTCGCACGAATTGCGCACGCCGATTGCGCGCATGCG
>NZ_JAVHPH010000213.1:0-17494 GCF_036170495.1 Azonexus sp.
ATTTTTGTCCTGCTGCTCTACAACCTGGTATTTGCCTACGTCCATACCTATCCGGCCCCGATGCTGCTCAGCCAGAATTTTTTCATGATCTCGGCCAACCTGATCGGCGGTGCGGCCGGCTATCTGGTCGAATACCAGCGCCGCCAGCTTTTCCTGCGCGAGTTGCAGCTCGACTGCGAGCGCCGCCAGCACCTTGAACGTTCGCTGCATGACCGGCTGACCGGCCTGCCTAATCGCGACCTGCTCGACGACCGGATGAATCAGGCGCTGGCGCTGGCCCGGCGGGATTCCGAGCGGCATGCCGGTTTTTTTGTCGATCTCGACGGCTTCAAAAACGTGAACGACCGACTCGGGCACGAGGTCGGCGACACCGTGTTGCGGGAAATTGCCCGCCGCCTGGTCGCCGCGACCCGCGAAACGGACACCATCTCGCGCCTTGGCGGCGACGAATTCTTCCTGCTCGTGCAGGACATCGGCTCCTGTGATGCCGCTGCCCATCTGGCTGAAAAGCTCATCCGGATCATCGAGGAACCCATCGCCGGCCTGCCCGAGATGCCGCCCATAAGCGCCAGCATCGGCATCTGCCTGTTTCCGCAGATTGGCCTGCAAAGCACCCCAGAGGCGATCATTCGTTGCGCCGACCAGTCCATGTACCGCGCCAAGGCGGCCGGCAAGCGGTGCTATCAGCTGGCCCAGTGAGCTGGCCGGCGAAGATTGAATTCCTGTATCCTGCCTGCCTTTGAAAATTGCGGGGAGCAGACATGGGGCAGGCCAAAAATCGGGGTACGCAGGCAGAACGCATCGCTCAGGCGCAAGCCAAAATCGCGTCGACACGTCCGGAAAAGCTGGTCTGCAATGGCTGCGGCGGCGACGTGACGACGATCAACCCGGTCAGCACGCGCGGCCTGCGCGGCATCGAGGCGATCTGGGTCGGCCAGTGCGACTGCGGCCAGACCACCTTCGCCGCCTCCGGCGAGCCGAAAGCCGTCGAAGCCTTCTTTTTCGCCCTCAGCGAGAATACCGAACTGACCCTTGGCCGCCAGGAAAAAGACGGCGCCGGGCACGAAACAGCCTGATCAGCATTTCATTTTTGGCCGTTTTTTCGGGTTGACCGTGGGCTTCCTGGTCCGCCACGTTGCTGAGCATCGATTCAGCTCAGCCAGAGCTTCTTCCAGCCCTCGTGGCCGAGGCGTTCCATCGTTTCGATGTTGCGCTCGAAAATCGCTTCGGCCTCGGGGAAGGCCGCCACGGCGCGGTCGATGCTGCTTTCGCGGAGCAGGTGCAGGGTCGGGTAGGGGGCGCGGTTGGTGAAATTGGCGATGTCATCCGGCGCGCTGCCGGCAAACTCGTATTGCGGGTGCAGGCTGGCGATCTGGAAGACGCCCTCGTAACCGAGGTTGCGGATCAGCGCATCGACTTCGCCGAGAAAGAAATGGAAGTCGAGAAAATGGGTCATCGCCAGCGGGTGGATGAGCAGGGTCGTATCGAGCTTGGCCGGATCGGTTTCCCTCATCAGCGCCAGTTCGTGCTCCAGTTCGGCAAGCAATTCGTCGGCCGTGGTCGCCGCCGTCAGGGCGTAGCGGACTTGTTTTTTGACGAAGACGCTTTTGGCGAACGGGCACAGGTTGAGCCCGATGACGGCGCGTTCCAGCCAGGTTTTCGTGCTGGCGATGATTTTCTCCCCGGCGGCGCTGTCGGGGTAGGGCTGGAGAAGAAGCTCGGTCATGGTCTGCCTTGGCGTGCATTGGGGCGACGCGCGCACCGCCCGGAAATTTCAAAATTGGCCGTTATTTCCGGTTGACCGTGGAAGATCGGTCCGTTGCCGGAAAAGGGGCGGCCCCAGTCGTGTTGGCTTATTTTTTCAGGGGCGGCAGGACGGTTTTTGGCGCGCTGGGCGGTTCCGCCTTGGGTGCCGTGGCCGGCGGCGGATGAATGTGGCGGCGTGGCGGATAGACCGGGACGCCGACCGGCACGCCGATCGGGACATAGACCGGCTGCGGATTGACCAGGTTGCGGCATTCGGCCTCCATCCGGGCGCGCTGGCCTGCTTCCAGAACCATCGACTCGACGTTGCGCAAGCACTCGTCGGCGTTGCCGACCTGGCGCGGCGCCCGCGGGGCGTCGATACCCTGGCGCTGGCTGGCTGCCTGCGCCTCGCGTTCGGCCGCCGCTTCGGCGCGCTGCGCGGCCTCGCGTTTTTCGACAAAATTGCGCATCCGCTCGACATCCTGCTCGGCGGCCCGCCGGGAAGCTTCGGATACGCGTTCGTCCGGCCGCACCGTCACCGTGCCGCTGCCCGTCGGGCAGGGCACGTTGGCGATCTCGGTCTGGCCGTTGGACAGGCGGCATTTGTAGATTTCCGCACAGGCAGGGGCAGTCAGCAAGATCAGGGCGGCGCTGGCAATGAATAGTCTCAACATGGCGTGATTATTCACCAAAAATGCGTCGCTTGCGTCACCACGAGAAGTGTCCGCGGGTGTTTTGGCTTGCCGATGTAATGTGGCTATTTATTTGTATTTTTTGAATAAAATAACAAAACTGTTTTACGAAATTGTTGTTTTTTGCTTTTGATAAAGTCGGCTAGAATGCCGGCCGTGACATGCGCCGTGCCGGCGCCAAGGCAAGCAACGACAGGGGGAAATAGCGGGTGAATTCTGGCAGGCTGAAACGGTTCAATGGTGCGCTGTGCCTGAGCTTTCTGGCGGGCGTGGCACTGGCCGAACCGGCCGTTGACCTGACCGAACTGCCGCTCGAACAACTGATTCTCCGCGAGGCCGTGCCGGTTGTCGAGATTGCCCAGCAGGTCAGCGATTCTCCGTCGGCTGTGAGCATTGTCACGGCCGCCGACATCCGCGCCTTCGGCTACCGCACGCTGGCTGACGTCATCAACAGCATGCGCGGACTGAGCACCACCTACGATCGGCGTTATCAGTACCTGGGGGGCCGCGGTTTCGGCGAGCCGGGCGACTATGCCGGGCGGATCATGCTGCTTATCGACGGCTATGCGACGCAGGACAGCCTGTTCAATCAGGCCTACATCGACGAATCGGGCCTGCTCGACCTGGAGCTCGTCGAGCGCGTTGAATACGTCCCGGGCACCGGCTCGGTCACCTACGGCAACAACGCTATGCTCGGCATCATCAACGTCGTGACCAAAAAGGGACGCGATTTCAATGCCGCCCAGTTGTCCGGCGAGGTTTCCAGTCAGGGTGGCCAGAAGCAGCGGGTGACTTACGGCAAACGTTTCGACAATGGCGCCGATCTGTTGCTCTCGGCGTCGGCGCTCGACGTCAAAGGGCGCAGCCTCTACTTTCCGGCCTACGACACCCCGAGCACGAACAATGGCCTCGCCGAAAACCAGGATGGCGAGACCAACAAGCGGGTTTTCGGTAAATTTGCCTATCAGGGCCTGACGGTCGAGGGCGGCTATGTCGACCGCAAGAAAATGCTGCCGACCAATCCCACCGGGTCGACGGCCTTCAATACGCCGTTTTCGGTGCGCGACGAAAACGCCTTTCTCAATTTGGCCTACCAAACGACGCTGAGCCCCACGCTGAGTTCGCTGTCCCGTTTGTATTCCGGTCACTATGCCTACGATTCGTGGCGCCAATTTACCGATTACAGTTTCGACAACGAAAAATATGGGCGGCGTGAATACCATGGTCAGTGGTGGGGCATCGACCAGAAATTTGTCGGCAACTGGTCGGTTGACCACACCATGGTCTTCGGCTTTGAATTCCGCAACGATGACCGACAGCAGTTCCGGCGGACGTATTTGTCCCCTGAGAAAGCCGTCGTCGAGGTGTTCAGTGATTCGCTGTCGCGGCGCACCGCCAGTGTCTACCTGACCGACGAGTACCGGGTCAGCGAGCGCTGGTCGCTCAACATCGGCGCCCGCTACGACGATGCCAGCGATCTGGCTGGCAACTGGAGCCCGCGTCTGGCCGTGATCTACAAGCCGACCGACCAGACGACCCTGAAAGCCTCTTACAGCGAAGCCTTCCGCATGCCGCATGCCTACGAGCGCTTCTCGTCGAGCGGGACGGCCGTGCCCGAATACGTGGCGGCCAGCGAACTTGCCCTGCAGCACGAATTTACCCGCGATACCTGCCTGACTGCATCGCTCTACAACTATCGCCGGCGCAGTCAGCTGATTTATAGCGATGCGCTGGACGATTACGTCCCGCAAGGCAACAGCCGTACGCTCGGTCTGGAAGTCGAACTCGAGCGCCTGTGGGAAGGTGGCATTCGCGCGCGTGGCAGCCTGGCCTGGCAGAATGCCCAGGATGTCTATGGGGCCGAGCTGGTCAACTCGCCGCACGTTCTGGGCAAGTTCAATCTCAGTTTTCCGATCATCGCCAGCGCCGTGCGCACCGGGCTCGAGGCGCAATACCTCGGTTCGCGGCTGACCCTGGAACGGCGACGGCTGGACGGTGTCGGGCTGGCCAACCTGACCTTCTCGAGCGAACGCAAGTGGCACGGCCTGGCCGCCTCATTCAGCATTCGCAACCTGTTCGATCGCGCATACGACGTTGTTTCGCCCTTCGACTGGCGTCCGGACAGCGGCTTGCCGCAGGATTCGCTGCGCATGGATGGCCGAACCTACTGGTTCCAGCTCAATTACGATCTTTGAGTTTGGTGAGCCGCCGTTATTTGACGGCTTAGTCGGTTGCTCAGCAGCCCCATCAGGGGGATGGGTAGTTGAGGGGCCGTATTCGACTTTCTTACCCATCCCAACCCCAGCCCTCCCGCTTGTCCCAAGGGATACCGTCCCTGCGGGACATAAGGGGGGGGGCGACGCTTCCTGTTGGTCAAACAGGATGCGGCACACTTTCCTAGGAAGCCAGCGGGTCGCCTTCCGCCTCGGCCTGGCGAGCCGCCTGGACCTGCTCGTCGGGGGCACCGATGCGTTCGAGCAGATGGCTGTGGCCGATGTGGAGCAGGGCCTCGATGGCGCGATAGTCGTCCGGCAGGGCCGAGTCGTTCCAGCCATTCGCCGAGTGCCGTGCCAGGTCCACGGCAAGCTTGACGTTTTGGACATTGGCCACTTCGCCATCGGCTGGCTTGAGCAGCGAACAGAGCAGCGGTGGCAAGCTCCAGTGGGTGATCAGTTCGACGGCGATGTCGTTGAGCGAGGCGCCGAAGACTTCTTGCTGAATCTGGCTGCTCCGCCGCCCCGGCTCGCTGGTCTGTCGTTCCCTGGCTTGGATCGCCAGGTTCGGGGCGAAGCACCACATGAGGATTTCGACGAGGTCGTGGAGCAGCGCGGCCATGGCAATTTCGTCGAAGCTGACGTTCTGGCGCAGCAAGGCCCAGTCGCGGGCCCATTGCGCGGCAACACGGGAGCGGGCAATGACCTTGAGCAGGCCGAGCATGGCCTTCGGGTAGCCTTTGAGTTGCTGCTCGACGATCGGTGGATTCTCGATGCTACTGTAAAAATTCTCGGTGCCGATCATCACCAGCGAACGCTCGATGGTCGTGATGTCGGCCGACTGCCTGCTTGATCGACGCGCCTGCATGGTTTGAAAAAGGCGCAGGGTCATCAGCGGGTCGTGGGCGATGATGGTCGCCAGCTTGCTGGTGTTGATCGTCTCGGCGGTTGCCCGCAACTCGTCGAGCTGGTGCACCGTATGGCGGAGGACCGGGACTTCGATGGTCTTGAAGTGATCGACCCAGGGGGCGGCACCCGGGAAGGGAAAGTCGATCATCAAGGTCATGACAGTAAACCTTTCTTGGCTCAGGCGTTGAACAGCTGTTTCAGGAACTTCTCGATATAGGCCGGGCGCACCGGCTTGACGACATAGCCGCGGGCGCCGAGTCCAGCCGCTTGCTGGACGATGGTTCGCGAGGTGTCGCCGGTGACCATGACCACCGCCGTTTGCGGGCTGGCCTCGACAATTCTGGGCAGCGCGTCGAGGCCGCCGAGGATGGGCATGTTGACGTCGAGAAAAAGCACCGTGGGCTGGTGGTTGGTGGCCGCCCGGATGGCTTCTTCGCCATTGGCCGCCTGACCGACGACGTGCACGCCGAGTTCGGTGAGCAGGCCTTTGAGCAGCAGGCGGATCGAGCTGTTGTCGTCGGCGATGACAGCCGTCGGCTGTTTGCCCGGGGTTTTTGCGGTTTTCTCGGCAACCGGCTGCGGCACCGGTGATTGGACGGCAGCTTCCGGCTGGCTTTCCGGCGAGGCGCGGCGGCGGGTTTCGACAACCTGCTTCAACTCGTCGATCACCTGCTTCTGGCCGAATGGCTTGCGCAGAAAGCCGGCGGCGCCAGCATCGGCGGCCTTGGCCTCGATGCCGGGGTCTTCCGAGGCAGTGATGAACAGGACGTCGATTTTCGGATGGGCTGAATTGATCTCGCGCAGGATGTCGAGGCCATCACGGCCCGGCAATTGGTAGTCGAGGCAGACAATGTCCGGTGCCAGCTTGCGCACAGCATCCATCACGCCATTGCCCTCTTCCAGCGCCGCCACCACCTGATAACCCTGGCTCGACAGCAGGGCGGTCAGCAGGTCTCGCATCGATACATTGTCATCAACAATCAGAACGCGCATTCAGAATTTCCCAGCAGTGTCGTTGAGTCCGGATTTCGGGCGATTCGGGCAAATCGCTGGCGACGCTTATGTTAGCCGCGAAATGGAAAAAATGGACAGGGACAAATCAAAACGCCTCCAGTGCGGAGGCGTTTTCAATTTTGGCCAAAATTTCCGGTTGACCGTGGGATGTCAGAGAATCATCCCCGCCCCAACCGTGTTGTTGTTGCTTTCATCGATGATGATGAAAGCCCCGGTTCCCCGGTTTTCCAGATACGGGTCGGCGAACAGCGGCTGGGCCAGTTTGAAGGTGACTTGCGCGATGTCGTTCATCGCCAGCTTTTCGGCCGGGACTTTTTCCAGCGTGTTGACGTCGAGGCGATGGTCGATGGCGGCCAGTTTGGCCTTCGAGTCGCGCGTCGTGTGGCGGATCAGGTAGGTGCGGTTGCGGTCCATCGGCGCTTCGGCCATCCAGCAGACGGTCGCTTCGATCTGTTTGACGGCGGCCGGCACTTCGCTCGATTTGACGATCATGTCGCCACGCGAGGTGTCGATTTCATCGGCCAGGAGGAGGGTGATGGATTGTTCGGTGAAGGCTTCACCGATATCGACGCCGCCGATTTGTACGGCCTTGACGGTCGATTCGCGGCCGGAGGGCAAGACGGTGACGGTGTCGCCGACCTTGATCGAGCCGGCTTCGATGCGGCCCATGAAGCCGCGGTAGTCGTGCAGCTCGGGGTTGGCGGAATCCTGCGGGCGGCAGACGTACTGGACCGGGAAGCGGAATTTCTCGGAGTGCTCGGTGTGGGCAGCCGGGGCGGTTTCGAGCATGTCGAGCAGGGTCGGGCCGTCGTACCAGTTCAGCTTGTCGCCACGGTCCACGATCATGTCGCCGTTGAGCGCCGAGAGCGGGATGAAGCGGATGTCTTCGATGCCGACCTTGGCGGCAAATTCAAGGTATTCGCCCTTGATCCGCTCGTAGGTTTCCTGTGCGTAATCGACTAAATCCATCTTGTTGATGGCGACGATCAGGTGCGGGATGCCGACCAGCGAGGCCAGCTTGGAGTGGCGGCGGGTTTGCGTCAATACGCCCTTGCGCGCATCGATCAGGATGATGGCGAGGTTGGCGGTCGACGCGGCGGTGACCATGTTGCGGGTGTATTGCTCGTGGCCCGGCGCGTCGGCGATGATGTACTTGCGCGTGCCGGTACTGAAGTAGCGGTAGGCGACGTCGATGGTGATGCCCTGTTCGCGCTCGGCTTGTAGGCCGTCGGTGAGCAGGGAAAGGTCGACCGCGCCCATGCCGCGCTTTTCGGATGTGCGCGTGATGGCTGACAGCGTGTCGGCGAGAATGGTCTTGGTGTCGAACAGCAGGCGGCCGATCAGGGTGCTCTTGCCGTCGTCGACGCTGCCGCAGGTCAGGAAGCGGAGCAGGCCGGCATCTTCGTAAACTCGTTCAACTTGGGCGGTCATCAGAAGTAACCCTCTTTCTTGCGTTGTTCCATGGAGGCGTCGCTGGTCTGGTCGTCCAGACGGGTAGCGCCGCGCTCGGTGATGGTGGTGGTGGCCGTTTCGAGTACGATCTTCTCGACGGTGTCGGCATCGGATTCCACGGGTGCCGTACAGGAAATGTCGCCGACGGTGCGGAAACGCACTTGCAGGTCGATGATCTCTTCACCCGGCTTGGACGGATTGGCGACGCCGCCACCGACCAGCGGCACGTTGACCGGCACGATGGCGCCCTGGCGCATGGCGACCGGGCGGGTGTGGGCGAAGTAGATGCTCGGCAGTTCGAGGCCTTCGCGCTCGATGTATTGCCAGACGTCCATTTCCGTCCAGTTCGAAATCGGGAAGGCGCGGATGTTCTCGCCCTTGTGGCTGCGCGCGTTGTACAGGCTCCACAGTTCGGGGCGCTGATTCTTCGGGTCCCATTGGCCGAATTCGTCGCGGAAGCTGAAGATGCGTTCCTTGGCGCGGGCCTTTTCCTCGTCGCGGCGGGCGCCGCCGATGCAGGCGTCGAAACCGAATTCCTCGATGGCTTCGAGCAGCGTCACCGACTGGTGCTTGTTGCGCGATTCGCCTTCATGCTTGAGGACGACGGTGCCGCGCTTCATCGAATCTTCGACCGAACGCACGATCAGCCGCTCGCCGAGTTCGGCCGCACGCTTGTCGCGGAAGGCGACGACTTCCTGGTAATTGTGGCCGGTGTCGATGTGCATCAGCGGGAAAGGGAATTTGCCCGGGCGGAAGGCCTTTTCGGCCAGGCGCAGCATGCAGATCGAGTCCTTGCCGCCGGAGAAGAGCAGCACCGGGTTGGCACACTGGCCCGCCACTTCGCGCATGATGTGGATGGCTTCGGCTTCAAGCCAGTCGAGATGGGAGAGGGTAGAACGTTGGGTCATTGCTTGGGTAATCCGCAGGGATTGTCGAATGGGCGCCATTGTAGCAAGTCCTTAATATTGTTTTAAGAACAAGTGCGCATCTTGTTATTGCAAATTGTTATAAAGACGCGGGGATATGGAGGGAACATCTGTTTTGCATAGGGGTCGAATGGAACTCTCCCGTTCCCATTTGCGAAGTTTTCGTTCAGGAAAAACCATGCTGCTCCGCCCTGCTGTTGCCTTGAGTGCCTTGTCCCTTGCCGTGCTGAGCGGCTGTGCCACCTCCCTGTCCGGTCCGTCGGCCAGGGCCGAACTGCTCGCCCGTTCGGGCAGCATGGTCAGCGGCACGGTCAATTTTTCTGAAACGGACGGTCGTTTGCGCGTCGAGGTCAAGGTGGCCTGGCTGACGCCGGGCGAGCATGGTTTCCACGTCCATGAGGCGGGCGATTGCAGCGCGCCAGATGCGAGCAGCGCCAAGGGGCATTTCAATCCGACGGCCAAGCAGCACGGCTATCACGCTGGCGACGAGCATCATGGTGGCGACCTGCCGAACCTGATCGCCAATGCGCAGGGTGAAGCTATCTACCGCGCCGATCTGCGCGGGCTGACCCTGAACGGCGCAACCGGCGTCATCGGCCGAAGCGTCGTGATCCATGCCGATCCCGACGACTACAAGTCGCAGCCAGCCGGCAACTCGGGCAAGCGGATCGCCTGCGGGGTGATTGCGGCGCGCTGAGTTTCGGCGCGGCTGGCTATTTCAATTTTGATTGTTTTTTCCGGTTGACCGTAGCAAACCGCCGCTGGCGCTCAGCACCCGATTACCTTGAACTCCACCCGCCGATCCAGCGCGTCGCTGGCATCGTCGCGGCCGTTGCCGACCATCGTTTGTCTTGAGCCGACGCCGTTGGCAATCATCCGCTTGGCGAGTCCGGGCGAGGTCTGGGCCAGACGCGATTTGATGAATTCGGCGCGGAGCAGCGACAGCCGTTCATTCAAGGGTTCCGGGCCGGTCGGGCTGGTGTGACCGGTGATTTCCAGGCATTTGCCGCTGTCGCCGGTGCGTCGGGCGATGGTTTTCAGCCAGCCCGGGTAGGGGCCGCTCAGCGCCGGGTTGGCCATGAAAGCCGTCGAGCCGGGACGGAACAGGAACTTGACGGCCAGCCGCTGGTGTTCGAGGCCATAGTCGACGACCTTGGCAAAGGCTGCTTCCGCCGGCTGCCGGCGACCGAGCTTCCAATTGGCGAGATAAATGCCGTTATGCACGCGAAACTGGTCGCCGGACGGCATGGCCAGGGCGCTGGTGTAAAAGTCGAGGGCTTCGCGATAGTGGCCGGCCTCGTAGGCTTCGATGCCTTGCGCGACGACCGAGGCGGCGAGAATGCGGTCGAGGTAGAGCGGGTTGATCGGGTCGCCGGCCTTGGTGCCCTGACAGGTCTTGATGTAGCCCTCGGTCGCCGGGTCTTCCGACCAGGCCGGGGCGTCGCGGAAAAAGGCCAGCGGCGTCGGGTCCACGCCGGCCGGCAACGCAAAGGCCAGGCCCTTGCTGACCAGTTTGCCGCTGCGCAGGTCGGCTAGCGCAAAGCAGATGCGGTAGGCCTCGCGGCTGCCCGCCGTCTTGCGCTGGGCATTGACCCCGGTGAAGGTGCCGATCAGGACCAGCGGGCTCTTCGCCACATTGGCCGCCGAAAAGGCCTGCACGTCGAATTGCGGGTAGCGTTCATGCATCAGATCGGTCAGCCGCCGGCCCATCGAGCGCGTCGTCACCGACTGGGCGCCGGTCATGCCGTCGATCAGCGGATCGATGACCAGCGCGTACTTCGGCTGGGCCGGGGTGCCGGCCGGCGGCAATTTGGCATTGGTGAACAAGGCCGTGGCGGCGCTCAATACCGCCTGGTCGTAAGGCTGGGCTGGCGCTGGCGGCGTGCCTGGCGCAGTGGGCGGGGCGGCCGGGCTGGCCGCGGCCGGTGGGGGCGAGGTGGTAGCCGACGGTGCCGGCGAAGCGGTGAATTCCTTGAGCGTGTCGCAGCCGGCGATCAGCAGCAGGGCAGCGCAAGCTGCTGTGCACAAGGCTGAACGCGCAAGGCGGGAAGATCGATTGTTCATGGCCGGCACTCCTTGTCGAATCTGGATTGGCTTGCCTCGGAAAGCGTTTCGCCGAGCTGGATGCGGGCCAGCAGATCGGCACAACGGGCGCTGGACAGGCCGGTCGAAGCGCTCCGCTTGATGGTCGGGGAAGACTCGGCCAGGGGTCTGTTGCGCGATAGCGTCGCCGTCGAAGCGGCCAAAGCGGCGCGCGAGTCGCGGGAAACTTCCGGCCGGACGCTTGCCGTTGGCGGCGAGGGGGCGGTCGGAACGGCAGCGGGAGCAGCTGGCGGCACCTTTCGCTCCGGTTGCCGACTGGCCGATTCCGGGGCCGGGGTCGCGGGAACGGGTTGCTGGCGAGATGACAGGCCGATGAAGGCAACCGCACCCACCAGAAGACCGCCGGCCAGCGTCCAAAGTGGCCAGCGTGCTTGGGCGCCATGCGTTGCCGGCGTCGCCCGGCCGGGTAAATCGGTCGCCTCGTAGGGCGGGGCAGGGTCGCGCCCAGCATCGGCTTGCTGCCGACTGGCCGGCGATGACCTATCAGCGGCGCCCACCACCGGCTTGCCCAGCAGATGCTCAAGGTCCGCCAGCAGCATGTGCAGGCCATCGAAATCGGGCGAGCCATCCCACCCCGTCAGGTCGGCCGCCTGAATCTCGCGAAAGCCGGCCGGCGGGCGAACGTCCTCGATCATCACCGGCACCAGCTTGCCCAACCGGCGCCCCTCGGTGGCCTCCTCGTAAACCCACTCGCTTTCGATTGATTTGGCCGACCACAAGACCACCATGCAGCGCATGTCTTCCAGCGCATGCTCAAGCACGCTGCGCCAGGTTTCCCCAGCCGGAATCCGCCGGTCCCACCAGACGCTCCAGCCCGCCGAACCAAGCACCTCGGCAATCCGCCGCGCCGTCTCCCGGTCGCGCTCGGTATAGCTCAGGAATATATCGGTCATCCCTTCTCCCCGATGAGGCCAGAAAAACCGGAAAACCCATCGATTCGCCAACCCCGCTCAGTCGGCGGGTAGCCAAGGATTCGACGCCAGCAAACCGGCCAACCTCAGCTAGTCGACCGCGGAAATAATATTCCGTTCAATTAGAGGGGGCGAAAGTGCCTACCGTGAACGAGATGTGACCCAAACCAGCCTGGAATAATCGAAATGCCTTTGGTCACCTCGACCGACGGTGAGCATACTTTCCATCGCGGTCGTTCTGCTTGCGAATTGACCGTTAACAGGATTTCATCGGCCTATTCAGCGTCTCGGGCTATTTCAATTTTGGCCAAAATTTCCGGTTGACCGTGGAAGTCGCATTCAGCCGACAGTTCGGCCAGTTATTTCGGTCGGCACGGTTTGCCTTCGTATTGGTGCCGTTGCACGGCGTATTGCCGGCCGTTCCAGCGGTGGACCGGGAAGCAGAAGCCGGGGCCGCCGATTTCGAGGTCAGGCCAGTTGGCGGCGCCTTTGGTGTTAAGGATGTTGAGCATGCCGGTGCCGCTGGTGATCAGCTTCCAGCCGCCATTGGCCTGTTTGCTGAGCAGGCTGTAGCCGGCCCCGGTGTTGCCGTAGCAGTAGGTGCCGCCTTCGCTGATGATGGCTTCGGGCAGGCCGTCGCCGTTGAGGTCGCGGACTTCCTGAATGGCGCCCGGGGTGTAGCTTGGGGTCGGGTCGTCGCAGGCTTGCCAGCGCTTGCCCTTGAGCTTGAAGCCGGCGGCCTTGAAGGCGGCAGACTGGTCGGCTGACGACAGCTTTTCCGGCGCGCCGAGGGCCGTGGTGCTGGTAAAGGCCAGGAGGGTGCTGGTGATCAGAAGATGGGTTTTCATTGGACACCGCCCTTTTCGCATCGGCACTTCACAGCGTTTTCAAATACTCGACGAGGGCATCCTTTTCGCTGGCCGATAAGCCCGTGCCGAACTCGTGCCCCTGGTTGCTCCCGCCCTTGCTGGCGGTGTCGAGCCGGGTGCCGACGCGTTTGGCTTCGGGCGAATCGCTGACGAAGCCGACTTTCGTCTGGTCATAAACGTCGTAGCCCCGCCAGAAGAGCTTGGGGCGCCGGGCGGCCGGTTCGAGCAGGTCGCGCAGGGTGGGCACCGAGCCGTTGTGCAGGTAGGGCGCCTTGAGCCAGATGCCGTCGAGGAAGGGGGCGACGTAACCGATGAGGTCTTCTTCGACCAGCCCCTTGCGCTCCAGCCCCATCTCCTTGACGACCTGATTGGCCTTGATGGCGGCGCCCTTGTTCCATGAGTCGAGCCGGCCACGGTCGGTGCCGACATCGGCCAGGGGGAGCGGTGTGCCGGTCTTTTCGCTGGCGTGGCAGGCGGCGCAATGGGCGTCAAACACCGTCATGCCGGCAGCGGCGCGGGCCGCGTTGATCGGGAAGGGATATTTGGGCGGCGGCAATGCGGAGAGGTAATCCTTGAGCCATTTGACCTGGTCGAGAAAGTCGGCCTTGTTGGCGGGCGGCGCACCGAGTACGCCGAGGGCGGAATCCATGATCACCGAATAGGGATCGTTGCTGTCGCCGGCGTAATTCATCCGGTGGCCCTTTTCCCAGACGTATTTCTTCAGGTTCCACACCGACGGCATATCGGTTGGGCCGAAGGTGTCGTCCATCGGCGCCTTGATCATGAAGTACTTGGTCAGATTCATCGCATCGTCGCGGCCGCGGCCCCATTCCGGGAAGTCCTTGCGGTAGATCCAGGCGAACTGCGCTTCGCGTTCGAGCAGGCGTTTCTTGGTGATCGGGATGATCAGGAAGCGGTAGAGCAGCTGGTCGATCCAGTCGAGGTGGGTCACCCGGTTGATTTCGGCCATCAGGATGTCGGCGTTGAAACGCGGGTCCTTGGCGCAGTCGATGAGGTAGCGGAAGAAGCCTTCGACGTTGGTCGTGTGGGCCGAGCCGCCGACGACGAAAACCGGGTTGGAATCGATTTTCTCGCGGTAGCTGGTGGTGTGGCAGACGGCGCAGTTGTTGGCGACGCGGGCGAAGCCGATGGTTTTCTGGGTGAAGCCGATCGGCAATTCCTGGCCCTGTTCCCATGAAACGCCGAGCGAGGCGTAGCCGCCGGGAACGACCAGGCCATCCTGCGTCAGCTTTTCGGGAAAGATCCGGGGTAGCACGTAGAAAATCCAGTAGGGCACGCCGGCATCGTTCTCGGCGCCGATCGAGCCGTACTTGAAGCGCATTTCCGGCGTCGCGGTTACCCAGTCGGGCTGTGGATACGGGCGGAAGCCGCGGTCGTAGCCGATCATGCCGCCGATGATGGCGAGGGCAGCGAGGGCGAGCGCGGCGTATTTGAGCCAGGTTTTGCAGGAGCAGGAGGTAGTCATGATGTCATCGCCTCTCAGAATGTCTTGAGGAACTCGACCAGCGCGGCTTTTTCGCCGGCGCTCAGTTCGGTGCCATAGGCCTTGCCCTCGTGGCCGCCGTTGCCGTTGCCGGGCAGGGCGGTGTCGAGGCGGAAGAATTTCTTGCCGCCGGCTTCGGTCACGTTCGAGACGAAGCCGACTTTTACCGGGTCATAAACGTCGTTGCCGCGGTAGAAGGCTTTCGGCCGTTTGGCCGCCGGTTCGAGCAGATCGCGCAGGCTGGGCACCGAGCCGTTGTGCAGGTAAGGCGCGCGCAGCCACAGGCCGTCGAGCGGCATGTTGGCGTAGCCGTGGGTTTTCTGGAAATGCGTGAAGCGCCACGGGTAGCCGGCGTAGAGCGTGGCCTGGTTTACGGCTAGCGTGGTGGTGTAGGAGTCGAGGCGGCGGCGGTCGGTGCCGATCTTGGCCAGCGGCTCGACGGTGCCGACGTACTCGCCGCTGAAGTCGCTGCCCGAGGCGCCGTGGCAGGTGGCGCAATACTTTTGGTAGATCGGCGCGCCCTGGGCGGCGATGCCACGGTCAACCGGAAAAAAGGCCGAAAATTGAGGTGGCTCGGCGTCCATGATCCACGCTTCGACGCGCTTGATGCGTTCGATGTCGATGGTCGGCGGCGTCGTGCCGGTGCCGAAGGCGGCGCTCTTGTTGCGCTCCTCGACCGTGGTGTTGTTGCCGTCCCAGTGCAGCTGCATTTCCTTCGGTTCCTTGCGCTGGCGCTGCCGCCAGATCGACGGGAAATCGGCCGGAGCGTCGAATTCCTTGGGGTCGAGATGGGCCATCGGGAAATTGAAGATGACCTTGGCCGAATTGAAGGTATCGACCCGGCCCGGCCCCCATTCGCGCTGCTTGAACACCCAGTCGAAACGCCCGGCCAGCGCGAGCACCCGGTCGCGCATGATGGCGATGGCGATGGGGTAAACGAGGGTGCGGTCGAGCAGGTCGAGATTGGCGCCCTGTTTCTCGATCTCGGGCAGGATGTATTCCTTGGAAAACTTCGGATCGGCGGCGCAGCGGAAGAAGAATTCCTCGAAGCCCTTCATGTTGAAAGTGGCCGCCGGCATGCCGAGGACGATGGTGGCCGGCTTGTTGGCGGCGGTGCGCACGGTGCTGACATGGCAGGCGGCGCAATTGACGAAGACGCGGTCGACGCCCTGGTAGCGGCGCTGCGAGGTGCCGATCGGCAGATCGCGGTCGCTGCCGTCGGGCTTCTTTTCATAGACCATGCCGAGCGACTGGTAGCCCTTGCCCGGCAGGTATTGCGGGCAAACTTCGGGCAGCGCCTTCCAGATCCAGTACGGGAAGCCCATCTCGTGCTCGCCGCCGGTCGAGCCGTATTTGAAGTGCTCGACCGGGCTGGCGTAGTCGACGGGAATATCCTCACCAAAGCGCTTGAGGAGCAGCAGGCCGATGAAGCCGGGGATGACGACGGTGATGACCAGAAGAATCAGGAAGCGGCGCTTCCAGGGGCTGGGGGTTTGTTCGAATTCTTCGTTCATGGTGCTCCCCTTGGTTTGTTGGCGTTATGGCGTGAGCCAGGGCAATTGCATGAATGCGGAATGCATCATCTCCTCCCCCTTCAAGGGGGAGGTTGGGAGGGGGATGGGTGTTGAGGGGTTTTCATGGCTTGTCGTGACCCATCCCCACCCCAACCCTCCCCTTGAAGGGGAGGGAGTAGCGTTTCATGCGATTGCCCTGTGGCGTGGGCAGGCAGGGGCGCAGGGCTTCATAGCCGCCGGCCAGCAATTCGTTGAGATTCGGCGGACGGCCGGTTTCTGCCCGCAGCCAGTCGCCAACCTGGGCGAGCAGGGTCTTGCGGGCGGCGCTGTTGCGCCAGCGGTCGCTCTGGGTGGCGAAGGCCGGCAGCATGCTTTCCGGCGGCATCGGCGTCTTGTCGCGTTGTTCCGGCGCCAGATCGGCCATGGCCAGCCGGACGTAAAGGCGCGGCGCGCACTGGCGCAGACGGGCCGCCACCTGCGTGCCGTTGCCGGCCAGGAAATTGGGCGGGAAGGTTTCGGCCGTCTGGTGGCAGGTCGCGCAGTAGGGGTAGAAGGCCTGCAATGCCGGTTCGACCGGGGCGGTGACGAGGTTGCCCAGCGCGGCCGAGGGCACTTCCAGGCGGGGTGCGGGCAGATTCTGCGCGGCTTGGCAGCAAGGCTTTGGCGCTGGGGCGCCGAGTTCGGCGAGCAGTGCGGCGAGCAGGTTTTCCCGGGGGATGGCGCGTGCGGCGAACAGTGCTTCACCTTGCGGGCTGTCGGCCAGTCGCGTCATGGCGTGCTCGATGGCGGCGAAATCCTGGCGGACATCGAGTACGGCCTCGCCGACGGTGGGATCGCTGGCGTTGCGGCGAAATGTGAGGCGGCCAAGGGCGTGGCCGTCGGCGCTGCGCGGGCTTTGCTGCCTGAAGCGCAGCGTGAAGCTGGCTGAATTACTTGTCGCCGGGCTGCTCGGCACCAGATCGAGGTTGCTCAGGGCGGTGCCGCCGGGCAGGGTGAGGCGGGTCAGTTGTCCGCTGCCCGGCCGGCCGGCTGTCAGGTGCACGGTGCCGGCCAGGCTTGGTCCGGCGCTCGACGCGCAGCTCACCGACCAGCGCGAGGCCGGGGCGTTGGCGCTGATCCGGCAGGGGGCCGTCAGTTGCGTTGTGGCGATGTCCGGCAGCCGGGCCAGGGCGACTTCGATCTGGCGGCGTTCGGGGGCGGAAACGAATTCGGCCAGGCCGGCGACCAGCGTGGTGAGCGCACCCGGGGCTTCGGCTTGCCAGATTTCCCGAGGCGGGCGCGGGGTGAGCGGTTCGAAGCGCGCCGCGACGTGGGAATAAGCGATGCGGGCAGCCGGATCGGCCGGCCAGTCGGCGACATTGTGCAACGGGTTGCGGTTGGGGATGTCGGGATTGCCGATGGCCAGCCCGCCGGGCCAGCGGCGCCGGGCTTCGCTGCGCAGCGGGACAATGACGTTCTGACTGAAATCCGCATCCGGCGCCCAGCTCTGGCCGCCGGACAAGGCATGGCGCAGCGCCGCGGTGAATAGCCCGGCCCGACAGCGGCGGGCGGCCAGATCGTTGTCGCCGCAGCCTTCGCGCCACAGTTTCTGGCTCAGGGCGAAGCCGTTGGCGCGTTCGGTGGCGTTGTCGATGGCATAGG
>NZ_JAVHPH010000214.1:0-3696 GCF_036170495.1 Azonexus sp.
GGTCGGGCTTTTCCTCAAGGGCGACCGGCCGCATGACGAAGAAGGTACCGTCGGTTTGCTCAATGCCCTCAAAGCGCAGGACATCCAGGACATCCTGGCCTATCTCACCTCGATTCAGGAGCCCAAGGAATGAAACGTCTTGCCCTGACACTGATCGCCCTGCTGGCCGCTTCGGGCGCCATCGCCCACGGCCATGCTGGCCCGATCGACGACAGCATGCCCGATGCCCAGCGCATCCGTTTTTGCGAACGCGTCCGCGACCACGCCCTGCAGGCTTTCTATAACCGCGACAAAGGCCGGCCGATGAAATTGTTCGACGAAGACGGCAGCGACGGCGCGCGCATCACCAATTACATCATCCGGCGCATCTACGACGAGCCGCAGATTTCCAGCCCGAAAAAGGCCGAAACCTTCGGCCGGGGGACCTGCAATGAAATGATGGGAACGAAGCCCGCCTCAGAGTAGAAAGGGGATGAAGCGCTTGGTGCGCTGCATGTAGCTGGCGTAGGTGTCGCCGAAATAGGCCAGGCATTCGCGTTCGTCGGTCACGGCGGTCAGCCACAGCGAAAACGAGGCGATGCCGGCGATGATCGTGCCGATCAGGCTGGGGTCTTGAAAATAAGCCCCCCAGGCCAGGGCAAGCAGCGAGGAATACATCGGGTGGCGGATGTAGCTGAAAATGCCGTGCGAAACCAGTTGCGTCGTCTTCTCGAATTCGTAGAAGGAGCCGTCGTCGCGCTGGGCGCTGGCCGCGCCGTCGCGGCGCAGGGTGCGTGTGCCTTCGACGACGAGGAAGATGCTCAGCAACATGAGCATCCATGAGGTGAATTGGTGCGGCGAATAGGGGTCGTCGCCCCACACGCCATGGTTGAGCACGATCAGGCCAAGAATGGCTTCCCAGGCGAAAAAGCGGTAAAAACCATGGCTGCCGGGCTTGCGCAGCGCTTTTCGCGAAAGCCAGATGACGACGGCGGTGCCAGCCAGGAAAAAGATCAGATCGTTCATGTCACTCTGAGAAAGTCGTGGTGAGGGCGGCGATCATGTAGCCGTGGTCGAGGACGCCGGCACTTTCGCGGATGCTGTGCATGGCCCACATCGGCGAGCCGACATCGACACTCGGAATGCCCAGGCGCGAGGCGACGATGGGGCCGATGGTGCTGCCGCAGCCGAGGTCGGTGCGATGGGCGTATTGCTGGCAGGGCACGCCGGCTTTTTCGCAAATAGCCATGAAGCGGGCCGCCGTCTCAGCGCTCGTGCTGTAGTGCTGATTGGCGTTGCTCTTGATGACCGGGCCGGCATTGACCAGCGCGTGGTGGCAGGGCTCGTAGGCAGCCGGGAAATTGGGGTGCCAGCCGTGCGCCATGTCGGCGCTGATGAAGAAGCTCTGCGCCAGCATGCGACGCTGATCTTCGCTATCGAGGCCGGCGCAGCCAGCCAGTCGGCTGAGCACATCGGCAACGAAGCTGCCGCCCGCGCCGGTGGCGCTTTCGCTGCCCACCTCTTCGTGGTCGAAGAAGGCGCACAGGCAGGTGGCGGCTGGCTCGCGGGTGGCGAGCAGGGCGCTCACTGCCGCATGGCAGGAAGCCAGGTTGTCGAGCTGGCTGTTGGCGACAAACTCACGGTCAACGCCCCAAAAGGCGCCTTTTTGCGTGTCGTAGGCGTTGAGTTCCCAGGTTAGCAGATCGTCCGGTTCGACACAGAGGGCGGCGGCGATGGGCTGGCGGAAGCGCGCTTCGGCCTTCGTACCGTCTTCCGAAATGCCGAGTAGCAGCGGGAGTTCGGTCTGCTTGTTGAATTTCAGGCCGTTCTCATTGACCTCGCGGTTCATGTGGATGGCGAGGTTGGGCAGGCGGAGCAGCGGCTCGGTAAAGCGCACCAGCCGGGATTCAAAACCGCCCAGCACGCGGACATTGACACGCCCGGCCAGCGACAGGTCGCGGTCGGCGAAGGTGGCGAGGATCGGGCCGCCATAGACTTCGACGCCGAGGCGCACCAGGCCGACCATGTCTTCGGCCGGCTTCGGCTTGAGGCGCAGGCCCGGCGAATCGGTATGGGCGCCGATCATGCGCAGGCCGGTGGTGGCTGCCGGCTGATTGCCGACAATGAAGGCAATGATCGACGATCCGCCACGTACGACGTAGCGACGGTCGCCGGCGTTCAAGGTCCAGCGCTCGGCTTCGTCGAGCGGTTGGAAGCCGGCAGCGGTGAGTCGGCTCTCGCAAGTCTGGACGGCATGCCAGGGGCTGGGGCTGGCATCGATGAAATCGAGCAGATCCTGCGCCTGGGCGCGGCTGGCGGTGGGAATATTCATGGCTTCTTGAGTTTCAGCAATTCGAGTAGCTGTTGGGCAACCCGTTTATCATAAAGCATGGCGATGTGTCCGACTGCGGGCAGTTCGACATCGCGCGCGCCGGGCAGGCGCTGGTTGTCCTGCGGCATGACGTAATTGTCGTAGGCATTGCGCAGGCTGACGGCGGGAATCTTGATTTTCTCGGTCGCCATGTCGCGCAACCAGAGCGAACCGGGCGTCATCTCGCGGGAATTCTGGCCGAAGCCGATTTTGCTCAGGAGGCTGCCGGCATGTGGCGTGGCCAGCGTGAACAGGCGGTCGACGCGTTCGCTGCCGTGGCGAGCCAGATAGGAGCGGCAAATCAGGCCGCCCATGCTGTGCGCGAGCAGCGTTACCTGTTTGCTGCCGGTGGCGGCGCAGACTTCCTCGATGCGCTGGGTGAGGAGTGGCACCAGCTTGCCCATGCTGGTGTAGGGTGGCGCCAGGCTGACCGTGGCGACGCCATGGCCTGCTGCTTCGAGGCGACGACGGAGCAGCCACCAGACACCACGGCTGCAGCCGTAGCCATGGACGAGCAGGATCGGCTTCTGGCCGGGGAGCAAGCGGTCGGCCGGCATCCACAGGCGCTCGAAAGGAATGACGAGCAGGAAGGTGAGGAGGAAGGCAAAATATTCGCCAGCCATGATCCGGAAGCGTTTGCCAAAGCCGAGCGCGGGCGCCGGCGAGGCGAATTTCATGCCGAAGAACCAGGTCGTGGCGTTCATCCAGAAACGCAGGCCAAGCAGGCAGTTGATGGCACCGACAACGGCGAAGGGCCAGTCGAGGTGCATGAAATGGCGGCCGATGTAGAGATAGCCGCTGATTTCAAGAGCGAGCCAGATGAGCAGCGAGACAGGAACCATGCCGGGTTCAGGCCGCTTCGGCGTCGGGCTTGGCGAGCCACAGGCAGGCGCCTTTCGATTCCTTGTCGATGGCTTTCAAAACCTGCTCGTGTTCGGCCAGTTCCTCGGGCGAGGCACGGCGCACGGTGAGCGGCTTGCGCTCGCGGACCAGGCCGTCGGCGCCGATGTTCGGGCGCGGTGCTGCATCGGGTTCGATCATCAGCGAGTTCTGGCCACGGGTCATGGCCAGGAAAACTTCGGCCAGCAGTTCGGTGTCAAGCAGGGCGCCGTGCAGGGTGCGGCTGGAGTTGTCGATTTCGTAACGTTCGCACAGCGCGTCGAGGCTGTTGCGCTTGCCGGGGTGCAGGTCCTTGGCCATGCGCAGGGTGTCGGTGACTTTGCCGCAGATGGTGCCGACCGGCACGCGGCCGAGGCGGTCGAGCTCGGCGTTGAGAAAACCGATGTCGAATGGCGCGTTGTGGATGATCAGCTCGGCACCGTTGATGAACTCCAGGAACTCGTCGG
>NZ_JAVHPH010000215.1:0-3684 GCF_036170495.1 Azonexus sp.
GGGCTTCCGCATTGGCCTTGCCTTTATATTTTTCCGCCACCTTGTTGTAGGCCGGGCCATCCTTTTCCTTGCTGACGGCATGGCATTTGAAACAGTTGTTCTGTTTGGCCAAGGCCTTGGCAGCATCAACGTCGACGGCATGAGCCACTGGTGCTGTCAGAAAAAAAGCCGCAGCGGCGGCAATCAGGGCGGGGCGGACGATAAGTAGTTGCATGTTTTTTCTCTCTGAGAGTGCCGAAAAACGAGACCAGTCCTATGAAAAACGGCCTAGTACCTTGGTGACTGAGTGTAACGAGGTGTAACTGGGCTCAACATAGGCAATGGATTAAAACGGCTATAGGAAAATTCCTATTCCCGATTGCTCGGGAACCTTTGGGGGTGGAAATTTGTCGCGCGCTGGCGCGAAAATATGGCCGAAATCGGCTGTTGTACCGCCAAGCGCCCGTCTTCGATTCCGAGCTGAGCCGGAATAAATCGCGGCCGGCCTAAAACTGCCCGGGTTCGGCCAGTTCGTGCGCCATGGCGTAGCGAATCAGTTCAGCCGTATTGGCCAAATTCATCTTTTGCAGGATATGCGTCTTGTGCGTACTGATGGTCTTGACGCTCAAGGACAACTCGGTGGCAATTTCGGTCAGGCCGGCGCCGGTGACGAGCATGTTGAAGACCTGGAATTCCCGGTCTGACAGCAAGGTGTGGGGTGGTGTTTCGCTGACTTGTTGAATGCCGCGTACCATCATTTCAGCCACTTTGTCGCTGATATGCACGCCGCCCGATGCAACGCGCCGAATGGCGGCGACCAGCAGATCGCTATCGCTTTCCTTGGTGATGTAGCCGGCAGCGCCGGCATGCAGTGCGCGTACGGCGTATTGCTCCTCATGGTGCATGCTGAGGATGAGAATGGGCAATTCCGGTCGCTCGTCTTTGATCAGGCGAATCAGATCGAGACCGTTTCGGCCAGGCATCGAGATGTCGAGGACTAGCACGTCCCATTTTCGTTCACGCACATGGTGCATGACATCGATGCCGTTGGCAGCCTCACCGGCGACGATCAGATCTGCGGTGTCGGCGAGAATCTGTTTCAGTCCGTCGCGGATGATGGCGTGATCATCCGCCAGCAGGACTTGGTATTTTTGCATTACTGCTCTCCTGGTTGATCGGGATGTGGGCTTCGACCAGGGTGCCCTGACCGGGCGTGCTGGCCACGGAGAAGCTTCCGCCGACGCTACGCACCCGTTCGCGCATGCCGAGCAGTCCAAAGCCGGCGGGCCGCTGGCCATTTTGCATAAAACCACAGCCATTGTCGCGGATCGAAAAGATCCATTCGTCGTTGCGTCGGAGCAGGCTGATTTCAACTGCGCTGGCCTCGGCGTGGCGGGCGATATTGGTCAGTGATTCCTGCAGGACGCGAAACAGGGTGGTAGCCAGTGCTTCGTCGTGCGGCGGGTCTTCCTCTGCCAGATTCAGCGCAATGGATAGGCCGGTGCGGGCCGAGAATTGGTCGACATACCAGTTGGCTGCGGCAGAGAAGCCGAGGTCGTCGAGCACAAGTGGGCGTAGATCGGAGGATATGCGACGCACGGAAACGATGGTCTGGTCAATGAGGCCCTTGATCGCCTGTGTCTTCTCGATGAGCTTGATCTGGTCCCGACCGAGATGCCCGCCAAGCCAGGAAATTTCCATGCGAATGCCGGTTAGCAACTGGCCGAGTTCATCGTGCAGTTCGCGGGCGATACGGCTGCGCTCCTCTTCCCGGAGGGTAATCAGCGCGGCGGACAGGCGACTTAGTTCAGCATTGGTTTCGGTCAGGGCCTGCTGGGCTTGCTGGCGCTCTGAAACGTCGCGCAGGATGGCGGTGTGCAGGGTTTTGCCCTGGATGGTGACTTTCGAGATGTTCGATTCGATGGGAAATTCATCGCCGTTGGCGCGTAGCCCGAAAACCGTGCGGGTAATCGCCATTGAGCGGTGCGGCATGGTGCTGAACTGGCTACGGTAATCCGCGTGACTCTGGCGGTAGCGTGGCGGCAACAGGCAATCCAGGCGACTGCCCAGGACGCTGGCGGCGCTGCGGCCGAACATGGCTTCGGCTGCCGGGTTGAAGAGAACAATCCGGTCATTGGCGTCGACCGTGACGATGGCGTCCATGGCGGTGTCGACGAGAGCTTGCAGAGTTTGCGCCGTTTGTGCCAGGTGGCCGGCCAGAGCCTGCTCGCGCATCACTTCGCGGGCCAGCAGGAAGGCGATCAGCAGAATGAACGCGGAGATGGTGCCGCTGGCGGTGCGGATGGCCACGGCGTTTTCACGCCACTCGGCTAGCGCGACATTTTCGGAGACCGATACCGAGAGGGTGAGCGGAAAGTGGTCGAGCGGGCGGAAAAGGGTGATGTCCGGGCTATTGGTTTGACGTACGGCGCGAATCGCTTCGCCCGGGCTGGCGGCTGGCGGCAGCTCGAATGGGTGGCCGATCAGGCTGGCATCGCGCGGTGCTCTGGCCAGCAGGTGACCGTCATTCAGGTACAGGCTGATCGGGGTGATGTAGTTGAGTTCGAGAGAATCAATATGTTCGAAATAATCGAGGTTGAGTGCGGCCACGACGATGCCGCCAAAAGTGCGTCCCGGCCCGTGGATCTGCCGACTCATGTGGACGGTCCAGGTGTCGTTCTGGCGATTGATCAACGGCGGGCCGATGAAGACCTTGTCTTCGCCGGCTTGCTGGTGGAACTGGAAATATTCGCGATCGGCGATGTTGATCTCGGTGTCGCCGCGTTCGTCGCTGGAGTCATTGATGACGCGACCCTTACGGTCAACGACAAAAATACTCGAAATGTGCGGCATGCTGGCGGCCCGCGATTTGAGCAGTGTGCGGACCAGAAAGTCCCTGTCGACTTGAGCCAGCTGCGCACTTTCCAGATTTGCCATGCGGTCGGCGATGCCGTGCAGGACAAGATCGACGCCCTGAAGGGCGCGGGTGCTCTGTTCACTCAGGATGCGACTGATGCTGACGGCTTCGTGCAGCGCGTGTTCGACCGAGTTTTTGCGCAGCCCCATCAGGTAAATTTCGCTTGCCGCCAGTATCGAGATGATCGCCAGCGCGCCGAGGAAAACAATGGCGCGTACCGGGTTCTGTATCCAGGCGCGGGCCCGGGAGAGGGGGCGCATGGTTGGGGCGAGAGGTGTTACCGGGGCCTGGCTCATCTGGTCCGCCCGTTGAGCAGGATGTCGGCCTGAATCTGTTGCAGGCAGCTGGTCAGTTGCGTGCTTTGCCTTTCCAGTTCCTGTTTGAGCGTTTCGCTGGCGACGGTGTCGCCGGCGCGGTGGTTACGGATCAGTTTGTCGCCGAGCTGGTGCAATTGCGTGTGCAGGGTTTCGATGGTCTGAAAAGCCTCGAGGGCCGCGTAGCGCTGTCCATCCTGGCTGTAATACCAGCGACCGAAACGGCATTGGCGGTGGTCTGGTTCGGGTGCTGGCGCGGTTCCGGTGGTGTCGTCAAGGTAGGCATAGATCGATTTTTTCCAACGGCTGTGGTCGATGTCGGCGATCAGCATGGGCAAATCTTCGTGTGACCATTTGAAGGCCGTGGCCAGACCCCATAGTTCATCCGGCTTGAATTGCCGGATCCATTCCGGCAGCAACGCCGCCGGCATCGGGTGGGCGATGCCGAAGCCTTGCGCCAGGTCGCAGCCGAGG
>NZ_JAVHPH010000216.1:0-1388 GCF_036170495.1 Azonexus sp.
CCGCGCTGAATGAAAAAGGCCGCCTGGTGGCGGTCGACCGTGACCCGCAGGCGATTGCGGCGGGTGCGGCTATCGCTGATTCCCGGTTTTTGCTCGTGCACCGCGCTTTCGGCGAACTGGCCGAGGCGGTGGGCGAGGCGGGTGTTGGTGATGTTGATGGGGTTTTGTTTGATGTGGGGGTGTCGTCGCCGCAAATCGACGACGGGGAGCGCGGCTTCAGCTTTCGCTACGACGCGCCGCTCGACATGCGCATGGATACGACGCAGGGCGAGACGGCGGCCGAGTGGCTGGCGCGGGCCGAGATAAGAGACATCACGGAGGTCATTAGAAATTATGGCGAAGAACGGTTTGCTTTCCAGATTGCAAAGAAGGTTGTGGCTGCTCGGGTCGAACAACCTATTGTCACAACAGGTCAGTTCGCGGCCCTCGTACGCGAGACCGTGCGCACCCGTGAGCCAGGGCAGGACCCGGCGACGCGCAGCTTTCAAGCTCTACGGATTCATATCAATCAAGAACTCCGCCAGCTGGAGATAGCGCTGCCGCAGGCGCTCGGCTTGCTGAAGCCGGGTGGCCGACTGGTCGTGATCTGTTTTCACTCGCTCGAAGACCGCATCGTCAAGAACTTCATGCGCAACGAGTCGGTGGCCGATGATCTGCCCAAGGGCTTGCCGCTACGTGCTGACCAGTTGCCGAAGCCGAAGCTGCGTCTGCTTGGCAAGCCCGTGAAGCCGTCCGCTGCGGAAATCAGCGCCAATCCGCGGGCGCGCAGTGCCGTGATGCGCGTGGCCGAGAAACTGTAATGCTGCGTTTTAATGTGATCCTTCTCATGATCGTCGTCTTTTGTGCCTTGGGGGTTGTGACTTCCCAGCACCGGGCGCGCAAGCTGTTCCAGGCGCTCGAGACGGAGCAGGAGCGGGCGCGCCAGCTTGATGTCGAATATGGTCAGTTGCAGCTCGAGATGTCGACCTGGGCGAATCATCCGCGTATCGAAAAGATCGCTCGCGAGCGCCTGCACATGGTGACGCCGAATTCGGCTGTGCCCAAGGGGGCGCGCTGATGGTCGTGCGCCGTCGCCCGCAACGCGGTCATCGCTTTACCGAAAGCCCGGTGCTGCAACTGGCCTTGCAGGGCTGGCGTTCGCGCACGGTCGGGCTGCTGCTGATGGCGGCCTTCCTGGCACTGGTGGCGCGCGGTTTCTATCTGCAGGTCATCAATAACGACTTTTTGCAGCAAAAGGGCGATTCGCGCTATCTGCGCGACATCGAGATTTCTGCCTCGCGCGGCAAGATCGTCGACCGTAACGGCGACATGCTGGCCGTGTCGACGCCGATGAAGACGATTTGGGCCATTCCCGCCGATGCGCGGACGATGAATGGCGAGCAGAAGCG
>NZ_JAVHPH010000216.1:1488-3670 GCF_036170495.1 Azonexus sp.
CTTGGCTTTTCGCCGAAGGAAATGTGGGACATGTTCGATAGCGTCGGTTTCGGCCAGGCGCCGAATCTCGGCTTTCCCGGCGAGGTCAATGGTCGCCTGCGGCCGTGGAAGAACTGGCGGCCGATCGAGCAGGCGACGATGTCCTACGGTCACGGCATTGCCGTCAGCCTGGTCCAGCTGGCGCGGGCCTACACGGTTTTTGCCCACGACGGCGAGTTGATGCCGCTGTCCCTGACCAGGATCGACGAAGCGCCGCCGCATGGCGTTCGCGTCTTCTCGCCGCAGACCATGCGCGAATTGCGGGTCATGCTCGAAATGGCCGTCCAGCCGGAAGGGACGGCGCCCAAGGCGCGCGTCGCCGGCTATCGGGTCGGCGGCAAGACGGGGACGGCGTACAAAATCGAGGGCGGCGTTTATGCCCGCAAATACGTGGCGTCCTTCGTCGGCATCGCGCCGATCAGCGATCCGCGCCTGGTCGTCGCCGTGATGATCGACGAGCCAACCGGCGGTGCCCACTACGGCGGCGATGTGGCCGGTCCGGCGTTCTCGCAGATTGTCGGCGGAGCGCTGCGCACCCTTGGCGTGCCGCCCGATGTGCCGATCCAGGTGGCCGAAGCGTCGAGCGGAAAGGGCAAGCTGTGAGCACGCCGCGCCAACTACTCGACCGCCTCGAAGCCATGGGCGTCGTGCCGACCGGCGTCGCCGACGACAGCCGTCAGGTCCAGCCGGGCGATCTCTTCCTGGCCTATCCGGGCGATCTGGCCGATGGCCGCCGCTACATTGCCGATGCGCTGGCGCGCGGCGCCGTTGCTGTCTTCTGGCAGCCCGATGGCGATTTCAATTTTGAGCAAAATTTCAGGTTGACCCTAGGGCCAGCCGTTGATTCCATGGTCGTAGCAAACCTGCCGGTCGACGCCCTGCGCCCACTGGCCGGCCCGCTCGCCCACGCTGTCTATGGCCATCCGAGCGAAGGGCTGTCGCTAATCGCCATCACCGGCACCAACGGCAAGACGACGATCAGCCAGTGTCTGGCCAAGGCCTACCCGAAACCCTGCGCCATTATCGGCACGCTCGGCGCCGGTTTTCCCGATGCGCTGACCGAAACGGGCTTCACGACGCCGGAAGCGACGACCTTGATGCGCTATCTGGCCGGTTTCCGTGCAAACGGTGCGGCGGCCTGCGCGCTCGAAGCCAGCTCGATTGGCATTGAAGAGGGCCGGATGAACGGCGTCCGCGTCGATGTCGCCGTGTTCACCAACATGACACGCGACCACCTCGACTACCACGGCACGATGGAAGCCTACGCCGAGGCCAAGAAAAAGCTCTTCCTCTGGCCGCGTCTGCGCACGGCGATCATCAATCTGGACGATGAGTTTGGCCGGGTGTTGTCGCGCGAAACGACGGCCATGCGCATCCTCGGCTACGCCATCGGCGAGCAGCGGCGCGATTATCCGGCGCTGGTGCGCGCCGAGAATCTGGTCGATACGCCGTTTGGCCAGCGTTTCAGCCTGGTCTTGCCAAATGGTCGGGCCACCGTCGAAACCGTTCTGGTCGGTCGCTACAACATCGCCAACCTGCTCGCCATCGCTGCCGTGCTGCACGACGCTGGCGTGCAGGCCGCCGAAGTGGCGCGTCGCCTGTCCGAGCTGACGCCGCCGCCGGGCCGCATGGAACGCGTCGGTGGCCATGGCGAACCGCTCGTTGTCGTTGATTACTCGCATACCCCCGATGCGCTGGAAAATGCCTTGGCCGCGCTGCGCCCGGTGGCCGACTCTCGCGGCGGCAAGCTCTCCGTCGTCTTCGGTTGCGGCGGCGACCGCGATCCGGGCAAGCGCCCGCTGATGGGCGAAGTCGCCGAACGTCTGGCCGATCGGGTGCTGGTCACTAGCGACAATCCGCGCAGCGAGGTTCCGCTGGCCATCATTGACGCCATCGTCGCCGGCATGAGTCAGGCCAAAGGCGAGGCCGAAGTTGAAGCCGACCGCGCCGTCGCCATCGAGCGCGCCATCCTTGAAGCCGAGGTCAGCGACGTGGTGCTGCTCGCCGGCAAGGGGCATGAAACCTACCAGGAAGTTTCCGGCCTCCGCCATCACTTTTCCGATGTCGAACAGGCCAGCGCTGCGCTGGCCTTGCGCCGTCCTCAATCGAAGGAGGTAGCGGCATGAAGTGGCTGCTCTCACAA
>NZ_JAVHPH010000217.1:0-3667 GCF_036170495.1 Azonexus sp.
TGTAGTCGTCGATCGGGTGTTCGCTGGCCATGCCGCTCGCCTGCACGCGTGCCCAAAGCCGTCGCCCGGCGTGGCCGAGCAGGATGAGCTGGTGGAATCCGGTCGTGTCGCCCAGGGTTTTTCGCGTTTCTTCGGGCAGCCCATCCAGATCGAAGACGAACTGCCGGTTGAGACCGTCCGCGGCCAGGGCCTCGCCCGGAAAAGCCGGGCGCTCACTCATTTTCAAGGACCGGCCTTGTCTCACCGACCCGCCGCTGGGCGACCCAGACGAGCAGGGCGTCGATGGCCGCGCTGCCGGCCTGGGCGCGCGGATGGTTGATCAGGAAAGTGACGGCATGGCGCCGGCCCTGGCCATCCAACGCGAAGCCGGCGGCGGTCTTGACGCCATCGAGCGTGCCGGTCTTGATGTGGGCGCGGCCGGTGGCGGCGGAACCGTTGAGGCGTTTTTTCATCGTGCCGTCGATGCCGACGATCGGCAGGCTGGAGATGAATTCGGGCATCACCGGACTTTTCCAGGCGTCGAGCAGCAGGCGGTTGAGGCTGTCGGCGCTAATCCGTTCGATGCGCGACAGGCCGGAACCGTTGTCGAGGACCAGTTCGGAGAAATGCAGATTGCGGCTGGTCAGCCAGTCGGTGATGCGCTGGCGGGCGCGCTCGGCGGTGGCTGGCGCAGAATCGTTGCCGATGGTCAGGAAAACCTGGCGGGCCATGACGTTGTTGCTGAACTTGTTGATGTCGCGCACGGCGTCGGCCAGCGGCGCCGATTCGTGCTGGGTGAGCAGTTTGGCGCCGAGCGGCACGCTGCCGGGGCGAATCTGGCCGTTCACGGTGCCGCCGAGTTCCTTCCACAGGGCGCGGATCAGGCCGCTAGTCTGGGCTTCGGCCGGCAGCGGCGACAGGCTGAGCGGCTTTTCGCCACACAGCGCGGCGTAGCTGCCGGTGAATTCCAGCCGGTTGCCGGTGTTTTCAGGAATCAGCCGAACGGTGATCAGATCCTTCCAGTTGCTGCCGCACTCGCTGTTGCTGGTGCGCAACTGGTTGTCGACGCGCAGGCCCTCGCTTGGCGTTTCCATGAGCACGCGGGGCTTGCCGTTGTCCGGCTGCAGCGTGAAACGCAGGGCGCGGAAATTGAGCAGAAAGCCGTCCGGCCCGACGTTGTAGGGGCGCATCGGCTTATCGTCGAAAGCGCCGGGATCACTGGCCGGGGTATCGAAAACGCTGCGGTCGAGCACGATGTCGCCGTCGATCCGGCGGATGCCGCGGACCTGGATCTGGCGGAGCAGGGCGGTCAGGTGTTCGATGGCGAAGCGCGGATCGCCGCTGCCGCGAATGTACAAATTTCCGCTTAAATTCCCGTCGACCGTAGCGCCCCGAACGACGTCCCCTTGGGGGATGGGATTCTCGATCCACGCCGTGGTTTTCCACGTGTAGGCGGGGCCGAGCAGGTCGAGGGCGGCATAGGTGGTGACCAGTTTCATGACCGAAGCCGGATTCATCGGGCGGCTGGCGTTGTGGGCCAGCAATGGCGCGCTCGCATCAACCGGGTGGACGACGACGGCAACGCTGGCCGCCGGAATCTGCGCCGCTTTCAGGGCCTGCAACACGGTCGGCGGCAGATCGGCGCCGGCCACGCCTGCCGCCGTGAGCAGCGCGAGCAAGCCAAAAATTTGCCGCAGCCGGCGATAAGCCGGCGGATGGGGCGCAGGGCAGGGCGAAGGCGGGATCATGGCGAAAAAAATGGGGGCTCGAAAGCCCCCATTGTAGTCGTTGTGAATCGTCGCTCAGCGCCGATAGAGCTCGAAAGAGGCGATCAGCGCTTCGAGCTGGTGCGAGGTGCCGAGCAGCGCTTCGGCGATCGACTTGGCGCTCTGCGCCGACTGCGTGTTCTGCTCGATCAGGTCGGTAATCTGCTGCATGCTGCTGGCCACTTCCTCGCTGGCCACGCCTTGCTGGCGGGCGGCATCGGAGATCTGGCTGGCCATCAGCGAAACCTGGCTCGACGAGCTGGTGATGCCTTCGAGGCCGGCGACGCTCTCGCGCAACATGCCGATGCCCGTGGCTACTTCGTGGGCGGCCAGATCCATGCTGGACACGGCCTGGGCGGTGACTGACTGGATTTCATTGACGGTGGTGTTGATGTCGGCCGTCGACGTTGTCGTCCGTTCAGCCAGCTTGCGCACCTCGTCGGCAACGACCGCAAAGCCGCGGCCCTGTTCGCCGGCCCGGGCCGCTTCGATGGCGGCATTGAGAGCGAGCAGGTTGGTCTGGCTGGCGATGTCGGCAATGACCCGGGTGATGTCGCCGATCTTGGCAATCGAGCGGTTGAGCTGGTCGATCGTCGCGTTCGAGGCGGTCACCGCCTCGACGACACGGGTCGTCGCCACCATGCTCTGATTGATGTTGGCGTTGCTTTGCTTGACCTGGTTTTGGGCATCGTGGGCAGCCGATGCGGTTTCCTCGGCATTGGCGGCGACTTCCTGTACCGACTGGCTGAACTCTTCGGTGGCCGCAGCGACCCCTTCGACACTGGCCTGTTGCAGCACGGACTGCGCCGACACCTGCGTCATCTGCTGCTCAAGCGCGTAGCTGCGCTGGTCGATGCTTTGCGCCGCCGTGCTGATCTCGTCGAGCATCGCCTTGATGCTGCCCTGCATGGTGCCCAGGTTACAGAGCAGGAGGCCCATTTCGTCGCGGCCGGAAATATCGATTTCCTCGGTCAGCTTGCCTTCGCTGATCCGCTCGAAATGCGTGTTGGCCTTGCGCAGTGGCGCGACGATGGAGCGGACCAGCAGGCCGCCGCCGATTAACGTGATGAGCAGGGCAAAGACGATCAGCCCGATACTCATGTTGCGGACCGCGGCATATTCCGTTTCAGCCGCCATGTAACGCGCTTCGGCATCGCTGCTCAATTGCTGGATCAAGGCTTCGGCGTTTTGCCGTAACTCGGCGTATAGCGGGTTGATCTTGGTTAGCAGGACCACGTTGGTTTCATGGAATTTGCCTTCTGCCAGCAGGCTGCGTGCCGCGTTGATGCCCTCTTTCGAATACTTTTCGCGGCTTTCGCCAAACTTGTCGAGCAGGGCTTTCTGGCTGTCGGTCAGCGTCTGCTTCTTCAAGACATCGAGCAGGCTGTTGATTTCCTCGCGATTTTTCAGGGTCGTGTTGATATGCAGATCGAGCGGGTGATCGTGCATCTTGGCAAAGGGGTTCGTCGCTTCGTGCTGCAAGGCGAGCATGATCTGCGAGCGGTTGTCAGCGAGCAGGAAGGTCATGCGATTGACCGTGTTGGATGGCAACAGATTGTCGCGGTACATCGCATTCAGCGCCTGATCCGTCCCGGCCAGGCTGCGCAGGCCAAAGAAGCCGATCAGGCCCATCAAGGCTATCAGCACGCCCATCGCGGCCCACAGTCGCGGCGCGAGCGGGATGCCGCGTTTGGCCGACGCCGGCACTTTGCCCGCTGTTCCGGCAGCCCGGTAAAGCGCCTCGGCGGCGGCCTTTTTATCTGCCGCCAGCGGGGTGCGCACCGACATGTAACCGGTGATTTCGCCATTTTTCTTGAGCGGAACGACGAAGGCCTCGACCCAATAGTAATCGCCATTCCGGCAGCGGTTCTTGACCGCGCCACGCCACGGCAGGCCGGCCTTGATCGTCTGCCAGAGATCGG
>NZ_JAVHPH010000218.1:0-3651 GCF_036170495.1 Azonexus sp.
CCGAACGGACGACGCTTTCACCGCGCTCGACGGTATCGCGCATGCCTTCGATCTTGGCCGCGATAAAGCTGTTATCGACGGTTTGCGATGAATTGGTCAGCGCCTGCATGACCGGTACGCCACTCCGCATGCCAAGGGCGAAGCTGCGGGCAAAGCGGGCCATCGCCGCCTTGCGGACGATTTTTCCGGCAATCGGGAAATGCAGCACCATTGATTCCCACTGCATGCGCCCGGCCGTGGTGGCAACCCAGGCCCTGAAAGCGAATACGGCGGCAATAGTGCCGACGAGCATGGCCGGCCACCAGGCGACCATGAAATTGGAGAAACCGAGCAGAATTTGCGTCATCAGCGGCAATTCGGCGCCGAAACCCTGGAAAACCTTGGCGAAGGCCGGGATGACAAAAATATTGACGACGACGATAGCGGCCGCCATGGCCATGACGACAAAGGTCGGATAACGCAGGGCCGACTTGACCTGCTCGCGCATGAAGCGCTCGAATTCGAGGTGATCGAACAGGCGCAGGAAAATTTCGTCGAGCAGGCCGGTCGCCTCGCCAACTCGCACCATGGAGATATAGAAAGGGTTGAACACCTCGGGATGGCGGGCCAGCGACACTGACAGTTCGCGGCCGGCCTCCAGGCTTTCGCGCACATCGCGGATGACGTCCTTCATCGCCGGATTGGTTGCCGACTCCTGCAGGCCGCTCAGGGCGCGCATGATCGGCACGCCGGATTTCAACAGGGTGTGAATCTGCCGCGAGAAAAGCAGGATGTCGACGTGCTCGACCTTGGGCTTGAGGAAGCTCAGCTCGACATTGCCGCCGCTCTTTGCCTTGGCGCGGGTTTCCTCGATCGAAACCGGCGTGATGCCGCGCCCGAGAAGCACGTCGGCGACGCCACCCGAACTGGCGCCTTCGAGCACCCCTTCGATCAGCTTGCCGCCACCGTCCCGTCCTTTGTAGGCAAAGTTGGCCACGCCGGCTTATTCCTCGAACTGGTTGCTGATGCGCATGGCCTCGGACACCGTCGTCCGGCCGGACAGCACCAAACGGACGGCATCGCGGCGCAGCGTTTCACCGGCCATTTGCTGGCGGGCGACGCGCATGAATTCGCCGGGATCTTCATGGTTGATCGCTTCGACCACGGTGTCGCTCATTTCAAGAAATTCGTAGACGCCGCTGCGCCCCTGATAACCGGTGTTGGCGCAATGGGTGCAACCGCGACCGTGATGATAGGCATGGGCGTCGACGTCATCGCCCAACTCGTAGCGCAACCATTCATGCTCGTTCGGCGTCAGCGCGCAGGCTTCGCGGCAGTTGCTGCAGATGATCCGGACCAGACGCTGGGCGATGACCATATGAACCGAGAGCGCGACCATGTAGCGCGGCACGCCCATGTCGAGCAGGCGGATCGGCGTCGATACGGCGTCGTTGGTGTGCAGCGTGGACAGCACGAGGTGACCGGTCATCGCGGCGCGCATGCCGATCTCGGCCGTTTCCTGGTCGCGCATTTCGCCGATCAGCACGATATCCGGGTCTTGCCGCAGCACGGTGCGCAGCACGCGCGAGAAGGAGAGGTCGATCTTTTCGTGCACCTGCACCTGGTTGAGGCCGCCGAGCCGGTATTCGACCGGGTCTTCGACGGTGATGACCTTCTTTTCCGGACTGTTCAGTTCGTTGAGCGCAGCGTAGAGGGTCGTCGTTTTGCCGGAACCGGTCGGGCCGGTGACCAGCACCATGCCGCTCGGCCGCTTGAGGGCGTGGCGCAGGCGCTCAAGCACACGGGGCGGCATGCCGATCTTGTCCAGTTCGAGCAGGCCGGTGTTCTGGGCGAGCAGCCGCATGACCACCGATTCGCCGTACTGGGTGGGCAAGGTCGAAATCCGGACGTCGACCGGATTGGCGCGGACCTTGATGTTGAAACGGCCATCCTGCGGCAGGCGTTTTTCAGAAATGTCCAGGCCGGACATCAGCTTGAGGCGCAACGCGACGGCCGATGAAACCTTGGCGTCGGCCTCGGTCTGAATATGTAGCACGCCGTCGATACGGAAACGGATGCGCAGCGACTTTTCCTGCGGCTCGAAATGGATGTCGGAGGCGCGCAGACGCATCGCCTCTTCGAACACCGTTTGCAGCAGCTTGACGACCGGTGCATCTTCGGCGCCAGGATTGAGGCCGAGCAGGTCGCCGAACTCGATCGGGGTGTCGCCAAGTTCGGCGGTCAGTTCCTTGGCCAGGCCGGTAATCTGCTCGCCACGGTGATAGACGCGATCGACCATGGCCAGCAACTGGCTTTCGGTGACCACGGCAAGGTCGATCTCGCGATGGACCAGGCGCGTAATTTCGTCGTAGGCCTGCAAGTCGGTTGGATCGGCCAGGCCGATCTGCAAACGACCATCCGGCAACTGATCGAGCACCATCGCCCGAAACCGCCGGGCCGGTGCTTCCGGTAACAGTTTGATCAGATCCGGCTTGGGCGTGAAATTATTGAGGTCGACAAAGGGAATCCGCAACTGTCGGGCCAGCGCCTGCGAGATACCTTCCTCGGTGACGTAGCCGCTCTCGACAAAAACCCGGCCGAGCTTGCGCCCGGTGCGTTTCTGCTCGCCGAGAGACAATTTCAGTTGTTCCTCGGTAAGCAGGCCTTGCTGGATCAGCAGGTCGCCGAGGCGGACTTTTTGCGGGGGGGGCATCCCAACCTCCAAAACACCTTAAGAAACTGCGTTAACAATATGAAGTTACGGCTTAAGTTTCCACAGTAGACGTTTTTTAACCCCCCGACAAGTCAGCTAGTCCGCCCATCGCGGCTTACCTGACAATCAGCGATGCCGGTTGCCGCTGTTATGTTGCTGCGGTCGACCCGGTTTTTGCGCTGTTTTTTGCGCCTGCGGCCGGCCGGGTTGCGGCTTGCGCGCACCGCGCGGCGGCTGGACCGGCTTCGGCGGCGCGATGGCCGACGGCTCGAAGCCCGGAATGACGATACGCTCGAGATCACGCTTGATCAGTCGCTCGATGTCGCGCAGGCTGCCGCGCTCGTCATGGCTGACCAGCGAAAGGGCCTCGCCTTCCATGCCGGCCCGGCCGGTGCGGCCGATACGGTGCACGTAGTCCTCGGCGACATTGGGCAGTTCGTAGTTGATCACGTAGGGCAAGGCGTCGATGTCGATGCCGCGCGCTGCGATGTCGGTGGCGACGAGGGCGACCAGCTTGCCTTCCTTGAAATCGGTGAGGGCGCGCGTCCGGGCGCCTTGCGATTTGTCGCCGTGAATGGCGGCGGATTTGATGCCCGATTTTTCCAGCGTTTTAGCCAGCGCATCGGCGCCGTGCTTGGTCCGGGCAAATACGAGAACCTGGTTCCAGCCGCGCGTTTCGAAGAGGTGGCAGAGCAACTCTTTTTTCTGATCACGGTTGGTTTCGATAACGCGCTGGGTGACCGTTTCGGCGGCCGTATTGCGCGCTGCGACATCGACCGAAGCGGGGTTGTTGAGCAAGCCGGACGCCAGTTCACGAATGTCCGGCGAGAAGGTAGCGGAGAACATCAGGTTCTGGCGCTGCTTGGGGAGCAGCGCGATGATCTTGCGAATGTCGCGGATGAAACCCATGTCGAGCATGCGGTCGGCTTCGTCGAGGACGAAGATTTCGATTTTGGACA
>NZ_JAVHPH010000219.1:0-1271 GCF_036170495.1 Azonexus sp.
GCCGGTGGCAAAGCGGGCATTGAGCGATTCGGTCAGTTCCTTTTCAATGCTGGCGATGTGCTTCTGGTAAGCCTCGACATGGCGCATTTCGTGGGCGTGGATTTCCTTGTAGGCACAGCTGCCTTCGGGGAATTCGCGGGCGACGTAAACGGTCAGCGGGCTAAAGCCGAAGCGCAACGTGATCTGTGGGCTGGCGCATTCCCAGCGCCCGCTCCGGTCGGTGATGGCCGGCGTAGTCGAGGCAAAACTGACCGTCGCGTTGCCGCGGGTCAGGCCGAGTATCTGTTTGCCGGGGCGGGCCAGCGCGGCGCCGATGTTGGTCAGCGATCGGTAGCTGTATTCGGTGTTGATGCTCAGGCGCTCGTCGATGCGCTTGATCGTGACTGAGGGCTTGGGCAACTCGTCGCAGGGGTCGGCCTGCCCCGGGCTGGCGATGAGCAGCAGGGGAAAAGTAAGCAGAAAGCGCATCGGCTGGCCGGCTTACAGCGGCTTGAGCGTGTCGCGATAACGGCTGGCGTTGGCGACGTAGTGTTCGGCCGATTTCTGCAGATTGGCGACATCCTGATCGCTCAGTTCGCGCACCACTTTGCCGGGCGAACCGACGATCAACACCCGATCCGGGAAGACCTTGCCTTCGGGGATCAGCGTATTGGCGCCGACGATGCAGCCCTGGCCAATCACCGCCCGATTGAGGATGACCGAGCCAATGCCGATCAGGCTGCCGTCGCCGACCGTGCAGCCGTGCAGCATGACCAGGTGGCCGACGGTGACGTTGTTGCCGATGTGCATCGGCACGCCTTCGTCGGTATGCAGCACCGAGCCGTCCTGGATGTTGGTGTTGGCGCCGATGTGGATCGGGTCGTTGTCGCCGCGCAGCGTGGCGTTCCACCAGATCGAACTGTTGGCGCCGAGGCGAACGTCGCCGATGACCGTGGCGTTGGGGGCGATCCAGGCGTTGGCGCCGACCTGGGGCTGTTTGTCGCCGAGACGGAAGAGGGGCATGCGGGCTCCTTGGAGGATTTCAATTTTGGCCATTTTTTCCGGTTGACCGTAGCAATGGCGAAAAATGCCGCCCGGCCGCACCGCAGCGGGTATTTTATCGCGTTGCCGCCGGCTGGCCGGGCTGGCATGATCCGCCTTTCACCAGGAGGAATTCAGGATGAGCGATTTTTCGGCTTTGACCGCAGCCTTGCTGGCCTTTCGCGATGAGCGCGACTGGCGGCAGTTTCACACCCTGCGCAATCTGATCACCTCGCTCAATCTCGAAGCGG
>NZ_JAVHPH010000219.1:1371-3644 GCF_036170495.1 Azonexus sp.
TCGTGCAGGGTTTTTTCCAGCGTCCACGGCGGGTTGATGATGAACATGCCGCTGCCGTGCATGCCGTAGCCATCGCGCGCCGGTGCTTTGACTTCCAGCGTGGCGTGCAGCCAGTTGGCGGCACCCAGCCGCTTCAATCTGTCGGGTAATTGGCGGGATTCGGGCTTGCCGAGCATCGGATACCACAGGGCGTAGGTGCCGGTGGCAAAACGCTTGAGCGAATCCTGCAGCGTTTTGACGACCGCCGTGTAGTCGCTCTTGGTTTCGTAGGATGGATCGATGAGGACCAGTGCCCGGCGCGGTGGTGGCGGCAGGACGGCCTTGAGGCCGGCAAAGCCGTCGCCAGCGGTGATCGCTACCTCGCGGCCGCTACCCTTGAAGCATTCCATGAGCAGCTTGCCGTCGGTGCTGTGCATTTCGTAGAGGCGCAGACGGTCGCCGTTACGCAGCAACTGGCGGGCCAGCCAGGGTGAGCCGGGGTAGTGGCGCAACTGGCCGTCCGGGTTCAACATCTTGACGAAATCGAGGTAGTTGAGCGCCGCCTTGGGCAGCCCCTTGGCCGCCCAGAGGCGACCGACGCCGTCACGAAATTCCCCCAGTTTGCTGGCATGGGCCGATTCCAACGCATAACGCCCGGCCCCGGCGTGGGTATCGATGATCCAGAACGGCGCCGGCTTTTCCGCCATGTATTGGGCGATCTCGATCAGGATGAGGTGTTTCAGCACGTCGGCGTGGTTGCCGGCGTGAAAAGCGTGGCGGTAGCTGAGCATTGAGCGGGATCAGTCGGGAAGCAGGTCTAGGGCGAAGAATTCTAGCCCCTCATTGGCTTCCATGCATGTCCCGATTTGGCGGTGCAGCGAACGTCCCGGCAATTTGACCATGATTTTCTGACCCGTCCGGAAGATGCCCGGCGCGGTAATCAGGCCAGAAAACTTGCCGTAGGCGGGCAGCGTGTGGAGGAATACGGCACGCTGATCCGTGGTTTCTTCGGCCGCGATGTCGACCACGCTGACCTGCGGCGACATCAGTTGCAAGCCCACTTCGAGGCGAATCTGCGACGATGAAATACGACGCACCAGGCAAACGTGAATCTTGCTTGACTCCCGCGGCTGCAGGGCAACGAGGTCGCCGGACCCGAGGTTGCGTTTCTCGCCCTTGATGAAACGGAGACGGAAACCGTCCGGGCTTTCGTCGATCATGGCCCATTCGCTGGAGGTGTAATCGCGGCCATCGTAGCGCGAGGCGGCGTCGACCGAGCGACGGGAAAAGGTGTTGCCATCGAGGAAACTGAGGACCGCGCCAAAGCCGCTGACCAGGTCGCCACGCGGGCGAAAGCGGGTCCGGCTGAAACGGCGGGCGCTCTTGCCGCCGATGGCGACGCGCAGCGTCTGCAAAAGGGCGGGGGCGGCATCGAGATCAGGATCGATGGCCTTGCCCGGGCGGCGCGTGATGTTTCGGTCGAGAGCGGTGATGACCTGGCTGCAGTCGATGAGCAGGCTGCCGAAGATTGTGGTGCCGGAGGGCAGGCGCATCATCGGGTAACCCGGGTTGCCTTCGTTGGCGCGAACCAGAAAGCAGGCATCGGTGGTCTTGCCGCCCGCGTTTTCTGGTGTCACTTCGCCGATCAGCGCATAGGCTGCCAGTTGCCGGGTGCAGGTGTTGATGATGTCGAACTCGGCGCGCGGTAGTTTGGTCGGCTCGAGATAGGCGAATAGCAGGGCGCCGAGGTATTCGTGCTCGATCGGGGCGGTTTCGCCATTGAGCGGTTTGGAGCGCTGGCCGCGTACCATCTGGTAGAGCTCGTGCAGGGCCAGCCAGGAGCTTGCCGAGGGGGCGGCATAGGCGCGGTAAGCCAGCAGCTGGCGGCGGGCGATCATGGCCATCGCACGTTGCGCGCTACGATGCAAAAGATGACTCAAGCCTTCGTTCAGATGGCCATTGTTGATGCCGCGGGCAATGCTGGTGTAGGCAATGGCCAAGCCCTTGAGCAGGTTGTCGACCTGCAGCGCCGAAGTCGCCGCCTTGAGGGGTAGCGGCAATACCGACTGGCCGATGAGTTTTTCAAGGATAGGCAGGGCTTCTTCGGCTTCCAGCCTGACGTCTTCAAGCAGCTTGAAACGCATGTGCAGGTTGGGCTGGCCGTTGATGCTGGGCAGCACGCTGCTGGCCAGCTTGGCAATGGTTTCCTGTGGCGACAAACCGGTGACGGTATCGAGCAATCCACGCACTGCGGCTGCACTTTTCTGTTCGGCACTGGCCTGGCCGAAGGGAAA
>NZ_JAVHPH010000220.1:0-1381 GCF_036170495.1 Azonexus sp.
TGAAGTAGTGACGCTGGCCGATCATCGCCTTGAAACGCTCGACACCGGTTTCGCCGTCGAGCAGGCGGGTCGTCACGGCGGCGGTCAGTTGGTTGGCGTCGTTGATCCGGTCATAGCCGCTGTAACGGTTCTCGGAAAAAATCTGGGCAAAGTTGAAATCGGACAGCGCGGTGTCGAAGAGCGGGATCTGGCTCTGGTCGTTGTACGGAATATTCACGTAGTAAAGGCGCGGTTCCAGCGTCTGGATGTAACCGTTGCCGAACCAGTCGCCTTCGCGCTCGAAAATCATCGTCGAGTCGAGCGTGAAAGTCGGCAGCACCCGGTTGATGCTGCTCTCCTGACCGACAACCTGATTGCTCAGCCCGTAGTGGCTCATGTGCAGGCCGACCTTGGGCGTAATCTGGAAGGCCGGATGGACGAAGGGCAGCGAGACCTGGGGATAGAAGACGAGACGGTCGCCCTGGATCTTCGCGCTATCGGCATGGGTAAAGCGCGAGAACTGGCCGATCATGCTGAGATCGGTGTGCAGCACATTCGGCCGGTAGCCAGTAATGTTGAGCTGCGGCTCGAGAAAGTACGGGCGGGTAATCGGCACCGTCGGGTCAAGCTGCAGGGTCTGGTAGCGCAGGACCTGCATGCTGCTCTGCAGCCAGGGCGACGGCGCGTAGCTCAGCGACACCTGCTTGGGCAACTGGGTCAAGGAGGTCTGCAACAGGCGCGACGACATATCCTGCCAGTAGAAATCGTCGGAAACGCCGTTCCAGTTGATGGCCGCCGTCACCCCGCGCCCGAGATTGTGCACGTGCTCGATCCGGTAGCCGTAGCGCTGGCGATTCTGCGACTCGTCATTCGGCAGATATTCGGCCCGCGTCGTGCCCTGGAAGTTTTGGTCGAGGTAGCGTGCCTCAATGCCGAGTTGCGTGCCGCGCTTGCTCATGTAGCGGGGAAACAGCGTCAGGTCGTAGTTCGGCGCGATGTTCCAGTAATAGGGCACGGTGAAATCGACGCCACTGCGCGTCGAGGTCGAGAAATGCGGGTGCAGCAGGCCGGAGCGGCGCTGGCCGTTGAGCGAAAAGGAAGCGACCGGCGAATAGAAGAGCGGCACGCCGCCGAACCACAACGAGGCGTGCTTGGCCGTGCCTTCGTTGTTGTCGTAATCGAGATGCGTTTCCGCCGTTTGCAGATACCAGTCATCCTGGCCCGGCTTGCAGGTCGAAAAGGTATTCGAGAAAAAGGTGTACTGGTTTTCGCCCTCAAAATCGACACGCTCGGCCTTCCCGTTCGCTTCCGTCGGACGCTGCGGCGGCGACTGCGTCGGCAGGCCGTAGCTGTTCGCCACATTGAGCATCATCGGCGCGCCGGAGGTATTGGCGTTGCTGCC
>NZ_JAVHPH010000220.1:1481-17127 GCF_036170495.1 Azonexus sp.
CGGGTAATCGTCATCCTTCTTGAGCACGGCCGGAAATTCGATGCCGACCACGACCGGCGCCGCGGCCCGCCGTTTCTTTCCCTGCACGTTGAAACGGCGTTCCTGGCGCAGGCGAAGCGGCGCATCGGCGGCCGCCAACAGCATGATTTCGGGCGACTCCACCGGCGCCTCGGCCATCGAGCCGCCCCCCGAAAGCTGCAGGCGCAGCCCGTCGTCGGCGGCGTGGCTGGCCGGCGCCCCGACAAACAGGCAGCAGACAAAAACAGCAAGCGGTCGGCGGGCAAAACCGGGCATCAAGGCAATCTATGGAAGTCCGGGACCGGAACGGCCGATGCCCGAGTGTTAAAATCGCGCCATTTTACAACGAAGCGAACCCTAGCCGCTTATGGAACCCATGCCGCGCGATCAACTTGTTACCGACTGGGTTGCCAGTCGCTTTCCCGAGCAGTCCGTCCGCATTACCCCGGCCTCGGCCGATGCCAGTTTTCGCCGCTATTTCCGGCTGACCTGGCCGGATGGCCAGACGCGCATCCTGATGGACGCGCCACCGGAAAAAGAGGACTGCCAGCCCTTCATCCACGTCGCCGGCCTGCTCGCCAAGGCTGATCTGGCCGCGCCGCGCATTCTCGACAAAGACCTCGACAACGGTTTCCTGGTCCTCACCGACCTTGGCCGCATCGGCTATCTCGACGCGCTCAACGCCGACCTCAGCCTGGCCGACCTGCTCATCCGCCCGGTCCTCGACGTCCTGGTCAAGTGGCAATGTGCCTCGACCGCAGCGACCCTGCCGCCCTACGATGCCACCCTGCTGCGCCGCGAACTCGATCTTTTCCCCGAATGGTTCATCGGCCGCCACCTCGGCGTTGAGCTCGACGACAGCGAAAAGTCCCTGCTCGACCGGACTTTCAAGTTCCTCATCAACAACGCGCTGAATCAGCCCAAGGTTTTCGTGCACCGCGACTTCATGCCGCGCAACCTGATGGTCGTCGAAAGTGCCGAGCGCCTGACGCCGGGCATCATCGACTTCCAGGACGCGGTCTACGGCCCGATCACCTACGACGTCGTCTCGCTCTTCCGCGACGCCTTCATTTCCTGGGAAGAAGAGCAGGAAATCGACTGGGTCATCCGTTACTGGGAAAAGGCCCGCGCCGCCGGCCTGCCGGTGCGCGAGGACTTCGGCGCCTTCTGGCGCGACTACGAATTGATGGGCCTGCAGCGCCATCTCAAGGTGCTCGGCATCTTCTGCCGCCTCAAGTACCGCGACGGCAAGGAAAAATACAGCGAAGACCTGCCCCGCTTCATGAACTACGCCCGCAAGACAGCGCACCGCTACGTCCAGCTCAAACCGCTGCTCAACCTGCTCGACAAGCTGGAAGGCAATACCGAGCAGATCGGCTACCGGCGCTGAATGAAAGCCTTCATCCTCGCCGCCGGCCGTGGCGAACGCATGCGGCCGCTCACCGACCACACGCCCAAGCCGCTGCTGCTCGCCGGCGGCAAGCCGCTCATCGTCTGGCATCTGGAACGACTGGCGGCGGCGGGGTTCAAGGAAATCGTCATCAACCACGCCCACCTCGGTTCGCTCATTGAGCAGGCGCTGGGCGATGGCTCGCAATGGGGCCTGCACCTCCAGTATTCGCCCGAACCGCCGGGCGCGCTCGAAACCGCCGGCGGCATCGCCACCGCGCTGCCGCTGCTCGGCGACCAGCCATTTCTCGTAGTCAATGGCGACGTTTATTGCGATTTCGATTTTGGCCGTTTTTTCCGGTTGACCGTGGAAGGCTGGAAACCGGCCGCCCATCTGGTCATGGTCGCCAATCCGGCACATCACACCGGCGGCGACTTCAGCCTGGACGGCGAACGCGTCGTCTACGCCAACGGCGAACAAACCTTCACCTACGCCGGCATCGGCGTTTTCTCGCCAGCCTTCTTCGCCGGCGTCCAATCCGGCACGATCATGAAACTCCGCCCCCTGCTCGACGCCGCCATTGCCGCCGGCACGCTGACCGGGGAACGCTTCGCCGGCCGCTGGGTCGACGTCGGCACTACTCAACGACTGGCGGAATTAGACCAAGAACTTCGCCGCCTTCCCTGAATGGAAAACGTCTGCAACACCGCAAATTTCAACAACATAATCACCCCGACGACACCGAACCATTCCACCTGAGCCAATGATCAACAAAGACAACCTGAGCACTGCGCTCGAATTGCTGGGCTTTGCCAAATCCGGCCACAAGCACAGCAAAACCATTGGCGATGCCACGCTTACGGTCGACTGGAAAAAAGGCGAAATTTCTTACCCGGATGGCCTCGTCATCAACGAACATCAGACTTGCAACCTGCAAATTGATGAAAACTTCGTCGTCCTCGAATGCGTCCATCGACTGCTCGAAAAAGGCTACAAACCGGCCAACATCGAACTCGAACCCAAATGGAAACTCGGCCATGGCGCCAGCGGTGGCCGCGCCGACATCCTGGTCAAGGATAACGCCGGCAAGCCGCTGCTCATCATCGAATGCAAAACGGCCGGCAATGAATTCAGCCGCGCCTGGAAAAAAACCCTGCAAGATGGTGGCCAGCTATTCAGCTACAGCCATCAGATCAGCGAAACCCAATTCCTCTGTCTGTACACCGCCGACTTCGACAATGGCGCGCTGGCCTATAGCAGCTACATCATCGCCCACCGCGACAACGACAAATACCTCGACGACAATCCAGGCCTCAAAGGTTTCAAAACGGCCACCAGCACACCGGAGCGTTTCGCCATCTGGCGCGACACCTACAAGCTCGATTTCACCACCAAGGGCATTTTCGAGAAGGGTATCCAGACCTACCAGATCGGCAAGGATCAATACAGCCTCGCGGACCTGAACACCGTCAGCGCCAGCGACCAGCAGAAGAAGTATCACGAGTTCGCCACCATCCTCCGCCAGCACAATGTTTCGGGCCGTGAAAACGCCTTCGACAAACTGGTCAACCTGCTGCTCTGCAAGCTGGTCGACGAAACCCAGAACCCGCAAGACCTCAAGTTCTACTGGAAAGGCGTCGCCTATGACAGCCATTTCGACCTCTTCGACCGCCTCCAGCAACTCTACAAGGAAGGCATGGGCAAATTCCTCGGCGAGCCGATCACCTACATCGACCGCAGCGCCGTGCAAAACGCCATGCGCTTCATCAAGCAGAACCCGGACGCCACCCAGCGCGCCGTCTGGCAGCTCTTCCTGCAACAAAAATTCTTCACCAACAACGACTTTTCATTCATCGACGTTCACAACGAAAAGCTGTTTTACCAAAACGCCGAAGTCCTCCTCAAAGTCATTCAGATGTGGCAAGACATCCGCCTGACCAACGAAGCCGGCAACAGCCAGTTTCTCGGCGACCTCTTCGAGGGCTTTCTCGACCAAGGCGTCAAACAGAGCGAAGGCCAATACTTCACGCCGCTGCCCATCTGCCGCTTCATCATGATGAGCCTGCCGCTGCACAGTCTCGTCGCCCAGCACGCCACGCCGCCCAAAGTCATTGACTACGCCTGCGGTGCCGGCCACTTCCTCACCGAACTCGCCCGCCAGATCAAGCCGCTCGTCGTCGCCGCCCACCCGCAAGCCGACATCACCACCTACCATCAAGCCATCGTCGGCATCGAAAAAGAATACCGCCTCTCCAAAGTCGCCAAGGTCGCCGCCTTCATGCACGGCCAACGCGACATCGCCATCTGCTACGGCGATGCGCTGGTCAAAACCCACCCCAGCCACCCGCAAATCGCCGACAACAGTTTCGACATCCTCGTCGCCAACCCGCCCTACAGCGTCAAAGGCTTTCTCGAAACCCTGCCCGAAGCCGAACGTGCCGCCTACGCGCTCACCGACACCACCAGCGCGCTCGACACCAACAACAGCATCGAATGCTTCTTTATCGAGCGCGCCAAGCAACTGCTCAAAACCGGTGGCATCGCCGCCATCATCCTGCCCGCCTCCATCCTCAGCAATGGCAACGGCACCTACATCAAAACCCGCGAAATCCTCATCCAGTATTTCGACCTCGTCGCCATCGCCGAATTCGGCAGCGGCACCTTTGGCAAAACCGGCACCAACACCGTCACCCTTTTCCTGCGTCGCAAGGCCACCGCACCGGACACCGCCGAGCACTACCGCGAACGGGTTGCCGAATGGTTTGCTGCCGACGCCAATCAGCCCATCTATCAGGACGAGCCCCTCATCGACCGCTACGCCGCCCACATCGGCGTCCCCGCCGCCGACTACAAAACCCTGCTCCAAGGCAACGCCCACGGCCCGTGGTGCAACGCCGACTACTTCGACGCCTACACCGCCGCCTTCAACGACAGCACCGAGATCAAGAACCTCTACAAGCAAAAGAAATTCAACGCCCTGCCGCAAGCCGAGCAGGATGCCGAAATCGACCGCCGCTACCTCGCCTTCGTGCACGCCATCGAACGCGACAAACTGCTCCACTTCGTGCTGGCCAGCGACCAGCCCAACCCCGTGCTCATCATCAAGAGCCCGAGCGAGAACAAGGCGCAAAAGCAATTCCTCGGCTACGACTGGTCCAGCGCCAAGGGCGACGAAGGCATCAAGCTCGTCAAAAACGCCCAAGGCCAGCACCAGACCGTGCTCTACGACGAAAACGACCGTAACAACCCGGAAAAGCTCAATGCGCTGATCGCCGCCAACTTCCGCGGTCAACCGGGAAATTTGCCCGAAAACCTGAAGCCTTACGCCAACACGGCGCGGCTGGTCGATATGCTGGATTTTTCAAGGGTGGTCTTTGAGAAGCAAATCGGACTCTCTCCCAAGGCTCTACCGCCAATTGAAAGCCAGTGGCCATCGGTCAAGCTAGACACGGTTTCAGAAATTATCGCGGGCCAATCCCCAGAATCCACTTATTACAACGACAAAGGCGACGGTTTGCCCTTCTATCAAGGCAAAAAGGATTTCGGCCCCCTGGCATTGAACCCGCCAAGCACTTGGACGACCAACACCACCAAAAAGGCAATACTCGGCGACGTGTTAATGAGTGTTCGCGCCCCGGTTGGCGACGTAAATATCAACCCATACCCTGAAATTTGTATCGGTCGTGGCCTAGCTGCCATTCGCGGAAACGAACGCCTAAACAACGCTTATCTGTACGAATTTATCAGCCAGAACAAACCTCGCTTTCAAGGCAAGCAAGGCGCCACCTTTGAATCCATATCCAGTAGCGACTTGCGGGAAAAGGAGATCCCCCTCCCGCCCCTCCCCGTCCAGCACCAAATCGTCACCGAATGCCAGGCCGTCGATAACGAAGTCACCACCGCCCAAGCCAGCATTGCCGCCGCCCGTGCCACGGTCGACAGCAAAATCGGCCAAATTTACGCGTCGACCGCAGCCAAACAGGAAATCGACAAACTGGCGCTGGCCGTGCAATACGGCCTGTCGGAAAAAATGAACGAGGCCGGCGTCGGCTACAAGATTTTCCGCATGAACGAAATCATCGCCGGGCACATGGCGGATAACGGCAGCATGAAGTGCGCCGACATTTCTGCCGACGAATTCGCCAAATACCGGCTGAACAAGGGTGACGTGCTGTTCAACCGCACCAACAGCATTGAGCATGTCGGCAAGACCGGCCTGTTCGATCTCGATGGCGACTACTGTTTCGCCTCCTACCTCGTGCGCGTCGTGCCGGATACCGCCAAGATATTGCCGCTGTTCCTGACCCTGATGATGAACTCCGCAGCTTTCCAGCAGGAAGCCAAAGGCAAGGCGTCCAAGTCGATCAACCAGGCCAACATCAACGCCACCATCATGCGTAACATCAAGGTGCCCGTTCCGCCGGTAGCCGAGCAGCAGCGCATCGTCACCGAAGTCGAAATCGAACAGCGCGCCATCGCCGCCGCCGAGGCCATCATCGCCGCCGCCCCGGCCCGTAAGCAGGCGATTCTGGAACGCCATCTTTAGGAGCCCGCCATGAACCAACTTCCCGCTCAGCACGCACCTCATCAAGGTTTTGAAAACATCCGCCAGCATGATGAGGACGGCGAAGAATTCTGGTCAGCGCGCGATCTTGCCCCCTTGCTGGAATACCAGGATTGGCGGAATTTCATGCAGGTTGTAGACAAGGCGCGGCTTGCTTGCGAGCAGTCCAGACAATCCGTTGCAGACCATTTCGGTGACACCACCAAAATGGTTGCCATCGGCTCCAATGCCCAGCGCAACGTCCCTGACGTTCACCTTTCCCGCTACGCCTGCTACCTGATCGTCCAGAACGGCGACCCGTCCAAGCCGGTCATCGCCAACGGCCAGACCTACTTTGCCATCCAGACCCGCCGGCAAGAGCTGGCGAACGATACGGTTTTCGGCCAACTGAGCGAGGATGAAAAGCGCCTGGCCATTCGCAACGAACTGGCTCAGCACAACAAATATCTTGCAGCTGCCGCAGCCGATGCTGGCGTCGAAAGCGGCCAGGATTTCGCCATTTTCCAGAACCACGGCTACCGTGGCCTCTACGGCGGACTCGACGCCACGGGCATCAAGGCCAGGAAAGGCTTGAAAAAAAGCCAGAAAATCCTCGACCACATGGGCAGTACCGAACTGGCCGCCAACCTGTTCCGCGCCACGCAAACCGAGGAGAAATTGCGCCGCGATGCTGTCCAAGGTAAACGGCAAGCCAACGAAACGCACTTTGCCGTCGGCCAGAAAGTCCGCCAGACCATCGAGGAACTCGGCGGCACCATGCCAGAAGATTTGCCAACACCGGAACGCAGCATCAAGCAGATCGAAACCGCGCAGAGCAGAATCACGAAGAAAGACACCAACGCATGACCCACACCCACTTTCTCGCCCGCCGCCGGCGCTTGCTGAAGACCATCGGCGACGGCGTCGCCATCGTGCCGACGGCGCCCGAAGTCATCCGCAACCGCGATGCCCACCACCTTTATCGCTTCGACAGCTATTTCTGGTATCTCACCGGCTTCCCGGAACCGGAAGCGGTGGTCGTGCTGATCGGTGGCAGGAAACCCAAATCCATCCTCTTTTGTCGCGAAAAGCACGAAGAGCGCGAAATCTGGGACGGTTACCGCTACGGCCCGAAAGCCGCCAAGGTCGCCTTTGGCTTCGACGCTGCGTACCCGATCGAGCAGCTCGACAAAAAACTGGCCGAATTTCTGGTTGACCGTGACACGCTGTGGCACGCCATCGGCCACGATGCCGAATGGGATGCCCGCGTCGCCAAGGCCCTGAACGAAGTCCGCGCCCAGACCCGGGCCGGCAAACGGGCGCCGCGCGCCATCCACGACCTGCGTTTCGAACTCGACGCCATGCGCCTCATCAAAGACGCCGCCGAGGCCGGCATCCAGCAGCGCTCGGCCGACATCGCCAGCGCCGGCCACGCCCGCGCCATGCGCGCCTGCCGCCCCGGCCTGGCCGAGTACGAACTCGAAGCCGAGCTAACTTACGAATTTCGCAAACGCGGCGCCGACGCCCATGCCTACACGCCGATCGTCGCCGGCGGCGCCAACGCCTGCGTGCTGCACTACGTCGAGAACAACAAGGTGCTCAACGACCACACCCTGGTCCTCATCGACGCCGGCTGCGAAGTCGAAGGCTACGCCGCCGACATCACCCGCACCTTCCCGGTCAATGGCCGCTTCAGCGCCGCCCAGAAGGACGTCTACGAAATCGTCCTCGCCGCCCAGGCGGCCGCTGTCGCCGCCACCGCCCCCGGCCGCCATTTCATGGAAGGCCACGATGCCGCCGTGCGCGTGCTGACCCAGGGTTTGGTCGACTTGAAGCTACTCACCGGCGACCTCGACCAGCTGATCGACAAGGGCGACTACAAACGCTTCTACATGCACCGCACCGGCCACTGGCTCGGCCTTGACGTCCATGACGCCGGCGAATACAAGGTCGGCGACGCGTGGACGACGCTGCAGCCAGGCATGACACTGACCGTCGAACCCGGCCTCTACATCCGCCCGGCCGACGACATCCCGCCGGCGCTGGCCGGCATCGGCATCCGCATCGAGGACGATGTGCGGGTCACCGCAAGCGGTTGCGACGTGTTCACCACGGCGCCAAAGACGGTGGCCGAAATCGAGGAAGTCATGCGCCATGACTGAGCCAGCCGTCGACCACGTCGACATCCTGATCGTCGGCGCCGGCCCGGTCGGCCTGACGCTACACCTGGCGCTCGCCGCCGGCGGCCGGAAATCCTTGCTGATCGACTGTCGACCGCTGCAAGCCCAGCAAGCCGACCCGCGCGCCCTGGCCCTGTCGCACGGCGCCCGCCAGTTGCTCGAACAGATCGCCAGCTGGCCGGCGCGCGCCGCGACGCCGATCGAAACCATCCACGTCTCGCAAAAAGGCGGCTTCGGCCGCACCGTCATCGACCGTGCCGACTACGCCCTGCCGGCCCTCGGTTACGTCGTCCGCTATCGCGATCTGGCCGCCGCGCTGGCCGCCAACCTGGAACCCGGCGCCCTGCTTGCCGAGGCGGAAATCATCGACATCACGCCGGACGACGACGGCGTCACCGTGTCGCTGCGTCACGCCGGCAAGTTGCGCACCATCCGCACCCGCCTGCTGGTGCACGCCGAAGGCACGCCCGGCGACGATTCGGCCGTCAAAGTCAGCGACTACCACCAGCACGCCGTGATCTGCGAAGTCACGCCGACCCCTGGTCACAACAAACGCGCCTGGGAACGCTTCACGCCGGACGGCCCGCTCGCCCTGCTGCCGCTGGGCGACCAATACTCGATCGTGTTCACGCTACCGCCGGCCAAGGCCGATGCGGTGATGGCCATGGACGACGCCGCCTTCATCGCCGCCCTGCAACAACAATTCGGCCAGCGCACGACCTTCGCCAAACCCGGCAAACGCAGCCGCTTCCCGCTGTTTCTGCGTCGGCGCAGCCGCTTGGTACAAGGCCATGAAGTGTGGATCGGCAACACCGCGCAGACCCTGCACCCGGTCTCCGGCCAGGGCTTCAACCTCGGCCTGCGCGACGCCTGGCAACTCGCCGAAATTTTGCTCAAAAACGGCGTTGACCGTAGCAATCTCGAAAACTACGCCCGAAACCGCCGCCTCGACCGCCAGGGCAGCGCCTTCTTCACCGACCAGATCGTCCGTACCTTCTCCAACGATTTCGCCCCGCTCAAACTGGTCCGCGGCCTCGGTTTGCTGGCCCTCGACATCTGCCCACCGGCCCGCCACTTCGTCGCCAAGCGGATGATCTGGGGCGCCCGCGCCTGGCCCTGATTTAAGGCCAGCAACCCTTTGCGAGCCGCAAAACGCAGCTTGCAATCAATACCGACAACAAACAAAAAGTCGATTTGATGCCTGTATCATTTCGAACAAAAACAAGGGAGCACCACAATGAGCATCACTCTGGCCGAACTACTCAAAGACAGCGCCTACAAGCTGACCCAGTTCAAACCCGAGCAGATCAAGGCGCTCGAAGCCGGTATCACGCTCAAGGAATCCGGCAAGAAAGAAGCCCCTTATGTGAATTGTCTGGTGCGCGGCAAACCCGTCAAGCTGACACCGGAGGAAGCCGTCCGTCAGCTCTACGTCATGCTCCTGCGCGATGACCTCGGCTACCCCATCAGTCGCATGGAACTCGAATATGGTGTCACCTTTGGCCGCGAGAAAAAGCGGGCCGACATCTGCATCTTCGACGCTGCCCGCCCCACCGACCCTTACATTTTGGTCGAAGTCAAAAAACCCAAACTCAAGGACGGCAAGGATCAACTCAAAAGCTATTGCAACGCCACCGGCGCTCCGATGGGCGTCTGGAGCAACGGCGAGCAGATCTCCTACTACCACCGCAAAGACCCCAACTATTTCGAAGACATTCCCGGCATCCCGTCTGCCCGGCAAAAGCTCTCGGAAATCCTCAGCGAACGGTGGACCATTGACGATCTGGTGCGCCTCGACAAACTGGTCAACGAGAAAAAATCCCTCAAGGACTTGATCCTCGAAATGGAAGATGAAGTCCTCGCCAATGCCGGCGTCGACGTCTTTGAAGAACTGTTCAAACTCATCTTCACCAAGCTTTTCGACGAAATGGAAAGTGGCCGCGACAAAAAGCGTCACCTCGTTTTCAAGAACTACGGCGACACCGAAACCGAACTCAGGGCCAAGATTCAGGATCTGTTCGACAAGGCCCGCAAAAAATGGAAAGGCATCTTCAGCGACGATGCCAAAATCGACCTGACGCCAAGCCACCTCGCCGTCTGTGTCGCCTCGCTGGAAAAGGTCAAACTCTTCAACTCCAATCTGGACGTCGTCGACGAAGCCTTCGAATACCTCATCAACAAATCCAGCAAAGGCGAAAAAGGCCAATACTTCACGCCGCGCTACGTCATCGACATGTGCGTCAAAATGCTCAACCCGCAGGAGCAGGAAACACTGATCGACACTGCCGCCGGCAGTTGCGGCTTCCCGGTGCACGGCATCTTCCACGTCTGGGAACAGATCATGAAAGAGGAAGGCCTGAACAAAAGCCACCTCTTCACTACCGAAAAGAAACCGGCCCGTTGCGAAAACTACGTCCGCGACAAAGTCTTCGCCATCGACTTCGATGAAAAAGCCGTGCGCGTCGGCCGCACCTTGAACCTGATTGCCGGCGACGGCGAAACCAACGTCCTCCATCTCAACACCCTCGACTACGAGCGCTGGGGCGAAAAAACCGACGACAAAAACTGGCTCAAAACCTACGCTCAAGGCTGGTTCCGCCTCGACGACCTGAAAACCGAGCGCAGCAGCAACCGCGATTTCGGCTTCGACATTCTCATGGCCAACCCGCCCTTTGCCGGCGACATCAAGGAAACCCGCATCCTCGCCCGCTACGAACTCGGCAAAAAGCCGGACGGCAAGCACCAAAGCGCCGTTGGCCGCGACATCCTGTTCATTGAGCGCAACCTCAGTTTCGTCAAACCGGGTGGCCGCCTGGCCCTCGTCCTGCCACAAGGCCGCTTCAACAACTCCAGCGACAAACGCATCCGCGAATACATGGCCGAACACTGCCGCATCCTGGCCGTCGTCGGCCTGCACGGCAACGTCTTCAAACCGCACACCGGCACCAAAACCAGCGTTATCTTCCTGCAAAAGTGGAACGACGATCCTGCTGCCGGCGACCTGTGCCGCCGCGTAGACGACTACCCCATCTTCTTCGCCACCATGCGCGAACCATCCAAGGACAACAGCGGCGACAAGATTTTCGTCAAACAGAAAGACATGGCGCAGTGGGCCGCAGGCGAAGCCGTCACGCCTGAAAACTGTGTTGCCGAAGCCGTCGACCGCTACGACGTCACGCCGCGCAACCTTGGCGAATTCGTGCTTGATGAACACGAGCACCTGGTGGTCAAACACGACCTGTTCAGCCACCCGCTGAAAGATGGCAAGCGCACGCCGGACGGCATCGCCGAGGCGTTCATTGAATTCGCCAAGAAAGAAAAGCTAAGTTTTTTTCGCTGAGCCCTTTCAATGAAGCCCGGTATCGGGCGTTGTTGGAAGGGCTGGAGGCGACGGAAATACCTTGGTCAGTGCTAAATGATGAGTTGCGTTACGAGGCGGAGTTTTTCCAGAAGAAATATCTGCTTGAGGACTCAGAACTATCCACTCTCTCAAAGACAACGATTGGTGCTTTCGCCGCAGTAACAGACGGTCCACACGGCTATCACATCGTCGACGAACATTCCCGGATAGCCATGTTGACCGCCAAGTGCGCCCGTGACTGGTTCAGCGACCGCACACCAGCGGAAACGATTGCTGCATCGGTTGACCTGGCCAACAAACGCTCGTCGCTCGCAGAAAATGACATCATTTTATCGACGCGTGGGACGGTTGGAATGTGTGCGCTGGTCACGAAAGAAGCGCTGCCTGCAAACATTGACCAAGACGTTGCGCGCATTTCCTGGGCCGACAAGGAAGGCATTCGGCCTGAATTCGTCATCGCCTATTTGAACTCAAAATTTGGGCAAGACCGCATAAAGCGTTACGCCTCGGGAATGGTTCAACAAGGATTGTCGCTACAAAAGGTTGGCGATATTCCGATACCACTTCTTTCCAGTGCCGCCCAAAAAGCAGTTGCCCTCGTTGTTCAGGCGGCGCTCCAGTGTCGTCGCGATGCAGCAAGGTCAATTGACACTGCTGAAACGACATTGCTACAAACTCTTGGCCTCGACAACTGGCAACCTCTCGAACCACAAAGCTACGTCCGCAACAGCGTCGATGCCTTCACGACCGGGCGACTGGATGCTGAATACTTCCAGCCCAAATACGCCAAGCTAATCGAACTGATCGAATCAACCGGGCAAGCATCCCCGCTCGCCAACTTGTTGCATACCAACCAACGGGGCAAGCAGCCGGAATACTCCGAGAGCGGCCTGCCTGTGGTCAATTCAAAGCATGTCATAAATGGTGAGGTACGCGTCGATGCGGATAATCGTTACGCGACTTCCTCCGATAGCAGCCTGTTGATCGAACCGGGCGATGTGTTGATCAACGGCACCGGCGTCGGAACAATCGGCCGGGCTGCCCCTTATCTGCACCCATTCAAAGCTATCCCGGACAACCACGTAACCATCCTGCGCCCCCACAAAGGCAGCATTGACCCGGTGTACTTGGCGGTTTTTTTGAATAGTCTGGCTGGCCAATTGCAGGTCAACCAACGCTTTCGCGGTTCGTCAGGACAAATTGAGTTGTACCCCAACGACATTGCCCAGTTCTCCATCTGGGTGGCGCCCGAAAATATCCAGGCGCAAGTCAGGCAATCTGTCGAGGCCAGTTTTCAGGCAAAACAACGCGCCACCCAACTCCTCGACGCCGCCAAGCGCGCCGTCGAAATCGCCATCGAAGATTCAGAAGCCGCTGCCCTCGCTTATCTCGAAGGAGTCAATCCATGACCGCTAGCGAACTCCTCGAAAACCTCAACCTGCTCGACGAAAACGAGCGGATCGAGGCCAAGCGCGCCTCAGAAGCCGGCAAGTCCGTTCTGGAAACCGTTTGCGCTTTTGCCAACGAGCCGGGCCTGGGTGGCGGCTGGATTGCATTGGGCGTTGTGCGTGAGGAAATGGCCCTCTTCCCCGCTTACGAAGTCGAGGGGGTTGCCCATCCCGACAAGATCAGCAGCGATCTTGCCAGCCAGTGCCGTGACAGTTTCAACACTCCGCTGCGGGTCGATATTTCGACCGATAATATTGACGGGAAGAATGTCGTGGTGGTTTTCGTTCCCGAAGCTCAGCCCCAGGACAAACCCATTTTCTTCAAGGCACAAGGTTTGCCACGGGGCGCCTATCGCCGGATCGGCAGCACTGATCAGCGTTGCACCGACGACGATCTGGCCGTCTTCTACCAGGGACGCCAGCAGGAGAGTTTCGATGCCGGCATCGTCGCTGATTCGATGCTTGATGATCTTTCGCCCGAGGCCATTGCGGACTACCGGAAATCCCTCGCCGAGGCCAATCCGGATGCGGAGGCACTACGTTGGTCTGACGAAGAGCTGTTTCAGGCCTTGGGCTGCATTCGCCGCAATCCAAAAGGTGAATGGCAGCCGACGGTTGCCGGCCTCATCCTGTTCGGCAAGCCACCGGCCCTGCGCCGTTGCTTCCCGATGACGCGCGTCGATTACATCCGTGTCCCGGGTCGCGAATGGGTGCCCGATCCTGACCGTCGTTTCGACACTGTTGAACTGCGCGATCCGCTTTTCCGCCTGATTCGCCGCGCCCAGGCCGCAGTGCTCGATGATCTGCCGAAGAGTTTCGGCCTTGGCGAGGGCGAACTTCAACGACAGGACAAACCGGTGATTCCCCTGCGCGTCATTCGAGAGGCGCTGGTCAATGCGCTGATGCACCGCAGTTACCGCAGCCATAGCCCGGTCCAGATCATCCGCTACGCCAACCGGCTGGAAATCCGCAATCCGGGTTTCTCGCTCAAGTCACCGGAACATCTGGGCGAGCCCGGTTCGCAGCCGCGCAACCCAAAAATTGCTGCCGTGCTGCACGAAACGCGCTTCGCCGAAACCAAGGGCAGCGGCATTCGCGTCATGCGCGAGAGCATGGAACAGGCTGGACTCACGCCACCGCTGTTTGAATCCGACCGGGGCGCCGACCAGTTTGTTGCCCGTTATTTCTTCCATCACTTTCTTGGGGAAGATGACATCGCCTGGCTGGCCCATTTCCGCGACTTGCATCTCTCCGACGAGGAAGCCAAGGCGCTGATCGTGGTTCGTGAGGCCGGCGCGATCGACAATGCGACCTACCGAGAATTGAACAAGGTCGATACGCTGTCCGCCAGCCAGGCTCTGCGTCGCCTGCGTGATGCCGGCCTATTGACGCAGAAGGGGCGGGGTTCGGCCACCTACTACACCCCGACCGGCAAACTAACCGCTGAAGGCAACATGCTGTCCGAAAAACCCGACCCGTTATCTAGTAACCCTTCCCTCTTATCTAGTAACCCTTCCCTCTTATCTAGTAACCCCCATGCCTTGAATACACCAGCGGGCTTGGCTGACAGGTTCGATGAAGCCTTAGCCCGTCCCCTTCTGGATTCCCTTCCCGGCTCTCTGGCGTCGAGGCTTGGCGCAATCGGCAAACGCCACCCTCCCGAGGAAATACGCGGCTTGGTGGTGGACTTATGCATGCTACGCGAGTGGCGCGTCGAGGAACTTTCCGCCCTGCTGCGCCGTAACCCGGAAGTCGTACGCCAGAGCTATCTGCGCCCACTGATGCGTGACGGTCTGCTAACCATGACCAACCCTCTGGAACCGAACGATCCGCAACAGGCTTACCGAGCGGTCGAAAGAAATTGAGTTTCATGCAGCCCTCCCGACTGCACGCCTGGTTCCTCGCCTGCCGCCCGAAGACGCTGTCAGTCTCGCTATCGCCGGTGCTGGTCGGGACGGCCATCGCCTGGCACGACAGCGCCGCCCTGCTCTGGCTGCCGCTGCTCGCCGCTGCGTTCGGCGCCGCCTGCATCCAGATCGGCACCAACCTGTTCAACGACGTCGGCGACTTCCTGCGCGGCACCGACACGCCGGGTCGCCTCGGCCCCAAGCGCGCCACGGCCGAAGGCTGGCTGACACCGGGCAAGGTCAAGGCCGGTGCCTGGCTCAGTTTCGCCCTGGCCTTCGGGTGCGGCATCGTTCTCGTCCGCCACGGCGGCTGGCCGATCGTCGCCATCGGCCTCGGCTCGCTGGCCGCCGGCTGGGGCTACACCGGAGGGCCGAAGCCGATTGCCTACGGTCCACTCGGCGAAGCCTTCGTTTTTGTCTTTTTCGGGCTGGTCGCGGTCGGCGGCAGCTATTACCTGCAAACGCTGAGCCTGACCCCCACGGCATTACTCGCCGCGGCGCTGGTCGGCCTGCACGCTGCCGCGGTGATCACCGTCAATAACTACCGCGACCTCGACGGCGATGCGAAAAGCGGCAAGAACACGCTGGCCGTCCGCCTCGGCCGCCCGGCCACCCGCCGCCTCTACGCCGCCGAAATGCTCGCCCCCTACGCCCTGCTGCCGTTGCTCGGCGGCCTCGGCTGGCCGGCAGCCTTGCCCCTGCTCTCGCTGCCGCTGGCCCGCCACCTGATCCGCCGCTTTGACAACGAAGCCCCCGGCCCGGGGTTCAACAGCATCCTGGCCGCCACCGCCGGCCTGCA
>NZ_JAVHPH010000221.1:0-3624 GCF_036170495.1 Azonexus sp.
CCAGCTTTTCGCCGCCGGCATACATGCAGACTTCCATCGTATTGGCCTGCGACAGGATGTCGATCCAGTCGATGCGCAGCGACAGGCCATCGGTGCGCGGCTGATCCTGGAGCAGAAAGGCGCCGGCGCCGTCGGACAGCATCCAGCGCAGGAAATCCTTTTCGAAAGCGATTTCCGGATTGGTTTCCAGTTCGGCTACCCGGTGTTCCGATTCGGCGGCGAAATTGCGCGCATGCAGGATGCTGGAGGACAGTTCGGAGGCCGTCGCCACCGCGTTGCGGGCCTGCCCGGAGAGCACGCTCATCCAGGCATATTTGAGCGCCGTGATACCGGCGACGCAGATCGCTGCGGTCGACACCACTTCGCAGGCCGGAATGCCCAGCTCGCCATGCACCATGACGCCGTGGTTGGGCATGATCTGATCCGGAATGGTCGTGCCGCTGACCAGGCAATCAATGTCGTTGGGGGAAAAGCGTTCGCAGGCCAGGCCACGCACGGCTTCGGCCGTTAGCTGGGCATTGGTGTGGGTCGGGGCGCCGGTCGTCGGATCGATGGCGTAGTGGCGCTGGCGAATGCCGTTGTTGCGCAGCACGATGCGCCGGGCGCGCGACGGCTTGCCGGCAATCAGGCCGAGCACTTTTTCGATGTCGTCGTTGCCGACCGGCGCATTCGGCAGGAAGGCCGAGGTGCCGTTGATATAAACCTTGCCGCTAGGGTGCATATTTTTGTAAGTTGAATTCCTGCGAGCCGGAGGGCTGCTCGAGTTCGGCCTTGAGCCGATCCAGTCGCGGTTTGAGCAGCGGGGAAAATAGCCATTGTAACAACAGGCTTATTGGAACGACGGTGACGATCAGCGTAATCAGGTAAAGAACAAACAACAAAAGGGCTGGGCGCCGCCGCCACTGGCCGCGCTGGCCAAATAGCCGGACCAGTTTCGACCAGACGCCGAAAGCCCGCCGGCCGGCCCGCTCGCTGATCGCCAGGCGCGGATTGACTGTAACCGCGCGCAGGCCAGCCAGCATCGGTTGGCCGGATTTTTCCTGGTCATTGTTCAGCCCGTCGGCCAGAGCCAGCCCGAAGCGGCCGGCCTGACGTATTTCTTCCGGCGAGACGCCGGCCGGCGGCAGGCCAAAAAAACCATCCTTTTTACCGGTCCACACCCAGCGCGGCGTGGTGATGAAGGTAGCCAGCGGATGGCCCTGATCGGTAAAGGCCAGATGGTCGATCAGGCGGCCGCCGGCCTCGGCGATCAGCTGTTTCATTGTTTCCTGAGCCGATAGCCACATGTTGCGGCAGGCGACCAGCGTGATGACCGGTTTGCCGCAAATCAGCCGCCGGCCTTCAGGGCTGTGCAGGAAGGCCGTCATCGGCAGGGCAGGGGAGAGATACCAGACCTGGTAGGTCAGGATCACCAGATCGAACGGCGTCTCGGCGGTGATGCCCAGCGGGCGCAGCGGCGGTGCATCGAGCTGGACGCATTCGGGGAAAGCATCAAAAAAGTCGACAATCGGCCACGGAAACGGAAAGGGCGTCACGGGCACCAGCGTTTCAAGATGAACGTCGTGACCAGCCGCGCGCAAGGGGGCGATGACCCGCTCGGTAATGTCCGAAAGCTGTCCGGTTTGGGAGTAGTTGACGACGAGAACGCGTTTCAAGAGGCATCCGCTAAGCTGGTTGGCTCGTGATTCTAACAAATCGGCCTGCGCTTACCGAGATCGGGTGTTATTCCATCGGCAAAGGCAAATTTGGTCGACAAGCTTGGGGTTTTTCACCCTTATCGGCTATGATTCTGCTTTCCCGCAGCCTGTCTTTCCATGACCAAATTTGTTTTCGTTACGGGTGGTGTCGTGTCCTCATTGGGCAAAGGCATCGCCGCCGCGTCGCTCGGGGCCATTCTGGAATCCCGCGGCATCAAAGTCACCCACCTCAAGCTTGACCCCTACATCAACGTCGACCCCGGCACGATGAGTCCTTTCCAGCACGGAGAGGTTTTCGTCACCGAGGACGGCGCCGAGACCGATCTCGATCTCGGGCATTACGAGCGCTTTACGAGCGCCAAAATGGGCAAGCGCAATAATTTCACGACCGGCCAGATCTACGACACGGTGCTCAAGAAAGAGCGTCGCGGCGAGTATCTCGGCAAGACCGTGCAGGTCATTCCGCACATCACCGACGAGATCAAGAACAAGATCAAGGCCGGTGCTGAAGGCGCCGAAGTCGCCATCGTCGAAGTCGGCGGTACGGTCGGCGACATCGAGTCGCTACCTTTTCTGGAAGCCATTCGCCAGATCGGTTTCGAAGAAGGCCGCAACAACGTCTGCTACATGCATCTGACGCTGCTGCCCTACATTCCGACCGCCGGCGAACTGAAGACCAAGCCGACCCAGCACTCCGTCAAGGAACTGCGCGAAATCGGTATCCAGCCGGACATCCTGTTGTGCCGTGCCGACCGTTCGATTCCGGTCGAAGAGCGCCGCAAGATCGCGCTGTTCTGCAATGTGATGCCGGAAGCGGTCATCGAGTGTCTCGATGCCGATTCGATCTACAAGATACCAGGCATGCTGCACGAACAGATGCTCGACGAAATCGTCTGCCACAAGCTCAACATCCTGGCCAAGGCCGCCGATCTGTCGGTCTGGCGCAACCTGATCGTGGCGCTGGAGCATCCGCAGCACGAAGTGACCGTGGCCTTTGTTGGCAAGTATGTCGACCTGACCGAGTCGTACAAATCGCTGATCGAGGCGATCAAGCACGCCGGAATCCATACGCGCAGCCAGGTCAATATCGTCTATCTCGACTCTGAAGACCTCGAAAAGAACGGTGTCGGCGTCCTCAAAGGCATTGATGCCATCCTGGTGCCGGGCGGTTTTGGCCGTCGTGGGACAGAAGGCAAGATTGCTGCCATCCGTTATGCCCGTGAAAACAAGGTGCCTTACCTCGGTATCTGTCTCGGTATGCAACTCGCTGTCGTCGAATTCGCCCGCGATGTGGCCGGCATGGCCGAAGCGCATTCCACTGAGTTTGTTCAGGACACGCCTTATCCGGTCATTGGCCTGATTACCGAGTGGCTGGATGCTTCCGGCAAGGTCGAAAAGCGTAGCGAAGATTCCGACATCGGTGGCACGATGCGCCTGGGCGGTCAGGTCTGCAAGCTGGCTGAAGGTTCGTTGGCCCGCAAGATCTACGGCGCGCCGGAGATTACCGAGCGTCACCGCCACCGTTATGAAGTCAATAACACCTTGCTGGCGCAACTGGAGGCCAAGGGCTTGATCGTTGCCGGCCGCGCGCCGGGTACCGATTTGTGCGAAATGATCGAGTTGCCGGCTGACATTCATCCGTGGTTCGTCGGTTGTCAGTTCCACCCCGAATTCACCTCCAATCCGCGTCAGGGTCATCCGCTCTTTACGTCCTACGTCAAAGCGGCGCTGGCCAATCAAAAGGTCAAGGCAAAATGAAACTCTGTGGTTTCGAGGCTGGTCTTGACCAGCCTTTTTTTCTGATTGCCGGCCCGTGTACGGCTGAGTCGGAGCAACTTTGTCTCGATGTTGCCGGCCACATGAAGGAAGTCTGCGGTCGACTGGGAATTCCGTACATTTTCAAAGCCTCCTACGACAAGGCCAACCG
>NZ_JAVHPH010000222.1:0-1388 GCF_036170495.1 Azonexus sp.
ACCAATTTCTACGGCAATCTGGCCGACGAGGAACTTGATCGCAAGATCGCGCTGCCGCCCAAAGCCAAGGCAACGACCGCCGAAGAAACCAAAGCGGCCATCGACAACCCGGGCATTCGCCGCGCCCTGGCTTTCTTCCGCCTCGACCTGCGCAGCGAAGCGGTCCGCGAATGGAACTGGTCGCTGCGCGGCATGGACGACCGCCAGTTGCTCGCTGCCGCCAATCTGGCCAAGCGCAACCAGATCTGGGACCGCGCTATCAATACCGCCGACAAGACCCGCAACGAACACGATTTTTCGCTGCGCTTCCTCGCCCCTTACGGCGACACGGTGCGCCCGGCCGCCCACAATCAATCGCTCGACGATGCCTGGGTGTACGGCCTGATGCGCCAGGAAAGCCGCTTCATCACCAACGCCAAGTCAGGCGTTGGCGCCTCCGGCCTGATGCAGCTCATGCCGGCCACCGCCAAATGGGTCGCCAAAAAGATCGGCCTGCGTGATTTCAGCCACGGCCGCGTTAACAACACCGAAACCAACGTCCTGCTCGGCACCAGCTACATGCGGTTGGTCATGGAAAACCTCGACAACCACCCGGTGCTCGCTTCCGCCGCCTACAACGCCGGCCCCGGCCGGGCCAAGAAATGGCGCGCCGACCGGCCGCTCGAAGGCGCCATCTACGCCGAAACCATTCCGTTCAGCGAGACGCGCGATTACGTCAAAAAAGTGATGAGCAACTCGGTTTATTACTCGGCCCAGTTCACCGGCAAGCCCGATTCGCTCAAGACCCGGCTCGGCGTGGTTGGCGCTAAAACCGCCGAGGGCATGAAAGACGCAGACCTACCTTAGGAAACAGACATGGCGGTGCACTCCGACTCATTCCTTCTCCTGAGCAACACGCGGGCTCTTTTCCTCAAGCACCTCGGGGCCTTGCTGCAGGACAGCGAGCTGATTTCCAGCAGCGCCATCAAGGCCATCCAGGACGGGGCCGCCGCCTATTTCGACGAAATGGCCTCGACCAGCCGCCGCGGCTCCTTCGCCGAAGAAGCGCACGGCCTGACCTCGTCGCGAATCACGCTGGTTGGCGAAGAAGACCTCGAACTCGGCATCCGCCTCGATAACATGAGCGCCCGCCTATTCGAGCGCACCGGCGGCAGTCTGTGGAAAACCCATTTACGTTTCGTCACCTTGCTCAAGCGCCCGGATCTGCCCAAAAGTGCCAATCCGGTCGGGCCGAAAGGCATCGCCCAGGGCCTGACAAGCATGTTCGACGCGGCCGGGGCGGTCGACATCAGCAACAAGCTCGAGCTGCTCGATCGTATCGAAGCCTGCCTGCTCGCCGGTCTGCCGGCGCTCTACGCCGAGATCAATGACTTCATGGAGCGCAACGG
>NZ_JAVHPH010000222.1:1488-3603 GCF_036170495.1 Azonexus sp.
TGGCGATGCAGGACAGTTCGCTGTTTGCCAACGAACAACACCCGGCGCGACGGGTCATCGACCGCATGGGGCAGGCCGTACTCGGCCTGCCGAGCGACGTATCCGCCCGCCACCCGGTGTGCGCCCGGCTGTTCGACATTGCCACCCAGTTGCGCGGCGACAACACCGGCGGCATGGCCGCTTTCGAGAAGGCCGCTGCCCAGCTCGAGGCACTGCTGGCCGAACGCAATACCGCCATCACCGAAGCGGCCAAGCCTTATCTGCGATTGGTTGAGCAGCTTGAACGCCGCGACGATGCAGCCGGAGAGGTGCGCCCCGTTATCGAAAAATTCATCGCAACCAATCCGCCACCGGTCATTCGCAACTTTATCGAACAAACCGGCAGCCAGTTGCTCCAGGCAAACTGGCTGGAGCATGGCGAACAAAGTAGCGCGTGGCAGGAAAGCCTCACTCTGATCGAAGACCTGCTGTGGACCATTCAGCCCAAGGCCGACAGCGATGAACGCAAGACCCTGGCCCGCCGGCTGCCCGACATTCTGAAACGGCTGAGAGCAGGGATGCAGCGCGTCGGCCTGTCACCCGAAGCCGAGTCGGCCTTCCTCGATGCCTGTTTCGAACTGCAGACCAAGGCGCTACGCGCGCTCCCCTTGGCTACCAGCGGAGACCCAGGCGCCGAGCTTTTCCCGCGCGGTGTTTTCGCCGCTGCCAGCCCGCCAGTCAGCGGTCAACTGGGCGGCGGCGAAACGGTTCTGGCGACCTTGGATTTTGCTGAACTCCAGCCCGCACCGACCCGACCGCTGCCCTGCAAGGAAGGCGACTGGCTCGAATTCCGCATGCCCGATGGCGAAAAACGTGTCGCCCGAGTCTGCCGCATCAGCCCGAACAGCCAGCGAGTGCTGCTGGTCAACCCTGATTCCGCCCTGGCCCTGGCCGTCCATCCGGCCATCGTTGGTCGCCAGTTGCGGGATGGCGAGGCGCGCATCAGTTCGGCCTGCTCCCTGTTCGAAACCGCAGCCAGCGCCGCCTTGCGGCAAACGACGGGAGGCTAAAGACAAACCGTCAGCGGCGATCAGCCACAGGTCTGCCCGGAACGCGGCAAATTGCCTTAAAATCCGGGTTTTACGTCATCAGTTTCCGGGGTTTCAAATGGACATCAAAAAGGTCTTGCTGCTGGGGGGTAGCGGTTTCGTCGGTACCTATATCGTCAACCGTTTGTCGCAGCGCGGCATCGAAGTCACCGTCCCGACACGTCGCCGCGAACGCACCAAGGCGCTGATCATGCAGCCGGGCGTCACCATGCCGGAAGCCGACATCAGTTGCGAAACGACCCTGACCGAACTGATGCGCGGCCACGATGCCGTGATCAACCTGGTCGGCATTCTGCACAGCCGCGACGTCGTCCTGCCGTACAGCCGCGACTTCGCCGAAGCCCACGTCGAACTGCCGAAAACAATCATCGCCGCCTGCAAGGCTACCGGTGTCCGCCGTCTGGTACACATGAGCGCGCTCAACGCCGACCCCAAGGGCCCGTCCGAATACCTGCGCTCCAAGGGCGACGGCGAAGCACTCGTGCGCGCTGCCCAGGGTGAGCTGGACGTCACCGTCTTCCGCCCGTCGGTTATCTTCGGCCTTGGCGACTCCTTCCTGTCGATGTTCGCCAGCATCCTGAAAAAGGTCCCGTTCTTCCCGCTCGGTTTCGGTCATGCCCGCTTCCAGCCGGTGTGGGCGGCCGATGTCGCCGACGCTTTCGTCGATAGCCTGGGCGACGTCGCCACCTACGGCCAGACCTACGAACTGGTCGGCCCGAAGACCTACACGCTGCGTGAACTGGTCGACTACACCAAGGAACTGGCCGGCAGCTCGGCCACCATCGTTCCCTTGTCCGAAGGCTGGGCTTACCTGCAGGCCGGCCTGATGTGGCTGGCCCCGAGCCCAATGCTGTCGCCAGACAACCTGCGCTCGATGGAAAAGGACAGCGTGGCAGAAGCTGGCAGCAAGCAGCCGGCCAACTGGCGGCCGACGGCGCTGGAAGCCATCGCACCGACCTACATCGCGCTTAACACGCCGAAGGGCAAGCTCGACAGCTTCCGCTATCGCGCCGGTCGTTGAGAGCGC
>NZ_JAVHPH010000223.1:0-1261 GCF_036170495.1 Azonexus sp.
ATGAAGTCGTCCATGCCGGCAGCCAGGCAAAGGGCGCGATCCTCGGCATAGGCATTGGCCGTCATGGCGATGACCGGCACTTGGCGGGCCTTGGGCAGGGCGCGAATCAGCCGGGTGGCCGCTAGCCCGTCCAGATTCGGCATCTGGACATCCATAAGAATCAGGTCGTAATCGTTGCGGCGAACCAGATTGACCGCCTGTTCGCCGTCGTTGGCCGTCTCGACGCACAGTCCGGCCTCGGCCAGAAGCTGCTCGGCAATTTCGCGGTTAATCGGCTCGTCCTCGACGAGCAGGATGCGGCGTCCCGGGAATTCCTGCGCCAGCCGGGTTTCGGGATGGCTCGGGGTGACGTTCGGGATAGTCGCAAGCGGCTGGCTGCCTTTTTTCAGCCGTACGGTGAACCAGAAAATGCTGCCTTTTCCTGGCGTGCTGCTCGCTCCCGCCGTGCCTCCCATGTGCTCGGCCAGCTTGCGGGTAATCGCCAGCCCGAGGCCGGTACCGCCGTATTTGCGGCTCAGTGTGTTGTCGGCCTGTTCAAACGCGGCAAACAATCTGGGCATCGCTTCCGCCGGGATGCCGACGCCGCTGTCTTCGACCTCGAAGCGCAGCGCGATGGCATCCGCTTCGTCAGCGAATTGCCGGACACGCAGGATGACCTTGCCGGCATCGGTAAATTTGACGGCATTGGCGGCGTAGTTGAGCAGAGCCTGTTGCAGCGCAATGGGGTCGCCGAGCAGATTGGGCGGCAGCTCATCGGTTTCACTGGTCAGATTGAGATGCTTGGCCTGGGCGGTGCTTTGCAGCATGGTCAGGACGTTATCGAGAATCTGCCCGATGTGCAGGGGGGTTTCGGCGAGAACGAGTTTTCCGGCCTCGATCTTCGACAGTTCGAGAATGGCGTTGATGATGCCAAGCAAGTGTTGGCCGGCATTTTCCAGTTTGTCGAGCTGGGTACTTTGCGCCGGGCTCAGCCCGCCGCGCCGGATCAGATGCGCCATGCCGGTGACGGCGTTGAGCGGCGTCCGGATTTCGTGGCTCATATTGGCCAGAAAAGCGCTTTTCGCGATGCTCGCCGCTTCGGCGGCTTCCTTGGCGCGCGAGAGTTCGGCCGTGCGCTCGGCAACGAGTTGTTCGAGGCGGTCGCGATGGCTGGCCAGTTCAGCCTGGGCGGCCTTGGCCTCGGTCACGTCGCGGGTGATGGAGAGCAGGCAGGGCAGGCCGTTGAAGCTCATCGGCGAGACCGAGAACATGCCCCAGAAAA
>NZ_JAVHPH010000223.1:1361-3690 GCF_036170495.1 Azonexus sp.
TTTCGCTGTCCTCCCTGGCCTGCTGCGAGCGGACGATGTCGCTGATGTCGCGGAAGAACCATACCCGGCCCATGCCGTGTCCGTCATCGCCGCGCAGCGCGGCCGAATGACGATGGAGGGTGCGTCCATCCTTGAGCGGGATGTTGCAGTCGTCGTTCAGGCTTGGGTCGGCGTAAAGCGTGCGAATGCGCGCCAGAAAGGGGTCGCTGTCACGGACGCGGGCCAGCACCTGGTTGAGGATGGGCGTGTCGGAGGTGCCGATCAGGGCTTCGAGCGGCGAGGCCGGGCGGGGGATGTTCCACACCGCAAAAAAACGTTCGTTGATCGAGGCAATCGTATTTGCCGCGGTAACGACCAGAATGCCGTCCGGCGCCTCATTGAGGATGGCGCCATGCAAGGCGGCTGGGAAGGATACGCTGGGCGTTTCGACGGACATCGAACGGATGATTTCCAAGGCTAGTCGGTGATGACCGAACATCATACCCCTGTCGACAAGGGGGATTTTCCTCGCCCTAGCGCGCACCCGGTTCGGCCAATCGGCGGCTGAGCGGGTCCTGGCGGTAGTAACGGCAGAATAGGTGGTACAGCGCCGGGTATTCTGCGGCGACAAGATCAGGGACTTCGAAGAAGCTCTCCGAAAGCACGGCGAAAAATTCGGCCGGATCAGTGCTGGCGTAGGGGTCGATGGCGGTGTCTTCGTCATCGTCTACGCGTCGGCAAAAGTCGTCGTAGGCGGCGAAAAAGATTTCCTGCCACTCGCCTTCGCCGATGCCCGAATGCAGCGCCGGCATGCCGTCCGCTTCACCGTTGAGCATGTCCAGCTTGTGGGCGAATTCGTGGATGACCACGTTGTAGCCGTCGCCGGCCATTTGCACGTCGTGCCACGAAATGATCAGCGGACCGCCTTCCCAGGCTTCGCCGGAAAGCACGTCGGCGTATTCATGGACGACGCCGGATTCGTCCTCGATGCGCCGCGGCACGACGAATTCGTCGGGGTAGACGATGATGCCGACCCATTCGCGGTAGGCCGCCAGCCCGAGCTTGAGAATGGGCAGGCAACCCTGGGCGGCGATGGAAACGCAGATTTCGTCGGTCAGATCGAGGCCGCCGGCGGCGCTGAATTCCTTCTCGGCGAGGAAAGCCTCGGCTTTCATTTTTAGCTCTTTTTTCTCGTTGACCGTGAGATCGTCGAGAAAGGGCAGCGCCGCGAGGGTGCTCGCCCACAAGGCGTCGGGAATGGCCGCTGCCTTCTTGCCGCGCAGCCGGTCGAGCCAACGTTTCATTTTTTCATGGTCAGCCAGATGCCCGAGAAAATCAGGGCGATGCCGAAATAGTGGTACCAGAACGGAACTTCTCCGAGGAACAGGAAGGAGAGCAATGTCCCGAAAACCGGCATGAGGTGGATGAACAGGCTGGCCTTGTTGGCGCCGACTTCGGCGACACCCTTGTTGTAGAAAATGTAGCCGAGAAAGCTCGGGAAGAGGCCGACGTAGGCCAGCGCGGTCAGCGCGCCGAGGTGCAGGTTGATATGCCGGCCTTGCGCCAGTTCCCAGGCGTAAGCCGGGCCGAGGGCGCAGAGACCGATGGCGGTGGTGGCGCCGAGCATGAGCATGGGGTGTACGCCGCTCGGGCGCCAGGCCAGGGCGACGGTGTAGATCGCCCAGTCGAGCACGGCGACGAGCATCCAGACGTCGCCGACATTGAGGTTGAGATGGGCAAGCACGGCTAGGTCGCCACGCGACACGATGGTCAGCGCGCCGCACAGGGAAATGACGACGCCGATGCCTTCGGGCCGGCGCAGGTGTTTGCCGAGAAACGCCCAGGAGATAGCGATGGTGGCGATTGGCACGAAGGAATTGAGCAGCGCGGCGTTGGTCGCGCTGGTGTCCTGCAGGGCGATGTAGGCGAAGGTGTTGTAGCCGCCGACACCGAGCAGGCCGAGCACGAGCAGGGGGCGCCAGCCTTTTTTCAGCAGCGGCCACTGGGCTTTGAGGTGGGGCATGGCCAGCGGCAGGATCAGCGCAAAGGCGATGGTCCAGCGCCAGAAGGCGAAGCCCAGCGGCGGAATGTCGCCACGCGCACCACGGCCGACCACCATGTTTCCGGACCAGAAGAGCACGGTCAGGATCAGCAGCAAATAGGGGTTGGCGAACAGTTTTTTCACGGTCGCCGGATTATGCCTGATCGGGCCGTGGCTCGGGCTGTGTAGGCATGTCGCGGGCAATTTGGTGCCGGTCATACTGGCCTCGGGAGATCGGTCTTATAATTGCGGCATGGTTTCCGTCGTCCATTCTGTCGCCTCGCAAAGCGACTTCGAACAGTTCCTGAT
>NZ_JAVHPH010000223.1:3790-16887 GCF_036170495.1 Azonexus sp.
TGGTTTCCGTCGTCCATTCTGTCGCCTCGCAAAGCGACTTCGAACAGTTCCTGATCACCTTGGCCGAGGGCTTGGCCCCGGCCGATGCGGAACGTCTCAAATCCGCCGTCGAATACGCGTGGACCACCTACGGCGAACGCACGCTGGGTAGCGGCGAGCGCATCTGGTCGCACGCCCTGGGCATGGCGGTGATCATCGCCGGCCTCAAGCTCGACGTCGAATCGCGCATTGCCGCGCTGCTCTTCGCCATTCCGGCCCAGGACGAGCACGGCATCGCCAGCATCGAAACGCATTTCGGTAAGCCGGCGGCGCATCTCGTGCAGGGTATTTCGCGCCTCAATAAGTTGCGGCCGATTGCCAAGGGTTTTGTCGCCACCAACATCGAGGCCGGCGAGGTCAATCCGGTCGAAATGAAGGCGCAGATCGAAGTGCTGCGCAAGATGCTGCTGGCGATGGTTGAGGACATCCGGGTCGTCCTGCTGCGCCTGGCTAGCCGGACGCAGACCCTGCGTTTTTACGCGGCCAATCCGGACGACCTGCGTATCCAGGTGGCGCGCGAAACGCTGGAACTCTATTCGCCGCTGGCCAACCGGCTTGGCGTCTGGGAACTGAAGTGGGAACTCGAAGATCTGTCCTTCCGCTTCATCCACCCGGACATCTACAAGAAACTGGCCAAGCTGCTCGACGAGAAGCGTAGCGAGCGCGAGCAGTTCATCGTCGATGCCGTGGCCAAGGTGCGCGACGAACTCGAAGCGGCCGGTGTGCACAATGCTGAAATCTACGGTCGGCCGAAACACATCTACAGCATCTGGAACAAGATGCGCAAGAAGGGCGTCGAGTTCTCCGAGGTCTATGACGTGCGCGCCCTGCGCATCATCGTCGACGACCTCAAGGAGTGCTACACCGCGCTCGGCATCGTGCACAACCTGTGGCTGCCGATCCCCAAGGAATTTGACGACTACATCTCCAATCCCAAAGGGAACTACTACCGCTCGCTGCACACGGCGGTGCGTTGTCCGGATGGCCGCAGCCTGGAAATCCAGATCCGCACCTGGGACATGCACAGGCACGCCGAACTGGGCGTCGCCGCGCACTGGCGCTACAAGGAAGGCACCAAGCGCAATGCCGAGGACGACTACGACGAGAAGATCGCCTGGCTGCGCCAGCTGCTGACCTGGAAGGATGAAGTCGCCGACAGCTCGGACTGGGTCAAGCACTATAAGCAGGCGGCGCTCGACGAGACGATTTACGTCATCACGCCGCAGGGCAAGGTCGTCGACCTGCCGGCCGGCTCGACGCCGGTCGATTTCGCTTACCGCGTGCATACCGACCTCGGCCACCGTTGCCGTGGCGCCAAGATTGCCGGCCATCTTGTCCCGCTGAATACGGCACTGGAAACCGGACAGGAAGTCGAGATCGTTACCGCCAAGCTGGGCGGCCCGTCGCGCGACTGGCTCAACCCGCTGCTCGGCTACATCCACACCAAGAGCGCCCGGGTCAAGGTGCGCGCCTGGTTTTCCAATCTGGCGCTCGAAGAAACGCTGGGCGAAGGGCGCGGCCTGATCGCCAAGGAATTGCAGCGGGCCGGCCAGACCGGCGCGAATATCGAGGAGCTGTCGCACAAGCTCGGCTTTGCCAAGGCTGACGACCTGTACATCGCCGCCGCCCGGGGCGACCTCAATCAGCGGCAGTTCCAGGCGGTAGCCAAGGGTGGCGACCTGCTCGCTGAAACCCAGTTGCCGGATGAGGTGCTGGCCAAGCCGAGCAAGCCGGTGCAGGGCAACCAAGGAATTCTGATCGTCGGCGTCGACAAGCTGCTGACTCAGCTCGCCCGTTGCTGCAAACCGGCGCCGCCGGACGAAATCCAGGGCTTCATCACCCGCGGCAAGGGCATTTCGATCCACCGCATGGACTGCCCCAATTTTGCCAACCTCGCCGCGCTGCATCCCGAGCGGGTCATCGAAACCGACTGGGGGCTGACGACGACCGGCGTTTTTGCCGCTGACATCATTGTCGATGCCCATGACCGCCAGGGCCTCTTGCGCGATATTTCCGAAATCTTCACGCGCGAGCGGCTCAACGTCGTCGGTGTCAATACCCAGTCCAAGCAGGGCAAGGCGCACATGAGCTTTACCGTCGAGATCACCAACCTGCAACAAATGCAGAAGACGCTGACGCTGATCCACGAGGTCGACGGCGTCGTCGGCGTGCGTCGGGCCTGAGCGCCTGTGAACTATTCGTTCACGCCCGCGCCCAAATCATTCACAGGCTCTGAGCAGTCGGGCTACCCGGGAGAAAACATGAAAGGCAACTTTGCCGCCATCGCCTTGATCGCCATCGGCGCCATCGCGCTGGCCGTCAATCTCGACCTGTTTGAGCTCGATCTGGTCGGGCTGATCAAGAAATGGTGGCCGCTGCTGCTCATCGTGCTGGGGGTTGGCCTGTTCTTTACGCCGGATGACGGTGGACGGAAAAGCTGATCGGAAAAATAAAATGCGGCTGGTCAGCCGCATTTTTTTGCCCTTTTTTCTGGTTGACCGTGGGAATGCCGATTAGCTGGTGCCCAGCGTCACCATCAGTTCGACCTGGGCGTTGTGCGGTTTGCTACGTGCAGAGCGGCGGCGATGGTAGATACCCTGGCTATTCATATCCCAGCCTTGCTGGTTGTCGGCCAGGTAGAACTTGAGGCCTTCGGTGATGACGCGCTTCTTGAGCTTGGGGTCGAGGATGGGGAAGGCGAGTTCGATGCGTTTGAAGAAATTGCGGTCCATCCAGTCGGCGCTGGAGAGGTAAACGGCTTCCTTGCCGCCGGCCAGAAAGTAGAAAATCCGGTGGTGTTCGAGGAAGCGACCGATGATCGAGCGGACGCGGATGTTCTCGGACAAGCCGGGCACCCCGGGGCGCAGGGTGCACACGCCGCGGACGATGAGGTCGATGTCGACGCCGGCCTGCGAAGCCTGATAGAGCGCATCGATGACTTCCGGTTCGACCAGCGAGTTCATTTTCGCGACGATGCGCGCCTTGCCGCCGGCCTTGGCGGTTTCGGTTTCGGCCTGGATGCCGGCGACGACATTTTGCTGCAGCGTGAAGGGCGCCTGCCACAGGTGTTTGAGTGTGCGCGCCTTGCCTAGTCCGGTCAGTTGCTTGAAGACTTCGCTGACGTCGTTGGTGATTTCCTCGTTGGCGGTCATCAGGCCGAAGTCGGAATAGAGACGGGCGGTGCGCGGGTGGTAGTTGCCGGTGCCGAGGTGGGCGTAGCGCTTGAGCCCGCCGTCTTCGCGGCGCACGATGAGGAGCGCCTTGGCGTGGGTCTTGTAGCCGACGACCCCGTACACGACGTGGGCGCCGACCTGTTCCAGCTTGGTCGCCCAGCTGATGTTGGCCTCCTCGTCGAAACGGGCCATGAGCTCGACGACGACGGTGACTTCCTTGCCGTTCTGGGCGGCGCGGATCAGCGATTCCATGAGCACCGAGTCGGTGCCGGTGCGATAGACCGTCATCTTGATGGCGACGACCTGCGGGTCGGTCGCCGCCTGGTTGAGAAACTCGATGACCGGCGCGAAGGATTGGTAGGGGTGGTGGAGCAGGACGTCGGCCTTGCGGATGGTGTCGAAAATATTGACGCCTTTGCCGACGACCTTGGGTAGGCCGGGCACGAAGGGACGGAATTTCATGTCCGGGCGGTCCACCCAGTCCGGCACCTGCATCAGGCGGACGAGATTGACCGGGCCATTGACGCGATAGAGGTCGGCCGGCTTGAGGCCAAACTGGGCGAGGAGGAATTCGGTCATCGCCGGCGAGCAGTTCTCGGCCACTTCGAGGCGCACCGCATTGCCGAAATTGCGCTGCGGCAGTTCGCCCTGCAGCTTGGTCCGCAGGTTGGTGACTTCTTCTTCATCGACGAAGAGGTCGGAATTGCGCGTGGCGCGGAACTGGTAGCAGCCGAGCACGGTCATGCCGGTGAATAGTTCGTCGACGAATTCGTGCAGGATGGACGACAGGAATACGAAACCGTAGGCGCAGCCGGCGAGTTCTTCGGGCAAATGGATGACGCGCGGCAGGACGCGTGGCGCCTGGACGATGGCAGCGTTGGAGCTGCGCCCGAAGGCGTCCTTGCCTTCGAGTTCGACGGCGAAATTGAGGCTCTTGTTGAGGACGCGCGGGAAGGGGTGCGACGGGTCGAGCCCGATCGGCGTCAGCACCGGCACCATTTCGCGCGTGAAATAGTCGCGGATCCACTCGCGCTGCGCTTCGTTCCAGGTCACTCGGCGCAGGAAGCGGATGCCCTGTTCGGCCAGCGCCGGCAGGATCACTTCGTTGAGGTGATCGTACTGCTCGTGGACGATGGCGTGCGCTTCGGCCGAAACGAGGCGGAAGGCCTCCTGTGCCGTCTTGCCGTCGGTGGTGGTGACCGTGGCGTGCGCTTTGACCTGCTCCTTGAGCCCGGCCATGCGGATTTCGAAGAATTCGTCGAGGTTGCTGGAGACAATGCACAGGAAACGCAGGCGTTCGAGCAGCGGCATCCGCTCGTCCTCGGCCTGGGCCATAACGCGCCGGTTGAAGGCGAGCAAGCCGAGCTCGCGGTTGAGATAGTTTTCGGTCGGAAAGCGGGGTTTTGGCTGCGGATGGGTCATCGCATCATCTCCATGTTTTTTCTGAAGTATAGGCTTTAAGCCCATCATTTTGTTACATAAATATTTCAGGGAGATGACGTTCGGTGGCTGATTTCTACGGTCGACCGGAATATTTGCCGAAAATATCAGGCGCGCCGACTATCGCCCGATGCCGGCGTGATTGGCGCGGCCAGCGCGGCGAGCAGGGTGCCCAGTTTGGCGTTCGTTTCGGCCAGTTCGTGCCGGGCGTCGGAGCCGGCGACGATGCCGGCTCCGGCCTGCAATTCGGCCGAGTTGCCGGCGAGCAGAGCCGAGCGCAGGGCGACCGAAAACTCGCCGTCGCCCTCAGCCGTGAGCAGGCCGATGCTGCCGCTATACCAGCCGTTGCGCTGCTCGTGGTGGGCGGCCAGCCAGGCCAGCGCGGCAGCGGCCGGAAAGCCGCCGATAGCCGGTGTCGGGTGCAGGGCGCGGACCAGTTCGAACAGCGTCGTCCCCGGGCGGACGGTGGCCGCCACCCGGCTGCGCAGATGGCGCAGTTGGCCGGCCGCGTGTTCCTGCGCCGGTTCGGCGACCGCTGGTGTTGCGCAGAAAGGCGCCAGCGCGGCGCTGACGGCCTGGACGACCAACGCCTGTTCATGCCGGTTTTTGGTTGCGGAGAGCGCCTGCGAACCGGGCCACGACGTGCCGGCCAGCGCATCGGCTTCGACGCGTCGGCCAGCGAGGCGGACCAGCCGCTCCGGCGTTGCGCCGACGAAGCTGTGCTGGCCGTTGCCGTGGGCGTAGATGAGACCGGCCGGTTGTTGCATGACGAGTTGGCCGAGCACCGAGGCCGCCGAAAACGGCGCGTCGGCCTCGATAGTCCGGCTGCGGGCGAGGACGACTTTGTCGAGTCGGCCAGCCGCAATGTCGCGCAGCGCGGCGTTGACGCGGGCGATCCAGGCCCGTTCGGCCAGCGTTTCAGGGCGGCTCGGGCGTTGTTGCGGCGCGCTGGCAATGGCCGGCGTGGCCAGCCATTGCGGCCATTCGGCGGCGGCCTGGGCGAGGCGGCCGGCCGGTGCGCTGAGGGTGACCGAGCATGCGCCGGCCACCGATTCGAGCAGGATGGCCGGGATGGCGAGCAGGGCGTTGGGCAGCGGCGCGTTGTTGACGGCGTCGAAAGCGAAGCCGGCGAAGGCGAAGGCCGGCCCGTTGCGCCGCCAGTCCCGGCAAAATCCGGCGAAAGCGTTGTCGAGCGCGGCCAGCCGGTTGGGGCCGGCGCTCGTGACATGGAGGGCGTGGCCGATGGCCAGACGATATTCGTGGCGATCCGGGCGGGCGCGATACCAGTAGAGGGCGTCGGCCGGTAGTTGCGGCAGCCAGTCGGTCGTGCCGCGGCCGAGCGGGAGACGCAGGCTGACCGGGGCCGAGGCGGGGGCGCCGGCGGCCAGCGCTTCCTGCCGGGCCAGGGTTTCCGGGGCGCACAGGCCGCGGCGCAGGGCGTGGATCACTGGCCGGCCTCGGCGGCGAGGCGGCGCAGCGTGGCGCGTTCGAGCTTGCCGGTGGCGTTGCGCGGCAGGCGGTCGATGGCGTGGATTTCTCGCGGCAGGGCGGCCGATGGCAGATAGTGGCGGGCGTGGGCGAGCAGGTCGTCCGCTGCGACCGGGCCGACGACGAGGGCCACGATGAGGTCGCCCCACACCGGGTCGGGCCGGCCGGTGACAGCGACGTCGAGGACGCCGGGGCAGGCGGCGAGGCAGGATTCGATTTCCTGTGGATGGACGTTGCGGCCACCGCTGATCAGCATGTCATCGGCCCGGCCGAGGATGCTCAGGCGGCCGGCGGTGTCGATGTTGGCGAGATCGCCGGTGGTCAGCCAGCCGGCGGCATCAATGCCGCTGCCGTCGCCATAGCTGCGCATGACTTGCCGGCCGCGCACTTGCAGGCGGCCGTCGGTAGCGAGGCGAAGGTCGTGGCCGGGCATTGGTCGGCCGACCAGGCCTTCCTGCCAGGCGCCGTCGGCCGGGTCGAAAGTGGCGAACTGGGCGGCCGTTTCGCTCATGCCATAGCTCGGGAAGAGCGGCCAGCCAGCGGTGATGGCGCGGTCGTAGAGTGATTGCGCCAGCGCGGCACCGCCGATGAGCGCCACGCGCAGGCTGGCCGGTGGCTTGACGCCGAGGTCGAGCAGGCGGGCAAGCATGGCGGGGACCAGCGAAATGTGTGTGACCGGTTGAGCGGCAAGGTCGGCGGCAACCTGTTCGGCGACGAAGCCGTCATGCAGCAGCACGCTGGCGCCGGCCCGGGCGCAGCGCCACAGTATCGACTGGCCGCCGATGTGGTGGAGCGGCAGGCAGTTCAGCCACCGATCGCCGGGGTGCAGCGGCAGGCGTTCATTCGAGGCGGCAGCCGCGGCGTCGAGCTGGGCATTGGCGAGCAGCACGGCGCGCGGTTTGCCCGCACTGCCGCTGGTCGCGATGATCAACGCAACGTCGGCCAGAGGCTGATTGATTTCCAGGTGTGTATGGCTACGGTCAACCGGAAAAAACGGCCAATTTTGAAAACTGCAGGCGTAGGCATGGCGCGCCAGATGCAGACTGTCGCCGGCTTCGCTGATCGTTCCTGGGCGGCAGGCGAGTTGGCCAGCGAGCTTTTCGCTCGCGGCGAATAGCTCGGCAAAGCTCAAACAGTGGCCGGCAACCAGCAAGGCGGCGCTCTGCGGATGTTCGCTCGCGGCCTGCCGGAGATGTTGTGCCAGAGAGGTGGGGGCTGCCATAAGCGTTCGATTATAAATAGACGCCGCCTCGTTGAAGGCAAGACAGATCAAGAAAATGCTTTACGATAACAGCCTTCGGCCGGGCGCTGTGCCTTGCCACGAGAAGCATTCATGGAGTTTGGCATGGGTCGGAAAGCTTGGCGGTTATTGTCGATGAAATGGCTGGCGATCGGCCTCTGCGCGATGCAGTTCACCGGCGGTGCCGTGGCCGGTACGCCGGGCGAGGTGCCGGTCGGCGCGTTGCTCCCCGAGGCGCAGCTCAACGGGCTGGTTGGCAGCGCCGGGAGGCTTTCCGCGTTTCGCGGCAAGCCGCTGCTGATCAACGTGTGGGCCAGTTGGTGCGGCCCCTGTCGGGCCGAAATGGGGTCGATCGAACGCTTGTCACGGCGCTATGGTGGCAAGGCTTTCAATATCGTCGGCATTTCAACCGACGACGATCAGGCGGCGGCAGCCCGATTCGTCAAGATTTCCGGCGTCAGCTTCCCGAATTACATCGACCGCAATCTGCTTCTTGAAAACATGCTCGGTGCCAATCGTCTACCGCTCACCGTGCTGGTCGATGCGGAAGGGCGGGTGATCAAGAAAATCGCCGGCTCCCGAGCCTGGGATAGCCCGGAGGCGATCAATCTGATTACCCAGGCTTTCCGCCTGACGGCGCAATAACGATCAGTAGGCGTACATCACGAAAATGCCGCCACTCAGATCGGGGCTGGCGTTGGAATAGCCGGACACAAGGTAGCCCTGCAATTTCCAGTGCGGGTCCAGCTTGTGGGTGACGAAACCGGTCACTTCACGGATTGGCGCGCCGCCGTCGAGTATCTTTTGTCGGAAATCGTAACTCAAGCCCACGGCGCTCGCCTGAGTGGCCCGGAAAGACCAGCCCACTGATGCGTAGAAAGGGTCCTTGAGATCGATACCGGCGGGGTCTCCCATTTTCTTGTAACCCAGGGTGCCGAACAGCGTGTGTTTATCCAGCGTCCGATAAATATCGGTATGCACCGAGTAATCGTTTTCGCCGGTGCCCAGTCCCTTGTTCTCATCGGCTGTCGCCAGTTTGACCTTGGCGCCCAGTTCGACGAGCCAGGGGCCTTGCTGCAGCGCACTCCAACTACCGGACAGCACGATGTCGCCAAGTCCGGATTCCTTCTTGCGTGTACTTGCCCCATTGGTTAGTGTGACCCGGTCAGCGCCTGCGCCGGAAACCGTTGAAGGTCCGTTCGTTTCGACGTAGGGAATGGTCGCCCGCCAGGTCCAGTCACCCGTTTCGTATTTCACGCCGAAAGGCATGTAAAGCGTGTCCGTACTTTCGGCAGCTCCATATTTTCCGGTCGAGTAATCGATGCCGGTGCTCACGATCACGCTGCTTTGAGCGTGGCAGGACAAGACAGTAAGGAGGCACAAAGCGCCAAGGATGCGTGTTTTCAAGCGGGTACCTGCTGCAATGTTGAGAAAGCCATGATTTTAACGTGGTCTTTTATTTTTTTGTGCAAATGGCATATCAGTGCCGTTCCCGCCGCTCGACTTTCTCGACTTTCTCGACTTTCTCGACCTTCTCGACCTTCTCGACCTTCTCGACCTTCTCGACCTTCTCGACCTTCTCAGCCTTCTCAGCCTTCTCAGCCTTCTCGACCTTCTCAGCCTTCTCGACCTTCTCAGCCATCTCGACCTTCTCAGCCATCTCAGCCTTCTCGGCCTTCTCGGCCTTCTCGGCCTTCTCGGCCGTCTCAAAGCCCTCGCTTTTCTCCTGTTTTTCCAATGTTTCGCCGGTCTTTGCCTTGGTCGACCAGGTATTATTTTGCTGGTCCGATTTCCCGGGGCGCGAAGCGTTGCGTTCTTCGCTATTGACCATCTCAATATGACTGACCACCAGTTGGCCTGAGCGACCAACTTGGGCATCGACAAAAATCCGCCGATTCGGGTGCAGGGCGTTCATTTGTCGTGCTGTTACGTTGGGTAGCGATAGCTCGACTCCGCCTGCCGTGATCTTTCCGCGACCGTCAGAGGTCTGAACCAGGCCCTCGATCAGGATTCTGCTCGCGCTGTTCTTGAAACGGTAGGTCGGATCTGCAATAACGCTCGTCGGCACGAGTTCGGTCCCGTTCCATTTGCCCTTGACCAGCGCGGCAGTGGTGTCGACCGTGCCGGCGACCGCGACTCCGCCAACCAAGGATCGTTTGCCAGACGGCACGACTTGACCCAGCGCACCAGCCTGCTTGAGGCCCGGACTGGGCTGGATGCGCGTTGCGACCAAAGTGCCGTCGGCGCCCGAAAGTGCGCTGATCTTGACCAACTGGCCAATGGCTAGTCCCTTGCTAGGCCCTCTGGTGTTGGGCCCGATTGCTACGTTTTGACCGAGGACCTGAATTATTTTGCCGCCGCGTGGCAGCTTGGTGATGGGGCCTTCTAGGGCGTTCAGAATGGCGATGTTTCGAGCCTGAAGTCCTTTTGGAGAATTGGTGGCGTCGATCGAGATGACCTGACCGACAGCCAGCTTGTCGGCTGATGATGGGTCGCCGTTTTCATTGACCGGCACGCCATGGTCGAAATGAACCTCAACCCCGTTGACACACACCGAGGCGAATCCGCTGACCACACCAACAATGCCGACCGATGCGCCATCGGCAATCGGGGCGCCCGTGCCGCCAATGCCACCGCCCTCGCCGCCGGCAGCGGGGGATCCGGTGCCACCAATACCGCCACCTTCTGTGCCGCTATTTTGGGCAGCCGATTCTCCTGTGGCCGGTTTCCCAGTGCCACCAATGCCGCTCCGCGCCCGATGATTTTTTCCGGGATGTTCCGGATCGACACAGACCGGGGCAGACCAGGCGACCAGCGGAAAAACTGCCACGATGAATAGGAGAAGATGACGTCTCATTTTTCTGTCGCCACTTCGGATGCGTCCGTGCTGTAAAAATACACACCACAGGTGAATCGCTTTTTCGGTCCGTTGCTTGCGGATTCTGGCGACTGGCCGTCGTCATCTGCCGGTTCTGCCGCCAAGGAGTGCAACTGGGTCAGCGTTTGCATGCCGAGTTTGGCGGCGCGCTCCCGCAACTTTTCGACCTGGGCTTCAGTCAGCGAGCTGTGATGCACGCTGCGTTCAAACCATGGGCTGCTCGTGGTTAGTACGTTGTCCGCTGCGGCTGCGGCGTGATCGCCAAGGTTGTGGCCGTAATACGCCAGTTTTTCTTCCAGTCCCTCCTTGGGGACAAAGGCGTTGCTGAGCAGTACGACTTCGTCGGCGTCATTGATGCTGACGACACCGAGTCGCAGCCATTCGTCGAGTACCGAACGCGGCCTAATATCCTGGCTGATGCTGGCAACCAGTGCTTCAAATGAGGCCTCTTCGGGGCCACGAGCGAGTCGGGATAGCGGGCGGGGCTGGCCGCTTTTATCAAGCCACCGGGCGCCGGTGATCCAGGTGGCGACAACTTGTGCGCTGAGCGATATCTTTGGCGGCAAATTTGCTTCGACATCGGGCAGTTGGCGTAAACGCTTGACATCCTTGCGGTGCACCCCGGTAATCAGGCTGATCCGGCTGTCGGTGGAGGCCTTGTTGTCGAGTCGGAAATCGCGTTCCGCCACTTCGACGAAGACGCGTTTGAGGAGTTCGATTGCCATCGGCAAGGTGATCTCGTGCGCCAGCATGACGCGGACAACAGGGGACAGCACGCGGTGTATCGCGGAGAGAAGAGCGGATCGGAGCGGTGAGTCTGACATCAAGTGGTGCCGTTTTTTAGGTGACGAGAAAAAATGGGGGCTGGATTGGGCTCGTCGCCGGGGTCGTTGGGGCTGGTCGAGTGGTCTGCCGCGATCACCTCGGGATCGACAGTCAGTGAGGACTTATCCTTCTCCCGTAGGGTAGGGCGGGAGGAGATCGGGCAACATTCTACGCCCCCGGTGTCTTTTCAAGAACAGGGTTTGTAGCCCGTCGTCGGCAGCTACTTTGTTGCGTGTTTTTATCGCAGCTCCCGTTCTGCGGGGGGGGGGGCAACCCCGGGATGTGGATGCTTTGCATTTTTTTTAGAGGGATATTTTCCCGCTTTTTTATCGGTGAGTAAAGAGGCAAGGGCGGCGATATTTTCGATATGCCAACGGCGAGTGAGGTGGCGAGCTAGTCGCCGTAACGGGTGTCAACCTGAACGCCCATTTTTTTCAGCATGGGCGTCGGCAATTCGCCGCCGGCGCAAACGATGATGGCTTCGTTTGGCCGTTCGAGGATGTCATCGCCATGTTTGAGGATGACGTTGTCGATGCCGATTTCTCGGACCGTGCTCTCCAGTATTTGTTCAATCTTGTTGGCAGCGATGGCGTCGGCCAGGCGCGTCCGGTTTTTGGGTTTGACGCGGTCGAAGGCCTTGCCGCGGTAGCTCAGAGTGACATGCGTGTCGGGTTCGTTGGCAATGTCGAGGGCTGCTTCCAGGGCGCTGTCGCCGCCACCGACGACGAGGACATGCTTGCCCTGATACTGGTCGGCCTCGATCAGGCGATAGACGACCTTGGCCTGTTCTTCGCCCTTGGCGCCCAACTTTCTCGGCGTGCCGCGGCGGCCGATGGCGAGTAGCACGCTGGCGGCCGAGTAAGCCGCTTTGTTGGTGCGGATCGAAAAAACGCCATCGCTGGGCGTGATTTCTTCCATGCGTTCGCTGAACCGGATGTTGGGTGTTGCCTTGTCGAGGATGCCTTGCCAGATTTCCATCAGCTCTTCCTTGCTGATTTCGCGTACCTTGATTTCGCCGATCAGGGGCAGCTTCATGGGGGCCGTCATAACCAGCTTGTTGCGCGGATAGTGATAGGTGGTGCCGCCGAGCGAGTCTTCCTGTTCGACCGTGACGTAGTTCAGGCCGGCTTCCTTGGCGGCTAGCGAGGCGGCAATGCCGGCCGGGCCGGCGCCAATGATGACGAGGTCGAGATCAGCCTTGGTCTTGGGCCGCTTGGTGATGGCCTGGACGGCATGCGTGCCCTGGCGGATGGCGTTGCGGATAAGCCCCATGCCACCGAGTTCGCCTGCAATGAAGATGCCCGGGATATTGGTCTGGAAGTCGGGATCAACTTGCGGAATGTCCATGCCGCGCCTTTGCGTGCCAAAGACCAGTTTGATGGCGCCAACCGGGCAGGCCGGTGCGCAGGCGCCGTGGCCGATACAGTGCGTCGGATTGATCAGAACGCCCTTGCCCTTGATGACGCCGAGCGCATTCTCCGGGCAGGCTCTGACGCAGGCGCCCGAGCCCATGCAGATCGACAGGTCAACCACAGGGTGCAGCGACGGCGGTTCGGTCAGGCCGGCTTCCTGGGCTTCCTTGAGTACGGTATGGTGGATTTCCGACACCTTTTTTTTGCTGTGCAGGTGAAAGGCGGCGGGAACCAGGATAAGCAGGGCGGGGAGGAGGTAGTAGATCAGGTCGGACATCATTCGCCGGCATTCGTCAGTTTGTTTTCGAGCGCACTGACGGTACTCATTGGGTCTTCTCCGGACGCATGCTGAACAACGGCGATGCGCACGGTCAACCGGAAATTTTGCCCAAAATTGAAGTGCTCAAAGGTGTCGCGAATTCCGTTGACGAGCTTTTTGGCACTGGGTTCTGCGGTATTGGGCAGGAGGATCATGAACGTCTCGCGATCCCACTGGCAGGCGGTGTCTGAGGTGCGCAAGCGATTGGAGACCGCTTCGGCGCACTGACACAACTGATCGTCCGGCAAGTGATCGGCTCCGAAGAGCACGATTCGGCAGCCAA
>NZ_JAVHPH010000224.1:0-6466 GCF_036170495.1 Azonexus sp.
CGTGCAGGTCTGCCTCCTGCCACTCCTGTTCGCCGACGCGCGAGAAGTTTTTGAGATCCTGGACAATCTTGCGGACCCGGCCCAGGCCGTCCTTGGATTCCGCGAGAAGGCTGAAAATATCGTCTTTGAGGAAGGCGAAATCGTGCTGTTCCAGCAAGCGTCTGATTTCGTCGGCATGCGGGTTGGACTCCCCCTCGTTGCCGAGCCGGTTTTGGTAGGCCGTGATGATGTCCATGAGGTCGTGTACGTAGCCATCCAGCGTACCCAGATTGGAATGAACAAAACCGATCGGGTTGTTGAGTTCGTGGGCGACGCCTGCTGCCAGTTGGCCGATGGAGGCCATTTTTTCCGATTGCATCAACTGGTTGTTGGCCTCTTCCAGGCGTTTGTTGAGTTTTTTCTGTTGGCTCAGCGCGTCGTTCATCGCCGATTGCTGGGTTTTACGTTCCGTTATGTCGGTTAGCACGCCATCGTAGAACTCCGGTTTGCCGTCGGCGTCGAGACGAACGGTGGTTCGACCCAGTACCCAGACAATCTGGCCGTCGGCGGTGACCAGACGATATTCCTGCGTGAAGCGTGATACCCCTTCGGCCGTGTAGCGCTTGGTTTCGTCGCGTATCCGTGGCTGGTCATCGGGGTGAATGACATCAAATACGCGAGGCTTCCCCGCGATCAAGTGATTGGGGGGGTAGCCCCATTGCCGCACATTGTCCGAAATAAAGACCAGTGGCCAGCCTTCGGCGCAGCAAGCCCGGAAACATACCACCGGACTCGCATTCACCACCTGGGTGGCAAGGCGCAGCGCGTTCTCGGTACGTTGTCGACGCACGATGCGCCACGTTTCGCTGCCAATTAGTTGTACCGTTTCGACGTCGAAATCGGTGTAATCGCTGGCCTTGTTGCCAACCCCCGTCATCATGCGGATGGTGCCGTCCTCCATGTCCGGAACGCTGAGCAGGCGGGTCAATGCGGCGTGGCCGGTGGGGCGTCCGTGTTTGTTCTCGGCGGTGGCGTAGTCATTGATAACGACAGGCTGTTTTTTACGGGCCGCCTCGGCCCAGACCCCCGCTTCTGAAATGGGGTAATGACTGTCGAAGGTGGTCGTGCAGTCATTTTTCAGCGTGCTGCCCGACCAGGCGGTCAGTTCGATAGTCTGGCCATCGTCATTGACGAAGTGCATATAGCCGATGACGCTCTGCGTCGCCTCTTCGGCCCGCTCCAGGGCGTATTGCATGAACGCTTTTTCAGAAAGCGCCTCGGCTTTTTTCGGTAATGCCAGCAAGATGGCAGAACGACGGGCTTGCTGGGCAAGCCGGAGCTCGTTCAATCGACGCTCGGTAATATCGATCGTGATGCCACCCAGGTCGGCGCTGCCATCTTCGCGAGGAATGGCAAATTTGGTGCTTTCCAGAACTCGCCCGTTCCATTCATCCTCAATGCGTTCAGTGATGCCGGTGGCTAGAATGCGCGCTTCATCAGCGACGATTTTTTCTCCGAATTCGCCCGGAAAAACTTCAAGCGAGAGGCGGCCCAGGATGCCTTCTGGATCGATTCCAAACAGGGCTTGAAAACCCTTGTTGGCGAGAAGAATGCGAGAGTCTGCAGCCTTGATGTAAGCGCTACCCGGCAGGTGGTCGATAAAACGCTGTAGCGTTTTGACCGAGGAACGCCATTCGTTTTCGGCCAGAACCCAGTTGCTGAGGTCTTCGACGATGACCACAATAAAATCAATTTTCCCGTTGGCCTGGCGGAGCGCACGCGCCGAGATGGCCGCGTAAACAACCGCGCCATCCTTGCCGATAAAGCGCTTTTCCATCGCATAGCCATCGGACTCACCCCGCAGGACGGCATCAAATTTCTTGATGTCCATCTCCGCGTCATCAGGGTGAGTCAGTTCTGTCCATGTTTTTAGCATCAACTCTTCGGTTTCGTAGCCCAAAATACGGCCTAGGGAAGGGTTGACCGTGAGCCAGGTCTTTTCGGCTGAAATCGTCGCGATGCCGACCATGGCATAGTCAAAAATGGCACGGAATCGTGCCTCGCGTTCCCTTTCGCGCATCCGCAGGCGGAGCCAAAAGACGATGCTCGTTGCCGCGAAAAGGAGCAGGGCCCCGGCAACGATCCATTTCTCAAAAATCCCGTCGCCCTTGCCAAGGAACAAGGTGGCGGCGATGACGACAAAAGCCACCGGCAGGAAGCACCAGAGAAAAGTGGCTCGCTGGCTAAGACGCATGGTCAGCCTTTGGCCATCCGGAAGGCTTCGCGAATCTGCTCGCGCAGCAGGTCGTCATCCCAAGGCTTGGTCAGGAATTTGTAGATGGCACCGCGATTGATGGCCTCGGTGACCGATTCGATGTCGGTGTAGCCGGTCAGTACGATGCGGATAGTCTCCGGATAGAGCTGGCGGACTCGGGCGAAGAACTCGGTTCCCGACATGTCCGGCATGCGCTGGTCGGAGAGAATGACTTGCACCGGATGTTTGGCCAGATGCTCGAAAGCTGCCACGGGCGACTGGGCAGTCAGGATGTTGAAGCCTTCCCGGCGGAGCAGGCGGGACAGCGAGGTCAAAATATTCGGCTCGTCATCGACAATGAGCAGCGTCTGCGCCTTTTTCGCTGGCGTATTGGCGAGTTGAAGGCTCTTTCGGCCGGCCAGCAGCTGCTCGAACTCCGCTGCCGGCAGCGGCCGGCTGAACAGGTAGCCCTGCATCGAGTCGCAGCGTCGACTGCGCAGGAAGCTGGCTTGCGCTTCGGTTTCGACGCCCTCGGCCAGTACGCTCAGGTTGAGGCTGCGCGCCATGACGATGGCCGCGGTGGCAATGGCTGCATTGACCGGATTTTCGGTAATGTCGCGGACAAAACTTTGGTCAATCTTGATCTTGTCGAAAGGGAGGCGCGAAATGTACGACAGCGAGGAGTAGCCGGTGCCGAAATCATCGAGGGATATTTTGACGCCCAGTGCCTTGAGGGCCCGGCATTGGGTGATGGCTTCATCGATGTCATCGATCAGGGCGCTCTCGGTGATCTCCAGTTCCAGGGCGCCGGCGGGCAGGCCGGTTTCACCCAGGCACTGACTGACCAGGCCGGGCAGGTTGGCCTGGCGAAACTGACGTGAAGAGAGGTTGACCGCGATACGCAGGTTGGCGAGGCCCAGGTCGAGCCATTGTCGGGCTTGCAGACACGCTGTGCGCAAGACCCATTCGCCGATGGGCAGGATAAGCCCGGTTTCTTCGGCGATCGGGATGAATTCGACCGGTGAAACAGCGCCGAATTCCGGATGGTGCCAGCGTAACAGGGCTTCCATGCCGATCATGTTGCCGCTGTCGAGACTGATCTGTGGCTGGTAATAAACCGTCAGTTCATTGCGTTGCAGGGCTTGCCGCAAGGCAGCCTCAAGCCCGAGTCGGCGGGCGGCATCGGCATCCATTTCCGGCGAATAGAAACGGAACGTGTTTTGCCCACTCTTTTTGGCGCGGAGTAGTGCTGCATCAGCGCACTTCATCAGCGCATCGACATCGTCGCCATTGCGGGGGGCGACGCTGACGCCGATGCTGGCGGTGATGCTGACGGCGTGCCCGCCTACCTCGAACGGAACGGCAATGGCATCGAGCATGCGCTGGGCGAGCGCTATGGTGTCCCGCTCGTGGCTCAGATTGGCCATCACGAAGCCAAATTCGTTGCCGGAACGGCGGCCGACCGTATCGCCGTCGCGGACCTGCAAATTGAGCCGGCGCGCCACCTCGATCAATATCCCGTCGCCAATCGGCGGACCCAGCGTGTCGTTGATGAAACGGAAGCGGTCAAGGTCGAGCAGGATGACCGCTGTCTCCCGATTGAAGCGGTGCGCACTGATCAGGGCTTGCCCAAGGCGGTCGGCAAACAGGCTGCGGTTGGGCAGGTTGGTCAGCGGATCGAAGCTGGACAGATATTGAATACGTTCTGCGGCAGCATGGCGCTCCGAGAGGTCGCTGAACAGGCCGACGTAATTGGTCAGGCGCCCGCCTTGATCGTGCACGGCCGAAATGTTGAGCCATTCGGTCACCAGTTCGCCATCCTTGCGCCGGTTGGTAATCTCGCCCTGCCAGTTGCCGTACCGGTTGATGGCTTCCCACATGTCGCGATAAAACTCGGGGCCGTGTACCCCGGAACGGAGTAGCCGGGGATTCTTGCCCAGGGCATCGCTGGCGTCATAGCCGGTAACCTTTGAAAAGGCCTGGTTGGTGAGCAAAATGTCCCCGTTGGTATCGGTAATACAGACGCCGTCGCTGATCCCGGTGAACACCACCGAAGATAAGCGATGTTCGCTTTCGGCGGCCTTGCGCCGGCTGATGTCGGCCATGGTCCCCAGGGTCAGCAGCGGTTTGCCCCGGGGGTCGCGGCGCAGTATGCGTCCGCGCGCTTCCATCCAGACCCAGTGACCGTCGGCATGGCGCATGCGCAGTTCGTCGACATGGATTTCGTCACCCTGGTCGGGCGGAGCTTCCATGCTCTGCAGAATGGCTCTGCGGTCTTCCGGGTGGACCCGTTCAATCACGGCGCTGATTGTCGTCGGCCCTTCATTCAGGCCAAGAATATGCGACAGGCTGGGGCTCCACTGGTTGCTCCCGTGCTCGTGATCGTGCTCCCAGATACCGAAACCGGAGGTGGCCAGGGCGATTTGCAAGCGGGTGTCGAGTTGAGCATTTTCAGCCATCCGCCGGGCTACTTCCTGCTCCAGCCAGGCCTTTTGCCCGGCAACAATATCGCGCGTCCGCTTCAGTTCAAGTTGGGCTTTGACGCGGATGCCGAGGATGGCCGGATTGATCGGCTTGGTGATGTAGTCAACGGCGCCTTCCTCGATGCCGCGTTCCTCGTTCTCCGGATCGTTGAGGGCGGTCACGAAAATAACCGGGATGGCGCGGGTTTCGTCATCGGCGCGCAGCGCCCGGAGTACGTCATGGCCATCCATCTCGGGCATCATGACGTCGAGCAGGATAAGGTCGGGCTGTGGGGCGAGTCTCGCATAGCGCAGGGCAATCGGGCCACTGTTGGCGACCCGCACGTCAATGCCCAGATTGCCGATCATCTCGGAAATGGCGCTTAGGTTGTCGGGCACGTCATCGACAATCAACACTATGGGCTTGGCCGCCTCCTCGGTCTTGTTGTCCTGATGTGTCATGCCACCTGCTCCCTGCGCATTTCAATCATGAGTGCTAGTCTCGCTCGCCAGGCGTGCTCAGACAAGGCATATGGCGCGCACTGGAGAAATAATTTCAGGCCAGCTGTGCTTTTATTGTGTCGATCAACGCCATGGCGCCATCAAAGTTGAACAGAGCGATTTGCTGGCGCAATGCCTCGCACTCTACCGGGCAACAGCGTTTCAGATCGGCTTTCAGACGATTGAACTGGTGGGGCGCTTCAATATCTCCGGTGCCTAGCAACGCGCTCAGAACGTCGATTTGTTGCCGCAGGGTGTGAGTTCCGGCGGGCGCTTCCGATATGTCCTGATCGCTCCGGGGCGGTCGGGGCGAGGTGGCGCCGCTCGCCGGTAGATGTTTGGCGAGCAGGGTGTAGAGGGCGTCGGGATAGACCGGCTTGGCCAGAAAGTCGGTCATCCCGGCCTCGATGCAGCGTTTCCGGTCGGTGTCAAAGGCGTTTGCAGTCAGCGCAATGATCGGCACCAAGGCGCCGTTTTCAAGGGCGCGGATTTGCCGGGTGGCATCCAGTCCATTGAGTTCCGGCATCTGGATGTCCATCAGGATGAGATCGAAATTTGACTGTTTATACCGGTCGACCGCAACAACGCCGTTTTCTGCGGTGACCACCTCGAGGCCGACGCTGGTCAGCAGTTCAACGGCGATGTCCCGGTTGATGCGCTCGTCCTCGACGATCAGAACCCGTCCCCGCAGCTGCCGTGAGGACGCATTCTCCGGGGCGGGGAGCGTGTCGTCTCTGGCCACGCCGAGGCGGGCGGTGATCCAGAAACGACTGCCGACGCCCGGTTTGCTGTCGACGCCGACTTCACCCCCCATGAGTTCGGCGAGATGGCGGGCAATGGCCAGGCCCAGACCGGTGCCGCCAAAGCGCCGGGTGGTCGAGCTGTCGAGTTGCTCGAAGGCGTTGAACAGGCGGGCCGTGTCTTCGGCCCGGATGCCGATGCCCGTATCGCTGACCGTGAAGCGGCAGGTCATCTCTTCGCCTTCATCGGCGAGCAGTTCGCCGTCGAGTGAAATGGAGCCGTTTTCGGTGAACTTGATCGCATTGCTGGCAAAGTTGAGCAGCACCTGGCGCAGGCGCGTCACGTCGCCGACGGCGCGTTCTGGCAAACGACGGGTGTCGATGTGCAGGCTCAGCCCCTTGCCGGTGACCCGGTCGCGAATCATTGCGCCGATGTTCTGCACGACTTCGCCCGGCGAGAAAGCATGGTTTTCGGGCAATACCTTGCCGGCCTCGATTTTCGAGAGATCGAGAATGTCGTTGATGATTTG
>NZ_JAVHPH010000224.1:6566-11423 GCF_036170495.1 Azonexus sp.
GCAATACCTTGCCGGCCTCGATTTTCGAGAGATCGAGAATGTCGTTGATGATTTGCAGCAGATGCTCGGCCGCGGCCGAGATCTTGAGCAGTTTTTCGTGCTGCTCGGGTTGCAGGGGGCTTTGTCTGAGCAGGTAATTGAGGCCGATGATGGCGTTCATCGGGGTGCGGATTTCGTGGCTCATGTTGGCCAGGAATTCGGATTTGGCACGATTCGCCGCATCGGCCTTTGCCTTGGCCGCGGCCAGTTCGCTGGTGCGTTGCTCGACGAGGTTTTCGAGGTGCAGGCGGTGGGCGCGCAGCTCCGCCTCGTTTTGCCGCCTTTCGGTGATGTCTTCCTTGGCCGCGACGTAGTGGGTGACCGTGCCGTTGTGGTCGCGCACGGGCGAAATGGTGGCCTGTTCGATATAGTGCGAACCGTCCTTGCGTCGATTGATGAACTCGCCACGCCAGACTTCGCCGGCGAGCAAGGTCGGCCACATGTCGCGATAGGTTTCCGCTGGCGTTTCGCCGGAATGGAGGATTCTCGGATTCTGGCCGATGACCTCCGCCGCCGTGTAGCCGCTGGCCTGCGAAAAGGCCTCGTTGACAAAAATGATCCGGGCGTCGAGGTCGGTGATGACGATGCTGGCCGGGCTTTGTTCGACCGCCGCAGAGAGGCGGCGCAGGCCTTCTTCGGCGGTGGCGAGTTGCTCGTTCAGTTCGCTCAGTTGGCGCATCTGGGCCTTGAGCTTGCGCTCGGCCTGTTTGCGCGCCGTGATGTCCATCGTGATGCCGCCCAGTTGCCGGTTGCCGCCGCCGTCATCGACGATGAACTTGGTCGATTCGTAGTCCCGGCCATGGAAATTTTCCTCGACGACGACGGTGCTATCGCCGGCGAGCACTTTCCGGTCATCGTCGGCTATTTTTTCGCCGAATTCGCCGGGGAAAAGTTCCCGGCTGGTCTTGCCGATCATGTCGGCCGGGTCGATGCCGAGCTGGGTCTGGAATCCGCGGTTGGCCATCAGCGTTCGTGAGTCGGCGTCCTTGAGATAGGCCGTTCCGGGGATGTGGTCGATGAAGCGCTGAAAGGTCAGCAAGGCGTGCTGGCTTTCTTCATCCTTTTGCTGAATCTGGCGGTCGAATGCTTTTTGTCGACGCTGGTATTGGTAGAGGAGTAGCGTCGAGCCGATGGCCACCAGCAGAAAGAGCAGAGCCCGGGTGGCAGCCTGCATTCGCCATGGCGCGAGAATTTCATTGAGATCGCGCGAGGCGCCGACGACCAGCGGGGAGGTCAGGCGCAGGCCAGCCGGGTGCAGTGTGCGCATCGACATCAGGCGCTCGCTGCCGAGCGCGTAGGACATGCCGGCTATCAGGCTGGCCGGCTGGCCGCTGGCCATGTGGCGCTGGAAAAAAGAGCCCGGAATGTTTACGGACAGCCCGGTGGCTGGCTTTTTTTGCTCGGGAACGAGAACCAGCAGCTTGCCGCTGCCGTGCACTACGGAAAGGATGGTTTCGCGGCCGGCATGGATGGAATGAAGCAAGGTGCCCATGCTCTCGTTGTCCATGCTGGCCGTGACGATGCCGGCGAACTCGCCATTGGGCCCCTTGACCATGCGGGCGAGGAGCATCGTGTAGGCGCCCAGTGTCGTCATGAATGGTTCGCTGAGGTAGAGCTTGTCGGGGTCCGGGCTTTTGAGCACCGTCTGGAAATATTCGCGCTGGGCAAAGTTCTGGCCGACGAGCTGGCTCCGGTTGCTGACCTGCACGGTGCCCCCGGCGTCAAAGTAGGCCAGGGTGTGCACGCCTTCGAGGGCCTCGGCCAGGGTGTTCAGCTCGTGGGTGATGATGGCCGCGCCGTCCGGACGGCTGAGTTGTCGGGGAATGGTGTCGCGCAGCTTGGCGAGCACACCGTTCATGGCCTGCAGCCGGCGTTCCAGTTCCTCGATAACGATCAGACTATGGTTTTCGAGCCGGCTCCGGGCTTCGGCCTCGATGCGGCGATGGGCCTGAATCTGGTCGAAGAGGATTTGCGCCCCGAGCAAAACCAGGGCAATGGTCAGCGACAGCCATTGCAGGCGGTAGGCCCGCCGTCGCATCCGGCTGGTTGCGCTGTCGACGCTCATGGCCAACGGCTCAGTTTTCGTCCGCCTCGTAGGCCGATAGCGTTACCCCGGCATGGCTGAGCATCTCGCGGATGGCCTTGATGTCCATCCGGCTGCAGGTGTTGCTGTTGTGCGGGTGGTGCAGGTAGGCTTCGGCCTTATTGAGGGTGATCTTGAAGCGGGCGCCGTTGGCCGGTTCGACTTCGGCGCCGAGGTGGTGGAGCAGCGATTCAATCTCTCGCCAATGGATGTTGGCCGAGGGCGGGTCCTGGAAGATGCTGCGCATCAGGTGGGCATGCTTGTGACTCATGATGAAGCTCCAAGCGTTAGGAACGACACCATTCTAAGCCTGCGTGATCTTGCCGTCAGGCGAAAATGATCTTGAGCAGGGCCAGTGAAAGCAGGGTGTAGCCGGCCGCGACGAGATCGTCGGCCATGACGCCGAAGCCGTTTTTGACGTGCTCGTCGAAATAGCGGGCCGGTTGCGGCTTGGTGATGTCGAAAAAGCGGAAGAGCGCGAAGGCGGCCAGCTGCCAGAGGAAAGTGGCCGGCGTCATCATGAGGATGAGCCAGAAGGGCACGATCTCGTCCCAGACGATGCTGCCGTGGTCGGGGTCGCCGAGGCCGCGGCCGGTGATGTCGATGAACCAGATGCCGCCGAGGTAGGCCACGGTCAACAGGAAAAACAGGCCAAAATCGGAAAAGTGGTGGTGGAAGAGGGCGAACATCGCCCACGCGAACAGCGTGCCGAAAGTGCCCGGCGCCTTCGGGGCCAGGCCGCTGCCGCAACCCAGCGCGAAAAAGTGCGCCGGGTGGGCGATCAGGAAATTGAAGTCAGGTCGCTGGGCCAAAGTGGTCGTATCCCTTGCTGGCGAATTCGACGGGCTGGCCGTCGGGGTCGAGGACGGTGACCGTGCCGGTCGGCCCGGCCACCATTTCGCCGATGTTCCAGAGCGGCAGTTCGAGCGTCGCGGCAATCTGCGCGATGGCCAGGCTGTGCGTGCCCGGCGCGGTGAAGCACAGCTCGTAGTCGTCGCCGCCGGTCAGCTGACATTCGAGGGCGATGCGCCGGAGGTCGGCATCGTAGCTTTCGCCTTTGGGTAAATGCGGCAACTGGACGAGTTTGACGGCGGCAGCGCAGCCTGAGCGTTCGGCGATGTGCCCGAGATCGCCGAGCAGGCCGTCGGAAACATCGATAGCGGCGCTGGCGATGCCGTTCAGGGCACGGCCGAGGGCGACGCGCGGGCGAGGCTTTTCGAGGGCGCCGAGGCATAGCCGTGGCCACGGCTCGGGCAACTTGATCTTGTCCTGAAGGTGGGCGAGGCCAAGGCTGGCCAGGCCGGGGCGACCGGAAACCCAGATCTGGTCGCCGGGCTGGGCGCCGTCACGGCGGAGCGCCTGGCCCGGTTCGACTTCGCCGATGGCCGTGACGCAGACGTTGAGCGGGCCCTTGGTGGTGTCGCCGCCGATGACATCGACGCCGTATTCGGCGGCGCAGGCGAAGAAGCCATCGGCGAAGGCGGCGATCCATGGCTCGTCAACGGCCGGCAAGGCGCCGGCCAGCGTCACCCAGCGCGGTTGGGCGCCCATCGCGGCGAGGTCGGAGAGATTGACGGCCAGCGCTTTCCAGCCGAGGTTCCTGGGGTTGGTGTCGGGCAGGAAATGCGTGCCGGCGACCAGCATGTCGGTGGTGATGGCGAGTTGCTTGCCGGGCGTCGGGGCGACCAGGGCGCAGTCGTCGCCGGGGCCGAGGACGGCCGACGGAGTGGGCCGGGCGAAATAGGTGTTGATCAGGTCAAACTCGCCCGGCATTGAACTATTTGCCGCCCTGCTTGCGTGCGGCAACCTCGTCGGCGCGAACGACGGCGGCGATCTTGTCGAGCACGCCGTTGACGTACTTGTGGCCGTCGGTGCCGCCGAAGGCCTTGGTCAGCTCGATGGCTTCGTTGATGACGACGCGATAGGGTGTTTCGGGATGGTTGATCATCTCGAAACTGCCCATCATCAGGATGCAGGCTTCGACCGGCGACAGTTCGGTGAACGGGCGGTCGATATGCTTTGAAATATGTTCGATCAGCGTTGCGTTCTGGCCGATGACGCCGCGCAGGGTGCCGACGAAGAATTCACGATCAGCTTTGGCGAAGCCTTCCATTTCCGGAGCATAGGCTTCGATGGCGGCTTCGTCGGCGCCGCCGACGCGCCACTGGTAGAGGCCTTGCAGCACGAATTCGCGGGAGCGCCGGCGGGCCGATTTGGGCGGCGCCGCGACGTCGTGGGGGTGTTCGCTGTCGCTAAGGAAGGTGGTCATTGGAGCAGGGCTTTCTGAAGGTTGGCCATTTCGACGGCAGCCTGGGCGCAGTCGCTGCCCTTGGGCTGGGTGCGGATTTCAGCCTGTTCGTCGGTGTCGCAGGTCAGGATGCCGTTGGCGATGGGCACGCCGGTATCGAGCTGGACTTCCATGATGGCGCGGCAGGAATCGTTGGAGACGACTTCGAAGTGATAGGTGTCGCCACGGATGACGGCGCCCAGCGCAACCAGCGCGTCGAAACTGCCGCTTTGCGCCATGGACTGCAGGACGAGCGGGATTTCCAGGGCGCCGGGGACGTTGGCGATGGTCATGTCGGCATCGGCAACGCCGAGACGCTTGAGTTCGGTGACGCACGACGAGAGCAGGGCTTCGCAGACGGGCAGGTTGAAGCGGCTCATGACGATGCCGATCTTCAGGCCGGCGCCGTCGAGCTTGTTTTCGTATTCAAAGATGTTGTCGAAACGGG
>NZ_JAVHPH010000224.1:11523-16860 GCF_036170495.1 Azonexus sp.
TTCAGGCCGGCGCCGTCGAGCTTGTTTTCGTATTCAAAGATGTTGTCGAAACGGGCCATCTCAGGTCTCCTGAAGGGCCGCCCTGCGGGCGGCCTGCGCCCCCTTGGGGGGCAGCGAACAAAGTGAGCGTGGGGGCTGTGTCATTTCATAGCTCCGCCGGCGTACTGACGAAACCGGTGACTTCGAGGCCAAAGCCGGTCATGGAGGGCATCTTGCGCGGGCTGGAGAGCAGGCGCATCTTGGTGACGCCGACATCGCGCAGGATCTGGGCGCCGATGCCGTAGGTGCGCGGGTCCCATTTGACCGGGGCGCAGGGGGCGGTGCCGGTCAGGCGGGAGAGGATGGCTTCGCCGTCTTCCGGGCGGTGCATGAGGACGATGACGCCGTGGCCGAATTTGGCCATGGCGGCCTGCGCTTCTTCGATCGAGAAGGATTGGCGCTTGCTCGACGGGTCGAGGAAGTCGAGCACGGAGAGCGGTTCGTGCACGCGGACCAGCGTCTCGCCACCGGCCGGAATGTGGCCCTTGACCAGCGCCAGATGGGTGGCGCCGCTCGCCTGGTCGACGTAGGCGTGCAGGGTGAAATCGCCGTGGGCGGTGCTGATCGTCTTGCTGGTGACACGTTTGACCAGCGTTTCCGAGGCGGCGCGGTAGTGGATGAGGTCGGCGATGGTACCGATCTTGAGGCCATGTTCCTTGGCGAATTCGATGAGTTCCGGCAGGCGGGCCATGGTGCCGTCGTCGTTCATGATTTCGCAGATCACCGAGGACGGCTCAAGACCGGCCATGCCGGCCAGGTCGCAGCCGGCTTCGGTGTGGCCGGCGCGGACCAGCACGCCGCCTTCGCGGGCGGTGATCGGGAAAACGTGGCCGGGCTGGACGATGTCGTCGATGGTCGTGTTCTTGGCCACGGCGACCTGGATGGTGTGTGCCCGGTCGGCGGCCGAGATGCCCGTGGTGACGCCTTCGGCGGCTTCGATCGAAACGGTGAAGGCGGTGCCGTACTGGGCCTTGTTGTTGGCCGCCATCTGGGCCAGGCCAAGCTTCTTGCAGCGGGTTTCGGTGAGCGTCAGGCAGATCAGGCCACGGCCGAATTTGGCCATGAAATTGATCGTCTCGGGGGTGATGTGTTCGGCCGCCATGACGAGGTCGCCCTCGTTTTCGCGGTCTTCTTCGTCGACCAGGATGACCATGCGACCGGCCTTGAGTTCGGCGACGATCTCGGCGGTGCTGGCGATGGCGGGATGGGGTGGCATTGGGGGGTCCGGGAACAGCAAAAGGGGGGTGCTATTTTCGCAGAAACAGGGGATTGGCACATGACTTTAGTGCCTGGGTTCAGACGATATTCAGGGCAGATAGGCTTCGACCTGGACGCGCAGGCGGACTTCGTCGCCGATGAAAGGCAGGCCGTTGCTCAGGCCGAATTCGGAGCGGCGCAGCACGCCGCTGGCGTCGGCACCGCAGCCGCGCTTGCGGCTGGCCAGGTTGAGGCCGCATTTGAAGCGGCTGACTTCGAGGCGCATCGGCCGGCTTTCGCCGAGCATGACGAGGACGCCGTCGACGGCGCTGAGTTTTTCCTCGGTGAAAATCAGCTTCTGGCTGCGGAAGAAAATGTAGGGGAAGTCTTTGGCCTTGAACCAGTCGTCGCCGCGCAGCACATCGTCGCGCAGGGCAAATCCGGTGTCGAGCGAGGCGGTTTCGATGCTGATGTCGATGCGCCCGGTTTTGGCTTCGGGATCGAATTCGACGATGCCGCTGCTCCGGTTGAACTGGCCGCGCTGCGTCGAAAAGCCGAGGTGGTCGATCTCGAAGTTGGCGTAGGTGTGCGCTGGGTCGATGGTGTATTCGGCGGCTTGGGCGAGCGGCAGGCAGGCGGAAAAAAGCAGGGCGGGGAGGAGTCTCACGGTCAACCGGAAAAAAAGGCCAAAAATGAAATGGCGATGGCGTTCTGACCTCTCCCTCGGCAAGCCGTTCCCGCCATTTCGAGTAAGATCGCTGCCCATGCGGCATGCCCTCCTTTTCTCCGTTTTCGTCATCGCCTCCTGCGGGCTGGCCTACGAATTGATCGCCGGTGCCCTGTCGTCCTACCTGCTCGGCGATTCGGTGACACAGTTCTCGACGGTGATTGGCACCTACCTGTTCGCCATGGGCGCCGGGTCGTGGCTGTCGAAATACATTACGCGTGACCTGGTCGGACGCTTTATTCAGATTGAGCTCATGGTCGGCCTGCTCGGCGGCTTTTCGGCGATCGGGCTGTTCCTCGTCTTTACCTGGCTGTCGGCGCCGTTCAAGCTCGTGCTCTATCTCGCCGTGTTCGGCGTCGGCGTCTTCGTCGGGCTGGAGATTCCGCTCGTCATGCGCATTTTGAAGCGCGAACTGGCCTTCAAGGATCTCGTATCGCAAGTGCTCACTTTCGATTATCTCGGCGCGCTGGCCGTCTCCATCCTCTTTCCGCTGGTGCTGGCGCCGCAGATCGGCATGGTGCGGACCGGGCTGCTGTTTGGCGTGCTCAACGTTGCCGTGGCGCTCTGGGCGCTGCATTTGTTCCGCGACCAACTGCCGTCGCGGCGTTGGCTGGCGGTGCAGAGCTGGACGGTCTTCGGCCTGCTCGCCGGCGGTTTTGCCGGGGCCGGGCAACTGACGACCATCGCCGAAACCCATCTCTACGCCGACGACATCATCCACGCCGAAACGACCCCCTACCAGCGCCTCGTCGTCACCCGCTGGCGCGACGACCTGCGCCTGTTCATCAACAACAACCTGCAGTTTTCATCGCACGACGAATACCGCTACCACGAGGCGCTGGTTCATCCCGGTCTGGCCAGCCTGCCCGGGGCGAAGCGGGTTCTCGTGCTCGGCGGCGGGGACGGGCTGGCCGTGCGCGAAATCCTCAAGTATCCGAATGTCGAGGCGGTGACGCTGGTCGATCTCGATCCGGCGATGACCGATCTGTTCGCCGAGGCGCCGGCCCTCGTCGCCCTCAATCAGGGCGCACTCAGTTCGCCGAAAGTCACGGTGGTCAACGCCGATGCCCTGCAATGGCTGGAGGAAAGCCGCGAGTATTTCGACTTCGTCGTCGTCGATTTCCCTGATCCGAACAACTACGCGCTCGGCAAGCTCTATACCTCGGCTTTCTACCGCCTGCTCGAAAAACGCCTGTCGGCGCGCGGCCTGATCGTCGTCCAGTCGACCTCGCCGCTTTATGCCCGGCAATCGTTCTGGTGCGTCGTGACGACGCTGGAAAGTGTCGGTTTCAAGACAGCGCCGTATCACGCGCTGGTCCCGTCCTTCGGCGAATGGGGCTACATCATTGCCGGCCGCCAGGAATTCTCCATTCCCACGGTCGACCGGGAAAAAACGCGATTTTTGACATCGGAAATTCTGCCCGGTCTGTTCGAGTTCCCGGCCGACATGGCGCGCCTGCCTGCCGAAGTCAATCAGTTGAACAACCAGGTTTTGGTGCGCACCTTCGAGGCCGAGTGGCGCCAGGTCATCCGTTAGCGCCGCTGAGCGGCGCGAGGTGCGCCTTGAGGTAGGCCACGGCGTCATCGAACGGCAGCGGCCGGCTGTACAGGTAGCCTTGCAGGATGTCACAGCCCAGCTCGGCCAGAAAGTGGCGTTGGGCCTCGGTTTCGACGCCCTCGGCGACCAGTTCGAGACCCAGACTGTGGCCCAGCGCAATGGTCGCGGCACAGATGGTGGCATCGTTGATGTCGGTCTCAATGTCGGTGACGAAGGAGCGGTCGAGCTTGAGGCGCCTGATCGGCAGGTGCTTGAGGTAAGCCAGCGAGGAGTAGCCGGTGCCGAAATCGTCGATGGCCAGCACGATGCCCATGGTGGCCAGCTGGTCGAGGATGGACAGCGTCATTTCCGGGTTTTCCATCGCCGTGCTCTCGGTGACTTCGAGCTCGATGTCTTCCGGCCGCAGGTCGTAACAGGCCAGTGCGCCGCGGACGAGGAGCAACAGGTTTTCGTGGCGCAACTGCTGGGCCGAGATATTGATGGCGATGCGGATGCCAGCAATGCCTTGCTGCTTCATGAGGCGGATCAGCCGGCAGGTTTCCCAGATCACCCAATCGCCGAGCGGCTGGATCAGGCCGGTTTCTTCGGCGATGGTAATGAACCGCAGCGGCGAGACCAGCCCGAATTTTGGGTTGGTCCAGCGCAGCAGCGCCTCGGCGCCGAGGACGCGGCCGCTGGCCGTTTCGACCTGCGGCTGGAAGTGCAGCGAAAACTCGCTGCTCGCCGGCGAAATGGCGGCGATGGCCTGGCGCAGCTCGTTCTCCATGGCCAGGCGCTCGCCCGACGCTTCGTTCATGCGGGCCGTATAGAACTGGTGATTGTTGCGGCCGGCCCTTTTCGCGTGATACATCGCAGTGTCGGCGTTGCGCAGCAGGGTGCCGGGATCGCTGCCGTCAATCGGGTAGAGGCTGATGCCGATGCTCGGCGTCGCGTAGAGCACGTGATCGGCGATCCGGTAGCTGTCGGCCAGGTTGCTTTGAATCTTGCTGGCGACGCGGGCGGCGGTCAGCGGTGATTCGATCTCGGGCAGGACGACGACAAATTCGTCGCCGCCGATGCGCGCCACGAGATCGCTGGCGCGCACGCATTCACGCAGGCGCTGGGCGACATTCTGCAGCAACTGGTCGCCGACGTGATGGCCCAGCGTGTCGTTGATGTTCTTGAAGTTGTCGAGGTCGATCAACATCAGGGCCAGTTGGTTATTCTCCCGCAGGCAACTGCGCAACGACTGGGCCAGCTGCGATTCGAAGGCCAGCCGGTTGGGCAAATTGGTCAGCGGATCGTGATAGGCCAGATGGGCCAGGCGGTCGGCCACCTCATGGCTGGCGTCAATTTCGCTGAAATTGGCGACATAGTTCCCGATGCCGCCATCGTCCTTGCGGACCACTGAGATTTTCACGAAACGCAGATAGTTGGCACCATCCTTCTGCTTGTTCCAGATCTCGCCTTCCCAGTAGTCCTCGGTGTTCAGCGCTTGCCACAGGGCTGCATAAAACTCGGGCGTCGCCCGCCCGGAGGACAGAATGCGCGGATTCTGCCCGATCAATTCCTCTGCCGAGTACCCGCTGAGCCGGCACAGTGCGTCATTGACCGCGACAATCAGCTTGCCGCTGTCGGTCACCAGCATGCCTTCATTGCTGTGTTCGAAGGCACGCCGAAAGACCTTTCCGGAGAGAGTCTCCTGGTCTTGGAGGGGCTCGGTGCAGCCTACTACGGTAGCGCGGGTCATGGCGTCAGTCTGACTGGATATGACCCTATTCTAGACGTTAAACAGGAAATTTAGCCTAAATATGGCTTCATTGCTTGGCTTCGGCAA
>NZ_JAVHPH010000225.1:0-3560 GCF_036170495.1 Azonexus sp.
TGCGCACCACCGAGGTCGGCGAAGTTCCCAGGCGATCGGCGGCGGCCGTCAGACTGCCGGCCTCGACGATGCGCACGAAGGTGGTCATCGCATGCAATTTATCCATGGCGCGAGATTAAACCGATATTTGCATAAGTATTCTAACTACAGGTCTATTTATTGCGATTACCGCATAGCTGATGATGACCACTTTCCCGCCTCAAAAAGGAAACCTGCCGTGTCCCGCCACTTTGCCACCATCGCCTACACGCCCAGCGTCCGGGCCAGCCAGCGCCGCCATGGCGGACGCGACCTGGGCGAAGGACTGGACGAGATCAGTGAAACACCGGTCGTCGAACTCGGCCCACGCGAGTGTGAATTCGTTGCGGCCCGCGACAGCTTTTACCTGTCCACGGTCAGCGAAAGCGGCTGGCCGCATGTGCAGCATCGCGGCGGACAGGCCGGATTTCTCCAGGTACTCGACCCGACCACGCTGGCCTTTGCCGATTTATCCGGCAACCGCCAGTACGTCAGCGTCGGCAACCTGAGCCGGAATGACCGCGCGGCGCTGATCCTGATGGATTACCCGAACCGGCGCCGCCTCAAAATATTGGGTCACGTCGAGATTGTCGAGCTGGCCACGGTCAACCCGAAATTATTGGCAAAAATGAGATTTCCCGAGAGCAACGTCGAACGCATCATGCTCATCCGGATCGCCGCTTTCGACTGGAACTGCTCCCGCCACATCACCCCGCGCTTTACCGAAAGCGAGTGGCAAAGCCGCTGTTCGCCACTCACAACAACGTCCATCACCCAGGAGTAAGACATGAAACTGTACGATCTTGAACCCTCTGGTAACTGCTACAAGGTTCGCCTATTTGCCGCACTGACGAAGATTCCGCTGGACATCGTTCCAGTCGATTTCATGGGCGGCGAACACAAGCGCGCGCCCCTCATCGACCTCAACCCGCTCGGCGAGCTGCCCATCCTCGACGATGCCCCGGTGGTGCTGCGCGACTCGCAGGCCATCCTTGTTTACCTGGCCAGCAAATATGGTGACGAAAGCTGGCTGCCGCGCGACCCGGCCGGCATGGCCGAGGTCATGCAATGGCTGTCGACCTCTGCCAACGAAATCCAGAATGGTCCGGGCGCCGCCCGACTGGTCGACAAATTCGGCTATGCCATCGACAAGGCCGATACCGTGAAGCGCGCCGACAACATCCTGCCGGTCATCGAAGCGCATCTCGCCAAACACCAATGGCTGGCGCTCGATCGGCCAACCATTGCCGACTGCGCGGTGATGCCTTACGTTGCGCTGGCGCCCGAAGGCGGCATCTCGCTCCAGCCCTACCCGAATATCAGGGCGTGGATAGCACGCATCAAGGCCCTGCCCGGCTTCATCCCGATGTCGGGCATTTAGAGTTAGTCGAAAACAGTCGCCCCGGCCGTAGCGAACAAGCGTCGCTGCGGCACGGTGAAAGCGCTATTTCTGCCAGCGCGCAGCGGCGCTGTCGTCGGTCTCGCGCGCGTCGACCCAGCGTGCGCCTTCGGCCGTCGCTTCGCGTTTCCAGAACGGGGCGCGGGTCTTCAGGTAATCCATGATGAATTCGCAGGCGGCGAAGGCTTCGCCACGATGGGCGCTGGTCACAGCGACGAGCACGATCTGGTCGCAGGGCTTGAGCGGGCCGACGCGGTGGATGACCAGCGCGTCGTAAATATCCCAGCGCTCCCTGGCCTCGGCGACGATTTCTTCGAGTGCCTTTTCGGTCATGCCGGGATAGTGCTCGAGCGTCATTTCCGAAACGCTGGCGCCGTCGTTGAGGTCACGCACCAGCCCCAAAAAGCTGGCCAACCCGCCTACCCGGGGGTCAGCCGCGCGCAGCGCCAGCAACTCGGCACCAAGGTCAAAATCGGCTTCCTGCACCCGGACGGTCATGCTCAGATTACCTCGCGAGCTTCCATGAAACGCAGCTTGGGATATTTTTCTTTGACCATATTCAGATAAACATTGTTCGGCGCCAAATAGACCGGGTCGTCAGCCCCGTCGAGCGCGACGTTGGCGCTGTAACGGTCGGAAATCTGGCGCAACTCGGCGGCGTCGCCCTGAATCCAGCGCGCCGTCGCGCAGTTGTAGGACTCGAAAATGACCTGCACGCCGTACTCGTGCTCCAGACGGCTGGCCACCACGTCGAACTGCAGCGTGCCGACCGCCCCGAGGATCAGGTCGGTACCCGAGAGCGGCCGGAACAACTGGGTCGCGCCCTCTTCCGCCAGCTGTTGCAAGCCCTTCTGCAACTGCTTGATCTTCAGCGGGTTGGCGATGCGGGCCAAACGGAAATGTTCCGGCGCGAAGGACGGGATGCCGGTGAAGCGCAGGTCTTCGCCCTCGGTAAAAGTTTCGCCGAGGCGGATGGTGCCGTGATTCGGGATGCCGATGATGTCGCCCGGATAGGCTTCGTCGGTCGTGCTGCGGTCACGCGCCATGAAGGTGATGGCGTTGTTGACCGACAGCAGCTTGCCGCCGGCGCCCTGCTTGACCTTCATGCCGCGCTCGAAACGACCGGAACAGACGCGCAGGAAGGCGATGCGGTCGCGGTGCTTGGGGTCCATGTTGGCCTGGATCTTGAACACGAAGCCGGAGAACTTCGGTTCATTCGGCAGCACTTCGCGTGTCGTGGACGGCCGGGCAATCGGTGGCGGCGACAGGTCGACCACGGCGTCGAGCAGACTCTGCACGCCGAAGTTATTGACCGCCGAACCGAAGAAAACCGGCGACTGCTTGCCGCTCAGGTAAGCCTCGGCATCGAAGGCGTGCGAGGCGCCGCGAACCAGTTCGATGTCCATGCGCAACTCGTCGGCCTGGCTACCGATCAGTTCGTCGAGACGCGGGTTGTCGAGGCCCTGGATGATCTCCGCCGTGCCCTTCTCGGCCTGCGGATCGAAAAAGGCGATAGCGTCGTCGTAGAGGTGATAAACACCGCGAAAACGCTTGCCCATACCAATTGGCCAGGTCATCGGCGCGCACTGGATGCCGAGCACCGACTCGATTTCGTCGAGCAGATCGATCGGCTCCTTGCCCTCGCGGTCGAGCTTGTTGATGAAGGTCAGGATCGGCGTGTCGCGCATGCGGCAGACGTTCAACAGCTTGATCGTCTGCGCCTCGACGCCGTTGACCGAGTCGATGACCATGACCGCCGAGTCGACGGCCGTCAGCGTGCGATAGGTATCTTCCGAGAAGTCCTCGTGGCCGGGCGTGTCGAGCAGGTTAACCATGCATTCGCGATACGGAAACTGCATGACCGACGAGGTCACCGAAATACCGCGCTGCTTTTCCAGCTCCATCCAGTCCGACGTCGCATGGCGCGAAGCCTTGCGGGCGCGCACTTCGCCGGCGACCTGGATGGCGCCGCCGAACCACAAGAGTTTTTCGGTCAGCGTCGTTTTACCGGCGTCGGGGTGGGAAATGATGGCAAAGGTTCGCCGGCGGGCAATTTCGGTATCGAGGGGAGTCACGGCAGGGCTTGGAAATGCGGAAAGGCGGCCATTATACCTGCGCCACCCGGCAAGCACCGGCGTTCAGG
>NZ_JAVHPH010000226.1:0-3553 GCF_036170495.1 Azonexus sp.
GCCATGCGCCAGCGTCGTCTAAAAAGCGAAATCAACGTCGTTCCCTACATCGACGTCATGCTCGTGCTGCTCGTCATCTTCATGGTGGCGACGCCGATGATGACGACCGGTTCGGTCGATCTGCCCGCCTCCGGCACGGCGCCGCAGAAGCCGGACAAGTACGTCAAGGTGCAGATCAAGGACGACGGCAGCCTGTCGCTGTTCAGCATCAAGGGCGACGAGACACGGCTCAAGGGGATCAAGGACCTCAAGGCGCAACTGACGGCCCTCAACGAGGCCGACAAAAATACCCCGATCCTCATCGCCGGCGCCAAGGAAACCCAGTACAAGAACGTCATCGAGGTGCTCGACGAAGCCAAGCGCGCCGGGTTCCAGCGAGTCGGCCTGGAAACGGCCAGCGCCAGCAAATAAGTGGACATGATCCTCGACCAACCCGAAGAGCCCGGCAAGAAGTACGCGCTGGCGTTCACCATTTTGGTGCACGTGGCCTTGCTTGCCTTCCTGTTTTTCGGGGTGCAATGGAAGCGCAGCAAGCCGGAGGTCATGGAGGTCGAACTGTGGTCGCCGCGACCGATGCCGGCTCAATATGTGCCGCCGCCCCCACCCCCGCCTGAGCCGGAAGTCAAGCCGGAACCGCCAAAGCCACTGCCCAAGGTCGAGCCGGTGGTGAAAAAGCCGGAAATCGTCGTCAAGGAAGAAAAAAAGAAGCTGGAGCCGAAAAAGCCCGAGCCCAAACCGGAGCCGCCCAAGCCCGAGCCGAAAAAGCCTGAACCCAAGCCCGAGGTCAAACCGCCGCCCAAGTTCGATTTCAGCAAGGAGTTGTCGCGCGAAACGGCCAATCTGAAACCCCGGCCAAACACCCAGCAGTTGGCCAATGCAGCGGCGGCCGAGGCCGAGCAGCGGGCGTCGTCGAACAAGCGCGGGCTGGCCGATTACGCCAGCAAGATCCGCGGCAAGGTGCGCGGCAACATCGTTTTGCCACCCTCCATCCAGGGCAATCCGGAAGCAGTTTTTGAAGTCAGCCAATTGCCGGGCGGCGAAGTCCTCGACGTCAAGCTGAGACGCTCCAGTGGCAACCCGGCGCTCGATACCGCCATTGAGCGGGCCATCCGTAAATCGTCGCCGCTGCCTAAGCCGGACGATCCATCGCAGTTTCAGCGCACGCTGGAAATCAAATACAAGCCGTTAGAAGAGTAAAATCGCGCGAGTCTTTATGAAAATGAATGCAATGTCCCGAATCCTTCGTTTCATTTTTCTGCCTTTTTTCCTGTTGACCGTGGGATTCGCCCAGGCCCAGCTGTCAATCGAGATTACCGGTGCCGGGGCCAATCGTATTCCGGTCACCATCGTCGATTTTCCCGGTGACCCGGCTGCGTCCCGGGTCATCACCTCGACGGTGCGCGCCGACCTCGAACGGAGCGGCCTGTTCAAACTGATCGATCACAACAACCTGACGTTCGACGAAAACGCCCCGATCAATCACGCCGACTGGAAGAGCCGGGGTGCCGACGCGCTGGCGGCCGGCAGCATCGCGCGCAGCGCCGACGGGCGCATGGAAGCCCGCTTCCGCCTCTACGACACGCAAAAGGGCGTGTCGCTCGGCGGTGCCGCTTACGTCACCAGTAATGCCCAGCTGCGTGCCGCCGGCCACCGCATCGCCGATTTCATCTACGAAAAGCTGACTGGCGAAAAGGGTGTCTTTTCGACGCGCATCGCCTATGTCGTCAAGGCCCGTGGCCAGTTCCTGCTGCAGATTGCCGACTCGGATGGCCAGAATGCCGCGACGGCACTCACTTCGATCGAGCCGATCATTTCCCCGGTCTGGTCGCCGGATGGTGGCCGTCTCGCCTACGTCTCATTCGAGAAGAAAAAGCCGGTCATCTACGTCCATTCCCTGGCTTCCGGTCATCGCCAGATTGTGGCCAATTTCAAGGGCTCCAACTCCGCACCGGGTTGGTCGCCGGATGGTCGCAAGCTGGCTGTCGTCTTGTCGAAAGACGGGTTTTCCCAGCTTTATTCGGTCAATGCCGACGGCAGCGGCCTGCAGCGTCTGACCCAGTCCTCGGGCATCGACACCGAACCGCGCTATTCGGCCGACGGCGGCACAATCTATTTCACCTCCGATCGCGGCGGCAGCCCGCAGGTCTACCAGATGGCAGCCAGTGGCGGCGACATCCGTCGCGTCACCTTCGAGGGCAGCTACAACGTCTCGCCGCGTCCGTCGCCAGACGGTAAGAGCCTCGCTTTCATCAGCCGCCGCGAAGGCCGCTTCCAGCTCGCCGTGATGGATCTGGCCAGTCGCCAGGTCCAGGTGGTGAGCGATTCCAATAAGGACGAATCCCCGAGTTTCGCCCCGAATAGCCGCATGATCCTGATCGCCACTGATGTCGGCGGGCGCGGCGTACTATCGGCTGTCTCCAGCGATGGCAGGATCAAACAACGTCTCACGGTCGCCGCGGGTGATGTTCGCGAACCGGCCTGGGGCCCTTACTATCAATAATCCTCACATCCATCCGGAGAACTTTGTGAAAAAACTGCTTATCCCCGCCCTGCTGTCCGCCATCCTCGTCGGTTGTTCGACCACCCCGCTGCCGGAAGATACGGCCGGTGCTCCGGTTGAGTCGCGCAGCGGTTCCGGTACCGGCGTTGCCTCGGTGACCGCCGACGGTGTTGACGCCAACGGCCTGCCGCGCGAACTGACCGATCCGAAGAGCAAGTTGTCGCAGCGCAGCATCTACTTCGACCTCGACAAGTACGAAGTCAAGGACGAATACAAGGATCTGGTCGCCTCCCACGCCAAGTACCTGAGCGCCCACAAGGGTTTCAAGGTTCTGCTGCAAGGCAATACCGATGAGCGCGGCAGCCGCGAATACAACCTGTCGCTCGGCCAGAAGCGGGCTGAAGCCGTCAAGCGTTCGCTGACCCTGCTCGGCGTCTCGGAAGCCCAGATCGAATCCGTCAGCCTCGGCGAAGAAAAGCCGAAGGACGCCGGTCATGACGAAGCTGCCTGGTCGCAAAACCGTCGTGCTGACATCCTGTACAAGGGTGCTGACGGTCGCGGCGAGTTCTAAGCATCATGCGCCCGGTTCGAATCGCCCTGTTCATCGCCGCGCTGGGGGCCGCTCAGGCCCAGGCCGGCGTGTTTGACGACGAAGAAGCGCGGCGCCAGGTCGCTGATCTGCGGATCAAGACCGAGGCGCGATTCGACCAGCAGGCCAAGGCCCAGCTGGATCTGGCCAGCCAGATCCAGCGCCAGGCCGACGAGATCTCCCGCCTGCGCGGCCAGATCGAAACGCTCAATTACGAGCTCGAAACGGCCAAGAAGCGTCAGCAGGACTTCTACCTCGACCTCGATACCCGCCTGCGCAAGTTTGAAACGACCGAAAGCGCGAATGCTACGGTCAACCCGGAAAACGGGCCAAATTCCAAACCGGCCACCGACCCGGCCAAGGAAAGCCAGGACTACGAAGTCGCCCTGAACCAGTTCAAGGCCGGCAAGTACAAGGAAGCCGCCGCCGGTTTCGCCGCCTACGTGCAGAAATACCCGGCCAGC
>NZ_JAVHPH010000227.1:0-3545 GCF_036170495.1 Azonexus sp.
CTCGGCCAGGTCGGCGAAAATGGGCTGATTTTCCGGGTTGACCGTGGCAATCGCCGGCGCCAGCATCTCGCGCTCGGCGAGGTGGGCGCAGACGTCGAGCAGCGAGCGGGCAGAGAGGATTTCGTTGCTGCCGATGAGCGCCGCTTCGCGGGCGCTCGCTTCGGGCAGGATGAAATGCTTGCCGTGACCGGCCGTTTGCAGGGCCATGGCCAGGGCGCCGCGAATCGGGCGCAGCTCGCCGGACAGCGACAACTCGCCGGCAAATTCATAGTCGGCCAGGTGCTTGGCGGGAATCTGGTCGCTGGCGGCGAGAATGCCGAGGGCGATGGGCAAATCGAAACGGCCGGATTCCTTGGGCAGGTCGGCTGGCGCCAGGTTGACGGTGATCCGTTTGGCGGGAAATTCGAAGCCGGAATTGATAATGGCGGCGCGCACGCGATCGCGCGCTTCCTTGACTTCGGTGTCGGGCAAACCGACGAGGGTAAAACTTGGCAGGCCGCTGGCCAGATGTGCTTCGACGATGACCGGCGGCGCGTTGAGGCCATCCAGTCCGCGACTGTGCGCGATGGCCAGGGCCACTGGCTTACTGTCCCGAGCGGGATTTTTCCAGCGCGTCGACGCGGGCTTCGAGAGTTTGAAGCTTTTCGCGGGTGCGGGCGAGAACCTGGGTCTGAACGTCGAATTCCTCGCGGGTTACCAGATCGAGCTTGGCGAAAAAGCCGCTCATCACCATCTTGGCATTCTTTTCAATGTCCTTGGCCGGCGAGTTGGCCAGCAGGGCGCTGATCTTGGCGCCAAATTCTTCAAGTGTCTTGGGGTCGAGCATGTTGTCCTCCGTGGAGGTTTTGAGTTTAACACAGCGGAATTATTGCGGTTTTCGGCGGCTGCTCACCCGTGGTGCGTGACCTTATCTAGCCGCACTGTAATGGTGCGACAGGAGGGCGCAGGATTCGTCAGGAAGCAGGCAATCCTTTGATTTTGATCAAAAAAACACCCTGGCATGCCTTCTGCTATTGCTGTACTGCACAAAATTCTTTTTTTTACTTTAATCAATCCGTAGGAGAGAAAACATGAAGAAATCACTCATCGCTCTGGCCCTCGTTAGCGCCTTTGCCGCGCCGGCTTTTGCCGAAGAAGCTGCTCCAGCCAGCGATCACACCCTGACCGGCAACATCGGCCTGTTCTCCAGCTATCGTTTCCGCGGTATCGACCAGACTTTCGGCAAGCCGGCCCTGCAAGGCGGCTTCGACTACTCGCATTCCAGCGGCGTCTATGTCGGTAACTGGAACTCGAATATCAGCGAGTACGCCGGCTTTCCCGAGGGCAACCTTGAAATGGACCTTTACGGCGGTTACAAGCACGCTTTTGGTGATTTCGGTGTTGATGTGGGTGCCCTGTACTACTACTACCCGGGTTCGAACAATGGCCTTGGTAAGGCGGTTGATAACCTTGAAATCTATCTTGGGGCCAGCTGGAAGTTCGTGACCTTCAAGTACTCGCATGCCCTGACCAACTATTTTGATATTGCTGACACCAAGAACACCGGGTATTTCGACTTGTCTGCCAATTATGACCTCGGCGGTGGCTGGGGCGTCAATGGCCATGTCGGTTACACCGATGTTAAGAACCGGGATGATCTGGATTACACCGACTGGAAACTTGGCGTGACCAAGGACATCGGTGGTTACGTGTTTGGTCTGGCATATGTCGACACCGACGCCGCCAAGGGGTCTTACACCTGGACCAAGCCGACTACCGGCAAGCAGATCTACGCTGGAAAGGCAACCGCCGTCCTCTCCGTATCCAAGTCTTTCTAAGCAAGCTTAAAACCTCCTCCGCTAGTGCACCGGCCGGCGCCGGCGGGGGAATCAAAAGTCTCAATTTTCTGGGGAACTAGCCATCATGAAATTCGTAACCGCCATCATCAAGCCGTTCAAGCTTGACGAAGTGCGTGAAGCCTTGTCCGCCATCGGCGTGCAAGGCATCACGGTCACTGAAGTGAAAGGTTTCGGCCGGCAGAAGGGCCATACCGAGCTGTATCGGGGCGCAGAGTATGTCGTCGATTTCCTGCCCAAGGTCAAGATCGAAGCCGCCGTCAAGGCTGACCAGCTCGATCAGGTCATCGAAGCCATCGAGAAATCGGCCAGCACCGGCAAGATCGGTGACGGCAAGATCTTCGTCTTCGACGTCCAGCAGGTTATTCGTATCCGGACCGGTGAAACCGGTACCGATGCCCTCTAAGGAGCCACAAATCATGAAACGCCTCTTTGCATTGCTGGCTCTGGTCGGCGCCGTCGGTTTCGGCGCGCCGGCCTGGGCTGAAGAAAAAGCTGCGGCGCCTGAAGCTGCCGTTGCCACCGCCCCGGCTGCTGCGCCGGCAGCTGCCGCCCCCGCGGTGGCTGAAGCTGCCCCGGCCCCGGCCGCTGCCCCGCTCGTCGCCAACAAGGGCGACAACGCCTGGGTGATGGTCTGCGCTGCTCTGGTCATCCTGATGTCCATCCCCGGCCTGGCGCTGTTCTACGGTGGCCTGGTCCGGACCAAGAACATGCTCTCGGTGCTCATGCAGGTTTTTGTCACCTTCTCGCTGATCTCGGTTCTCTGGGTGATCTACGGCTACTCCGCCGCCTTTACCGAAGGCAACGCGTTCTTCGGCGTGCTCGACAAGCTCTTCCTGAAGGGCGTGACGATTGAATCGGTTGGCGCGACCTTCTCCAAGGGTGTGGTCATCTCCGAACTGGCCTTCGTGATCTTCCAGGGCGCCTTCGCGGCGATTACCTGCGGTCTGATCGTCGGTGCCTTCGCTGAACGTGCCAAGTTTGCCGCCGTGCTGGTCTTCATGGTCATCTGGTTCACCCTGTCCTACATCCCGATGGCGCATATGGTCTGGTACTGGGCGGGTCCGGATGCCTACATCGATGCGGCCGCTGGTGACCTCGCCGGCAAGACGGCTGGCTTCCTGTTCCAGAAGGGTGCCCTCGACTTTGCTGGTGGCACCGTGGTGCACATCAACGCGGCTGTTGCCGGTTTGGTCGGTGCCTACATGGTGGGCAAGCGTACCGGCCTGGGCAACGTCTCGATGGCCCCGCACTCGCTGACCTTCACGATGATCGGCGCTTCCCTGCTGTGGTTCGGCTGGTTCGGTTTCAACGCCGGTTCCGCCCTCGAAGCCTCTGGCGGTGCCGCGCTGGCCATGGTCAATACTTGGGTTGCCACGGCCTGTGCCGCGCTGTCCTGGATGTTCGCCGAATGGGTCCTCAAGGGTAAGCCTTCCATGCTCGGTGCTGCTTCCGGTGCGGTTGCCGGTCTGGTTGCGATCACCCCGGCGGCCGGCTTCGTCGGCGTCATGGGCGCCATCATCATCGGCCTGCTGGCTGGCGTGGTCTGCCTGTGGGGCGTCAATGGCCTGAAGAAGATGCTCGGTGCTGACGACTCCCTCGACGTCTTTGGCGTCCATGGTATCGGCGGCATCCTCGGCGCCATCCTGACCGGTGTCTTCGTCGATCCGGCCCTGGGCGGCACGGGTGTCTATGACTACGTGGCCAACG
>NZ_JAVHPH010000228.1:0-3527 GCF_036170495.1 Azonexus sp.
ATCCGGGCGCCGAGGAGAAGTTCAAGGAAGCCAAGGAAGCCTACGAAATCCTGTCTGATAGCCAGAAACGCTCGGCCTACGACCAGTACGGCCACGCCGGGCTTGACCAGCAGGCCGGCATGGGTGGTGGTGGCGGCGCCGGCTTTGCCGATGCCTTCGGCGGCATTTTCGACGAAATTTTCGGCGGTCGCGGCGGCAGCGGTGGCGGTCGCTCCAATATCTATCGCGGCGCCGACCTGCGCTACAACCTGGAAATCACGCTCGAACAAGCCGCCCACGGTACGGAAACCAAGATCCGTATTCCGACCATGGAAATCTGCGAGCCCTGCAACGGCTCCGGTGCCAAGCCCGGCACCCAGCCGAAGACCTGCCCGACCTGCGGCGGCTCCGGCCAGGTTCGCCTGCAACAAGGCTTCTTCTCGATCCAGCAGACCTGTCACAAATGTCACGGCACCGGCCGTTTCATCGCCGAGCCTTGCAAGAGCTGCGACGGCGCCGGCCGCATCAAGCAACACAAGACGCTGGCCGTCAAGATTCCGGCCGGGGTTGATGAAGGTGATCGCATTCGTCTGTCCGGCGAAGGCGAGCATGGCGTCAATGGCGGCCCACCGGGCGATCTCTACGTGCAGATTCACCTCAAGCCGCACGCCGTATTCACGCGCGACCACAACGACCTGCATTGCGAGATGCCGATCTCCTTCACTGCCGCAGCTCTTGGTGGCGAAATCGAAATCCCGACCCTGGACGGCGCCGCGGCCATCAAGATTCCAGCCGAAACGCAGTCCGGACGCGTCTTCCGTCTGCGCGGCAAGGGCATCAAGGGGGTGCGTAGCCATAGCCATGGCGACCTGATGTGCCACGTCATCGTCGAGACCCCGGTGAACCTGACCGAGCGCCAGAAGGAATTGCTGCGCGAACTGGAAGAATCCAGCCGTGCCAACACCGGCAAACACAATCCGCGCTCGAAATCGTGGATGGACAAAGTTAAGGATTTCTTTGCGGAATAACGCCTTAACTTTGCAGAGAAGGCTAACCGGCCGTTCAGGTTAAGGCACAAAGTGCCGGCCGAAACTACAAAGTTAAGGATTTCTTTGCGGAATAACGCCTGACTTTGCACCACAGCCCCGGTGTCCCGAAACTTTCGGGACACCGGGGCTGTTTCATTTTTGGCCCTTTTTCCGGTTGACCGTAGCACTGAACAAATTGCCGAAAGGCCGACCGTGTTCCCGGTAATATCCTCGACTGTTAGAATCATTCGATCAAAACAAGGGGGGAGACAAACAATGCGAATTCTCAAGCGCTTGGCCACCGTTGGCGTAATTGCCTTTTCCACGATGTGCTGGGCCGAGCCCGGCGTCACCGAGACCACGATCACGCTCGGCATGTCGGCCCCCTTATCCGGTCCGAATGGCGCCTATGGCCTCGACATGCGGCAAACCATTACGACTTATTTCGACCAGATCAACAAGGCCGGCGGCATCAATGGCCGCAAGCTCGAACTGATCGCCCTCGACGACGGCTACGAAACCGAGCGCACCGTCGCCAACACCAGGACGCTGATCAAGGAAAAGAATGTCTTCGCACTACTCGCCTATTACGGCTCGAGCCCGACCACCGAAACCATGAATACCGTCTTCGGTCCGGCCAAGGTGCCCCTGGTCGGCACCATTTCCGGCGCCGCCACCCTGCGCGAATCGCTCGCCACCAATCCCAATGCGCGCTACATGTTCAACGTCCGGGCGAGTTACGCCGACGAAGCCGAAGCCATTGTCAACCAGATGGTCTCGCTCGGTCTGAAGAATATCGCCGTGTTTTACCAAAACGACGGTTTCGGCAAATCCGGCCTGGATGGTGTCACTGCGGCGCTCAAAAAATACAACCTCGCGCCGTCTGCCGTCGGCACCATCGAGCGCAATTCGCTGGATGTCACCAAGGCCGTCGAAGCCATTGCCAAAACGACGCCGCAAGCCGTGGTCATGGTGACGCTGTACAAACCAACGGCCGCCTTCGTCAAAGCCATGAAAAAAATCGGCCAGCACCCGATGCTGATGACGCTTTCCCCGGTCGGCGCCGAACTGCTCGTTCAGGAACTCGGCCCCGATTCACGCGGCATTGGCGTATCGCAGGTCGTTCCCTATCCGTGGAACAACGTCGTACCGGTCGTCCGCGACTATCAAAAGCTCTCCGACAAGGGCGCCTACTCGTACTACGGGATGGAAGGCTACCTCATGGCCCGGACCATGATCGAGGGCCTCAAGCGGGCCGGCAAGGATCTCAGCCGCGACAAACTGGTGAGCTCCCTGGAAAGCATGAACGGGGCTGACCTCGGTGGCTACCGCATCAACTACGGCCCGAACACCCGGCTCGGGTCGCGCTTTGTTGAACTGACGGTTATTGGGCAAGGCGGGAAGATTCTGAAGTAGCACCTCGTTCTCCCGTCAAAGGGAGTCAATGTTTGGTCCGGCATTCTTCTAAATTAACTTGGAGTTCCGCCCTTGCGGGGCGTCTCACTTTTTCTTGTTTCGCCAAGAAAAAGTAACCAAAAAGAAGGCGACCCTGGGTCGGTGCCGGCTTCGCCGGTTCCCTGTGCTACTCGGGACTGGCGGGGGCTGCGGAACTCGGGCTTCGCCCTCAGACAGTCCTCGCCCTTTATCCGCCAGCCCCTGCGTTGCTCGGCACCTCTCAAGGGGCCCGGCAAGGCGTCCACGCCGGAGCTATGGATTTCAATTTTTGGCCTTTTTCCCGGTTGACCGTGGAAGTTAGTGACGCGGATGCCGTTTGAGCTCGGACGCCTTTGGGGCCCCATGAGAGGCGCTGAGCAACGCAGGCGGGCCGGGGGCAGTCGGCTTGCGTTGTCTGAGCCGCAGGCGAGTTTAGCAAGCCGCCCGGCCCGCCGAGTAGCGCAAGGAACCCGCAGGGCGCCGACCCTGGGGTCGCCTTTTCTTTGGCTACTTTCTTTTGGCGAAGCAAAAGAAAGTACGCCCGCCAGCAAGGCGGAACCCCAAGCTAATTAAACGGAAAAACTCAGGCCCGACGCCAGGTCGTCCCCTGCGGACTATCATCCAGCGCAATCCCCGCCGCCTTCAGTTCATCGCGAATACGATCCGACTCGGCAAAATTCCTGGCCTTCTTGGCCGCTGCCCGATCGGCGATCAGCTGCTCGATCGCCGCCTCGTCGAGGCCGCCAGCCGCCCCACCGCCCTGCAGATAAGCCATCGGCTCGCGCTCGAGCAGGCCAATCACGGCGCCCAGCGCCTTGAGCAAACCGGACAGTTCGCCACTCTTCTGACGATTGGCCTCAGCCGCCACTTCGAAGAGCACCGCAATGGCGCCATGCGAGTCGAAATCCTCGTTCAGCGCGGCAGCAAAACGGGCCGCGAAATCGTTGTTCCAGTCGATGGTGACAGCTGCCGCCGGCACATCGCGCAGCGTGAAATACAGACTATCCAGACTGCGCCGCGCGTCGTCGAGATGGGCATCCGAATAGTTCAGCGGGCTGCGGTAATGAGCGCGCAGGATGAAGAAGC
>NZ_JAVHPH010000229.1:0-3494 GCF_036170495.1 Azonexus sp.
CCGCCCTGCCGCTTGAGCCACTGGAAAACCAGGCCGGCGACGTAGATGCCGAAGGTTGGTGGCGTATTGAGCATCGAACCATGCTCAGCCATGACGGCGTAGTCCATGACCGTCGGGATGTTCAGCGGCGCCATGCCGAGCAGGTCGCGATGGACGACGACCAGCGTCACACCGGAGGGGCCGATATTCTTCTGCGCGCCGGCGTAGATCAGGCCGAATTTCTCGACATTGACCGGCCGCGACAGGATATGCGATGACATGTCGGCGACCAGCGGCACGCCGGTATCGGCAATGCGCTCGGCCGGGATTTCAACGCCGTGGATCGTTTCGTTGGTGCACACGTGCAGGTAGGCGGCGAACGGGTCAAGCTTGATTTCTTCGGCCACCGGCAGGCGGGTGAAGCCGCTGCTCTCGGTCGTCGCGGCACAACGAACATTGCCGATGCGCTGCGCTTCCTTGAAAGCCTTCTTCGACCACGAGCCGGTCACGATGTAGTCGGCCGAACGACCGGCCAGCAGGTTCATCGGGATCTGCGCGAACTGCTGCGTCGCCCCGCCTTGCAGGAAGAACACCTTGTACTGCTCGGGAATGCCCATCAGCTCGCGCAGGTCGGCTTCGGCCTGGCCGAGAATGCTGCCGAACTCCTTGCCGCGATGGCTCATCTCCATGACGCTGCAACCAGCGCCATGCCAGTCGAGCAGTTCTTCCTGCGCCTGCAGGAGGACTTCTTCGGGAAGAGCAGCCGGACCGGCGCTGAAATTCCAGATGCGACTCATTTATGCTTCTCCGCCTTCGTTGGGTTCGGACGATTCCGGATTTTGCTCATTTTCCGGGTTGACCGTGGAAGACTCCAATTCAGCATCGGCATCAACCTCAGCCACCGTTTCAGCGACTTTCTCCAGACCGGCCAGCTTCTCGCCGTCATCCAGCGAAATCAGCGTGACGCCCTGCGTCGCCCGGCCCATGCCGCGGATTTCCGCGACGCGGGTGCGGATCAGCACGCCGCCGGTGGTGATCAGCATGATTTCGTCTTCGTCATTGACCAGCTTGGCGCCAACGACGATGCCGTTACGCTCGCTATCGGCAATGGCGCGTACACCCTGCGTGCCGCGACCGGAATGGCGGAAATCGGCGAGCACGGTACGCTTGCCGTAACCGTTCTCGGTAGCGACGAGCACGGTCTGTTGATCGTTATCGGCGACCAGCAACGAAATCACCGACTGATTTTCCATCAGACGCATGCCGCGCACGCCACGGGCGCCACGGCCCATCGGACGGACATCTTCTTCGTCGAACCACACCGCCTTGCCAGCATTGGACACCAGCACGATATCGCTCGTTCCGCTGGTCAGCTCGACGCCGATCAGGTAATCGCCTTCATCGAGCGTGACAGCAATGATGCCGGCCTTGCGCGGGTTCGAGTAATCGGAGAGCGGCGTCTTCTTGACGGTACCCATGACGGTCGCCATGAACACAAACTGGTCATCGGAAAATTCCTTGACCGGCAGCACGGCGTTGATCCGTTCGCCTTCCTCCAGCGGGAAGAGATTGACGATCGGCTTGCCGCGGCTAACCCGGCTGCCCTGCGGCGCCTCGTAAACCTTGAGCCAGTAGCAGCGGCCACGGTTCGAGAAACACAGGATGAAATCGTGGGTATTGGCGACAAACAGGTGATCGACGAAATCCTCTTCCTTGATCGCTGCGGCCTGCTTGCCGCGACCGCCCCGGCGCTGGGCGCGGTAGTCGGCCAGCGGCTGGGCCTTGATGTAGCCGCCATGCGACAACGTAACGACCATGTCCTGCGGCGTAATGAGGTCTTCGAGGCTCAATTCGTGCGTCTGCAGGATGATTTCCGAGCGACGCTCGTCGCCGAACTGGTCGCGAATCGCCACCAGTTCGGTGACGATGATTTCGGTAATGCGCTCCGGCTTGGCCAGGATGTCGAGCAGATCGAGGATCTTGGCCATGACGTCCTTGTACTCGCTAACGATCTTGTCCTGCTCCAGCCCGGTCAGGCGTTGCAGGCGCAGCTCGAGAATAGCCTGTGCCTGGGCGTCGGACAGACGATAGCCCTGCGCCGACAAACCGAACTCCGGCGCCAGACCATCCGGACGCGAAGCATCGGAAGCGGCACGCACCAGCATTTCCTCGACCACGGCGCTGCGCCAGGTACGCTCCATGAGGCCGCGCTTGGCATCAGCCGGTGTCGGCGCCGCCTTGATCAGGGTGATGATGTCGTCGACGTTGGACAGCGCAACGGCCAGACCTTCGAGGATATGGCCGCGTTCGCGCGCCTTGCGCAGTTCGAAGACGGTACGCCGCGTGATGACTTCGCGACGGTGCGACAGGAAGCATTCGAGCATCTGCTTGAGGTTGAGCAGGCGCGGCTGGCCATCGACCAGCGCCACCATGTTCATGCCGAAGGTATCCTGCAGTTGCGTCTGTTTGTACAGGTTGTTGAGAATGACCTCGCCCACTTCGCCGCGCTTCAGTTCGATGACGATGCGCATGCCCGACTTGTCGGACTCGTCGCGAATGTCGGAAATGCCTTCGATCTTCTTCTCGTTGACCAGCTCGGCAATCTTTTCGATCAGCGACTTCTTGTTAACCTGGTAGGGAATTTCGTCGACGATCAGCGCCTGACGACCATTGCCCTTTTCCATATCCTCGAAATGCGTGCGGGCGCGCATGATGACGCGGCCACGGCCGGTCTGGTACCCCTCGCGGACGCCGGTCATGCCGTAGATCAAGCCGGCGGTCGGGAAGTCCGGCGCGGGAATGTAGGCAATCAGGTCGTCGATGCTGATCGCCGGGTTTTCCAGCATGGCCAGGCAGCCGGCGATGACTTCATTGAGATTGTGCGGCGGAATATTGGTCGCCATGCCGACCGCGATACCGGACGAACCGTTGATCAGCAGGTTGGGGATACGCGCCGGCATGACCAGCGGCTCGTGCTCGGAACCGTCGTAGTTCGGCCCAAAATCGACGGTTTCCTTGTCGAGGTCTTCCAGCAACTGGTGGCCAATCTTGGCCATCCGCACTTCGGTGTAACGCATCGCCGCCGCGTTGTCGCCGTCAACCGAACCGAAGTTGCCCTGGCCGTCGACCAGCATGTAGCGCAGCGAGAAATCCTGCGCCATGCGCACGATCGTGTCATAGACCGCGGTGTCGCCGTGCGGGTGGTATTTACCGATCACGTCACCGACGATACGCGCCGATTTCTTGTACGCCTTGTTCCAGTCGTTGTTCAGCTCGTGCATCGCGAACAACACCCGGCGATGCACCGGCTTCAGGCCGTCGCGCGCATCCGGCAACGCCCGGCCAACGATCACGCTCATGGCGTAATCGAGGTATGAACGCCGCATCTCGTCTTCGAGGCTGATCGGCAATGTTTCTTTGGCGAATTGGTCCATGTCTCACATTCGCACCGCTAGCGCGATGCCTTATTAGTTGATTCAAGCGTAATTTGCTATTTTAACACGCCAAACTTACCG
>NZ_JAVHPH010000230.1:0-3493 GCF_036170495.1 Azonexus sp.
TCTGCAGCGCCTTCAGGTAGCGCAGCATCTCGTGTTCGGTGTGGTGCGTGTTGAATACCGGGTGCTGGAGCACGGCATCGCGGCGGATCAGCGCCTCGGGCAGGGCCGAATCGGCGGCGGCGACCTGGGCGTCGATGGCGTCCATGTCCAGCGTGACCTGGGTGATCAGCTTGAACAGCGTGGCAACATCGTTGCGGCTGGTCGTTTCGTCGAAAGAAATGCCGAGCACGCCAGCCGAGACGCGGCGCAGGTTGTAACCGGCAGCCAGCGCCTCCGGGTAAATCGTTTCGGCCCGGGCGCCGAGGTCGATGTGGAGGGTGTCGAAGAACTGCCGGGTCAGCACATTGATGCTGGCGCGCTTCAAGCCTTCAGCGAAGATCGCGGTCAGCCGGTGGATGCGCCCGGCGATGGTCTTCAGGCCCTGCGGTCCGTGGTAGACGGCGAACAGGCCGGCCATGTTGGCGAGCAGCACCTGCGAGGTGCAGATGTTGGAATTGGCCTTCTCGCGGCGAATGTGCTGTTCGCGGGTTTGCAGCGCCATGCGGTAGGCGGTCTTGCCGCGCGCATCCTTGGAAACGCCGATGATGCGGCCTGGCATCGAGCGGACATAGGCTTCGCGGGTGGCGAAGAAGGCGGCATGCGGGCCGCCGAAGCCCATCGGGATGCCGAAGCGCTGGCTGGAGCCGAGGGCGATGTCGGCGCCCATGGCGCCGGGCGATTTGATGACAACCAGCGCCATCAGGTCGCTGGCCACGGCCACTGTCGTGCCCTTGGCTTTCAGGCCGGCAATGACGTCGGTCAGATCGCGGACTTCGCCGTTGGCGCCAGGGTACTGGAGCAGGGCGCCGAAGAAATCTTCACTTTCAATTTTTGCGGCATTTTCCGGGTCGACCGTAGCAATCACCAGTTCGAAGCCGAAATAGCCGGCGCGGGTCTTGACCACGTCGATGGTCTGCGGGAAGCAGTTGGCATCGACGAAAAAGCGGTTCGATTTCGACTTGGAAACGCGACGCGCCATGGTCATCGCCTCGGCGGCGGCGGTCGCTTCGTCGAGCAGCGAGGCGTTGGCGATTTCCAGCCCGGTCAAGTCCACGACCATCTGCTGGAAATTCATCAGCGCTTCGAGGCGGCCCTGGGCGATCTCGGCCTGGTAGGGCGTGTAGGCGGTGTACCAGCCCGGGCTTTCCATGACGTTACGCAGGATGACCTTGGGTGTCAGCGTGTCGTAATAGCCCATGCCGAGGCAGGATTTGTTGATCACGTTCTTGCCGGCGATCGCCTTGAGATCGGCCAGGGCTTCGTGTTCGCGGCGCGGCACGGGCAGCGCCAGGTCGGCCGGCAGGCGAATGGCGGCCGGGACGGTCTGGTCGATCAACTGCTCAAGGCTATCGGCGCCGATGGTCGCCAGCATGGCGGCCATTTCGGCCGCGCCCGGGCCGATGTGACGGCCGATGAACTCGTCGTGCTGCTCGAGGGCGGAAAGGGGAAGATTCAACGGCATGGGAATCCTTGAAAACGGTTGCTGTGAACTCCCTCCCCTTCAAGGGGAGGGCCGGGGTGGGGATGGGTTCATGGCGCAAACCGAACCCATCCCCCTCCCAGCCACCCCCTTGACGGGGGAGGAGCTTTAAATGCTGGTGATGCTTAGGCGGCGTCAGCGACGGCCTGGTAAGCAGTGGCGTCGAGCATCTTGTCGACATCGGCCACATTGTCCGGCGTCATCTTGAACAGCCAGGCAGCATAGGCGTCCTGATTGACCGATTCCGGCGCATCGACAGCGGCCTGGTTCACTTCGGTCACGGTGCCGGAGATCGGCGCGTAGACATCCGCCGCAGCCTTGACCGATTCGACGACGGCGATTTCCTTCTCTGCATCAAAATGGGCGCCGACTTCCGGCAGTTCGACGAAAACGAGGTCGCCTAGCGCTTCCTGGGCGTGGTCGGTGATGCCGACCGTGACGCTGCCGTCAGCGTTGACCAGAACCCACTCGTGGGAGGTGGCGTACTTGAGGTGAGACGGGACGTTGGACATGGTTTTCTCCTGAATGGGTTGAATTTAGATGACAGCTTTGCCGTTACGGGCGAATACGGGTTTGCTGACCTTGGCCTTGAGCAGCTTGCCGCGGATGTCGACTTCGACTTCATCGCCGATCTGCACGCCCATCGGCAGGCGGGCGAGGGCGATCGACCGCTGGAGGGTCGGCGAGAAACTGCCGGAGGTGATTTCACCGTCGCCGTGCCGGGTCGTGACTTTCTGGTGGCCGCGCAGCACGCCCTTGTCGAGCAGGATCAGGCCGAGGAATTGTTTCTGCTGGCCGGCTACGGTCAACGCCGATTTACCGACGAAATCGCGCTCGTCCTTCATGGCGACCGTCCAGCTCAGACCGGCGTCGAGCGGCGAAACCGTCTCATCCATATCCTGGCCGTAGAGATTCATCCCGGCTTCCAGGCGCAGCGTGTCGCGGGCGCCCAAGCCGCAGGGGGCGACGCCGGCCGTTTTGAGTTTGTTCCATAGCGCTTCGGCTTCACTGGCCGGCAGCATGATTTCATAGCCGTCTTCACCGGTGTAGCCGGTACTGGCGATGAAATACGGGTCGACTTCGGCGGCAAAGAAGGGCTTGAGGTCGGCGATGGCGGCCTTGGCCTGGGGCAGCACCTGCCAGACCTTGGCGCGGGCATGCGGGCCCTGGACGGCGATGATGCCGAGCGCGTTGGCGCCATCGCGGCGCTGGGTGATGGTCACGTCGAGTTTCCATTCGGCGACCCTGGCCTGCATCCAGGCCAGGTCCTTCTCGGCGGTGCCGGCATTGACGACGATGCGGAAACGGGTATCGGTCAGGAAATAGATGATCAGATCGTCGATGACGCCGCCATGTTCGTTGAGCATGGCCGAGTAGAGCGCCTTGCCGGAAACCTTGAGCTTGGCCACATCGTTGGCGACGAGGCGGGACAGGAAAACACGGCAATCGGCGCCGACGACATCGACCGGGCACATGTGCGACACGTCGAACATGCCGCAGTCGTTGCGGACCGCGTGGTGCTCCTCGATCTGCGAGCCGTAATTGACCGGCATGTCCCAGCCGCCAAAATCGACCATCCGGGCATTCATCGCGCGGTGGGCGGCATTCAAAACCGTTTTCTTCAGCATATCAATCCTTTGCGGGCATTTTTAATGCTAGTAGTAGAAACGAAAAAGGAGTGAAACGAAAGATCAAATCTTGCGTTTCACCCCTTGATACCTGAGAGATTCGCCCGATCGGTGGATGTCGGCAATAACCGCCATGGCTCTCCAGAGTTTTTTGGCTTGCGCCTTGTTTCGTGGTCTTTTTGCCTGAGCGTCTTCGGGTCGCTTTGCGCCTTCGGTGGCAGACGAATCTGCACTCTCCCACGGAACGAATCGCACTATAACGGGATGCCATGGCCTGATCAACCTGCTGCGCCGCACAAGCGGTCCCGGGGCATGGCCTCCTTCGTGCTAGAATCTTCGTTTGCCT
>NZ_JAVHPH010000231.1:0-16442 GCF_036170495.1 Azonexus sp.
AAAACGCTATGCCGTCAAATACCTGAAAAAAGACCTTAACTGAACGGCATTACCGGTTCAACCGGCCTTTTCTTGCTGCTTGCAGAACGACTTGCGGTCTTGCTATCTCAGCTTTTTCGCGTGGCGCGTGCGCCGGCCAGTCCGAGGAGGGCAATGCCGAGCAGGGCAAGCGTTTCCGGTTCGGGAACACGGTTGAGCGGTTGGCCGAGGGTTGAGGTGATGTTGAGGGTCGATTCGGTCGTATGGCGCTCGGCGTGGAACATGGTGAAGCTGTACTGGTCGTAGGGGCTGATGCCGAGACCGCCGACCAGATTGTCGAGATCGAACGAACCGGAGGTCGCGCCGTGTATACCACCGATGTCCAGTACGAGCTGGCCGTTGATGAATACCCAAACATCGTCGTCACCGGTGAAGGAAAACTCGTTCGCCTTGGTCGGATCGTAGATCAGGCTGAGATTCAGCTCGGAGGTGAAGAAGAAATTGTGGCCGCTGGCGTCCCAGATGCTGGGGTTGGTCAAGGTATCAAGCGGGAAATACGAGCTATTGAAGTAGGTTAGGACGTCGTTGGCATCGACATTGGCGGTGAGCGTGACGGTGCGTTGGCTGTCGCAGGAGTACGCCCCTCCATCGCAGGGACGGTACCAAGCAGCGAAACTGCTCGTGCTGAAGACATTGCCGCTGGCGTTGCCGCCGCCGCCGCTACCGACATAGACCGGTTTGCCGTTGGCATCGAGCATGCTTGCGACCATCCCGGTGGTCAGCCCGCTGATCAGTGTGTTGTTGAAATCCGGATTATTGGCTACGCCGCCGCCGCGAAAATCGCGAACGATGATGTTGAAATCGAGCGAAACGGCTTGGGCCGAAAAGCTCGCCACGGAGAGTAAGCCGGCGGCAATGATCGAATTGATGGATTTCATTTTTTTCTCCTTGAGAGCAAACGGTGTGTCCGCTGGAGATAGAGCATTATTGATGCCGGTTGTAAATAATTTATAAAAAACAATGGGCTGAAATACCATCGACGGTGCACTTGAATGATTTTGTAAAGATTGTCGACGGCAGATTCGCATGCTCAGCGCGTTGTGCTACCAGACAAAGAAAACCAGCGTCCACACCGTTGCCATCAGCCCGACCGGCCACAGCATGGCGATTCCGGCAGTCCATTTTTGGCCGATATTTCCGGTTGACCGCAGGGTCAGCTGGAAAGCCAGCCACAGGCTGCCGAGGCAGCCTGCCGTCAGCAATCCGATGCGGAAATATGGAAGCCAGCCGAGCCACAGGTGTTCGGCTTTCAAATGGGTGACGGTGAGCATCGACAGGCCGAGGATGACGCTGGCGGCGGCGAGTGGGGTGAGGGCCAGGGTGAAGCGTTGCCAGGTCAGGTGTTCGGTTTTGAGCAGGCGGGCGGCGAGGGCCGGGCCGATGAGCAGCAGGCTGCCGAGCAGGAAGCCGCCGCCGAGCAGGTAGGCGAGGATCAGCGCGCCGTCGAGCCAGGTGAACAGGTCGCTGGCTTCCGGGTAATGGGTGAGCAGCCACCACGGCACGTCGTTGTCGAGCAGGGCGAAGTGGTCGTGGTCGACGAGCCATTCGGCAGCGGCTAGTTTGGCGTTGAGTAGCCAGGGGCTGAGCGTCCATTGGAAGGCGGCGGTGGCGACGCCGAGGACGCCGTAGACGAGCGTCAGCGCATCCGGCGTGCGGGCGGGATTGTTGAAGTCGAGGATTTCGCTGAACGGTGAGCGGGCCGAGTAGGTGACGGCGTCGCGCTGGCCGGCGCAGCGGCCGCAGCTGTGGCATTCCGAGGCGCTGGTCATGCGCCGGACGTCGAGCAGCGGTGCGCAGTTGACCGGTTCGAAGTCACCTTGATACTTGTCCCAGGCCTCGCGGTCGACCTTGTAGTGGAGCGGGGCGATCTTGGCCAGCACAGCGAAAACGCCGGAGGCCGGGCACAGGTAGCGGCACCAGATGCGCTTTTCGCGGCCGTAGAGCAGGCCGATGCCGATGGCCGCGACGGTCGAGCCGCCGAGGACCAGCAACGCCGCTTGCGGGTATTCGTAAACGCTGACCAGCTGGCCGTACACCGTGGTCATCACGAAGGCGACGAAAGGCCAGCCGGTCCATTTGAGCCAGCGCGGCAGCGCCTTCCCCCGGCCGTACTGGCTGACCCATTCGGAGAGCGAGCCTTCCGGGCAGAACAGGCCGCACCAGACGCGGCCCATCGTTACCGTGGCGATCATGACGCCCGGCCACCACAGGCCCCAGAAGCAGAATTGCGCGAACAGCCGCAGGTTGTCCCAGATATGGGCGTCTTCCGGCGGCAAAGGCAAAAACGCCGGGATGATGACCATCGCGGCGTAGAGGATGACGATCAGCCATTGGACGGCGATGATCGGGCGGCGGTTATTCCTCAGGAAAAGACCGATTTTTTCCAGTCGACCGTGGGGCCTGCTTTTGTTTTTATCGTCGCGCGGTCGGCTGGGGTGGAACTGGATGACGTGTTCAGCCACGGCCGGTCCTCCGCCAGGCAACGAGCACGACGCTCCAGTAGCCGGCCCAGACGAGCAGGCTGCTCAGGGCCGGGCGGGCGCGGTAGCCGGAGAAGTCGGCAAGCAGCTTGCCGGCCTTGGTGGTGTCGTCGATCAGCATCGAGCTATCCCACACCGGGTCGAGCAGCGGCGGCAGGGTGCCGGCGCCGATCAGGCGGTCGATGGCGGCGATGAGCAGGGCCGAGGCCAGCACCAGCAGCAGGATCGACGACAGCCGCAGGAGCAGGCCGATGTTGAGCCGGGCCAGGCTTTTGGCGGCCAGCCAGGCGGTTGCCCAGGCCCCGGAAAAGCCGGCCAGGGCGCCGATCCACAGCGGCGTCAGGTCGCCTTCCTGGGCCATGCCGTAAAGGAAAATCACCGTCTCCGCGCCTTCGCGGGCGACGGCCAGCGCCGCTACCACGGCGACGCCGAAATAGCCGGACCGCTCGCGGGCGGCGGCCAGGTCGGCATGTAGCCGGGCCTTCATCTGCCGGCCGTGTTTGCGCATCCACAGCACCATCTGGGTGATCAGGCCGGCAGCGACGAAGAGCGTCGCGGTCTGGAAGATTTCCAGCGCCTCGCCGGTCAGTTCGTCCTGCACCGTGAGCAGCGCCCAGCCGAGCAGCAGGGCGAGCCCGACGCCGGCGCCGAGGCCGATGAACAGGGCGCGCTTGCCCTTGCCGGTCGCGTCGTTGGCCTGCAACCAGGCGTAGAGAATGCCGGCGATCAGGAAAGCCTCAAGGCTCTCACGCCAGACGACAAAAAATGCGTTACCCATGCTGTGCTCCGTGCTTGCTGGCTATTTATTGATGTGGCTGGCTGGCGAATTGAGTCGCTAACAAAATGCTCCTGGCGTTGTTGAACCTCCTCGCCGTACTACTCGTACTGTCTTCGTCGGTCCGCCTAGCCAGGACCGCTTCGCTGCATTTTGTTAGCGCCTCTTACTTGGCGACGATCTTTCCCTGCCCGGTTTCCGGATGAAAGTCGTCAAAGAACTTGTACGTCCCCGGCTTCATCGGAAAAAACACCAGATTCCGCGTGACGCCGGGGGCGAGGACCAGTTCTTTCTTCAGTTCCAGACTCTCGAATTCCGCCGCGCCCGGCCCTTCATTTTTCACCTCCAGCCGAAAGCGGGTCATGGCCGGGACTTCCAGCGTTTCGGGATGAATGCGGCCATCCTTCATGAGCAGCTTGTAGGTCGGCAGGTCGGCGGCCGTTGCTACGACCACAGAAACAACGGCTGGCCCTAGGGTCGACCCGAAAAAAAGGCTAAAAATGAAAAGCAGGCGGGCGGTTTTCATGAGCTTTCCTTAGTAGGCGATGTTGGCGCGCAGGGCGAAGACCTTGACGTTCTTCGCATCCGGGTTGGCCCCGGCGCGACCGATCCACTGCAGGTCTGGCGTGATCTCGAATTGCGGCGAAATGCGGTAGCGGTAATAGATTTCGGCGACCTTTTCGGCTCCCGCCGGCGTGTAGGTGAAGTCGAAATTGCCATCGCCATCGATGTCGCCACCAACGCCGCCGTTGCTGCCCAGATCGCGATAAGCCTTGCTCGCCTTCAACCAACTACCGCCGATACCGACGGCGTCGCCGCCACGGCCCCAGTAATTGCCGCTGATTTCGGCGCCGACCGAAAGCGCCTTGTCGAACGGCAACTCGCCGTCGATCAACTGGCCATAGCGGGCGAACAGATTGACCCCGTCGCCAACGCGCTGGTCGACCGAAATCCCGACGCCGGTGTGCTTGCCGGTGGTGACACCATCAAGTTCGCCAGCCGAATTGCGTGTCCAGGCATAGGCGCGGTAGTTGCCGGTCAGGCCACCGAAGAGCTTGAGCTGCTTTTCAGCCTGGAACATGATGAGCGGCGAGGTCAGGCTCTTCTGGTAATTGGAGCCCTTGTCGCCGGCACCCAAAAGCCCCAGCGACAGGCGCCACGGTTCGGCCTTGTTCGTCTCGTTGACGTAAGCAGCGATCACGCCCGGCTGGAAGCCATTGCCGTCGACGGCAACTTCGCCGCCGGCATCGAGCAGGGGGTTGTGCACGAGGACGGAATTCAGGAACTGCTTGGCCTCATCGCCAGCGCCGGTGTTCTGGTCGAAGAAGCCGAAGATGTCCATCTTGCCGAAGGTGAGCTCCAGTTTCTCGCGCGAATAAGGCTTGAAACCGCCGAACGGCAGCGGAATAGCCGCCTGGTACCAGGCTTGGCCGAGGATGGCCACCGAATCGTCGGGGTTGGCGCCGCTGGCCCGGAAAGCCACTGCATTGGGGGCGCTGGCAAAATGGGCGAGGCCGGAGAACGGGGCGTTCAGACCCTGGCCCTGGCCGATGCGGACATGGGCGAAAACTTTCTGCTCGATGTCGCCGATCGCTTCGAGCGGCAGTTCGACCGTGACATCGGCCCGGTAGTTGAGCTGGCTGCCGCCGTCCACCGTACCCGTGGGCAGGCCGGAAGCATGCTGGGCCACCGTGGTCAGCGCCGCGCCGACCTTGATGCCGTCGAGCTTGTCGGCGAGCCTGGCCGACTTCTTCATTTCCAGCGCATCCTTTTCGACGGCCTTCAGGCGCACCGTCAGCTCCGGCTCGTATTGCGACAGGCGCGGGCTGTCGAGACCCTTGGCGATATCAGCGCTTTCGCCCTTGAGCGATTTGACTTCCTTCTCCAGCTCGACGTTGCGCGCTTCCAGCTTTTCCATGCGGTCGACCAGCTTTTGCAGCGTCGCGGCGTCGGGGCCGGCGGCGAGCACTGGCAGGGCCAGCCCCGCCGCGACCAGCGCAGCGGTGATTTTGGCGAGTTTCATGATCAGTAGCCGCCTTTTTTGCCGATGCCGACGTAGGTGAATTCGTAGTCGACTTCAAACGGCTTGAACCACGGGCGAACGCCGGTAGCGCGGTCGGTGTGGCGGCCGAAGTGAGCGTGCGGGTTGGCCGACGGCGGCAGGATGGTGTACTTCACCTTGTACTTGCCGGGGCCGGCCAGCTTGATGTTTTCGCCGTAGTGCGGGCCGTCGTTGGCGACCATCGCCATGAAATCGCCGGCCACCTTGTAGGCGTCGCCGATCTTGCTGACTTCGTACTTGACCAGCAGGTAAGGCATCCAGGCGCCTTCCTCGAAACCGTTCGGGTTGTTGGCCAGGGCGTGGATGTCGGCTTCGATGTGGATGTCCGATTCGGACACCTTGCGCATCATGCCTTCCGGCTCCATTTCGATCGGCTGCAGATAGACGGCGGCGATTTCCATGCCGGCTTTCTGCTGGGGAACGCCGATCGGGTATTCGAGGGCCAGGGCCGGGGCGGCCAGCGCGGCGGACAAGGCTACGGCGGAAACAAGTTTGTTGATGGACAACATGGATAAGACTCCCTGGTTTCTCTGGCTGGCGATTCGCGTGGCTGGCTTGAGGATGGTTTGAAAAAAATGGAATTCAGAGCGGTGCGGCGCCCGGCTGGGTGACGAAGCCGATCCGGGTCAGCCCGGCCCGCCGCGCCGCGCTCATCGTTTCGGCGACCGTTTCGTAGCGCGTTGCGCGGTCGGCGCGCAGGTGCATTTCGACCTTGGCGTCCTGGGCCACGGCTTCGCTGAAGCGCGCTTCGAGGCTGCTACGGTCAACCGGAGTTTCGGCCAAAAAAACCTGGTTGTCGGCATCGATGCTGACTTGCAGCGTCAGCGGCTTTTCCGGGGTCGGCGTGCTTGAGGCGCGCGGCAGGTCGACCGGCACCTGATGCGTCATGAGCGGCGCGGTGATGATGAAAATGATTAGCAAAACCAGCATCACATCGACCAGCGGCGTCATGTTGATTTCCGCCGTCGGCATCGGGTGGTTCTGCGCATTGAAGCTGCCCATGGCCATGTCAGGTCTCCCGCCGGGCCGTCCCAAGGGAGGCCTGTGCCCCCTCGGGGGGCAATGAACGAAGTGAGTGAAGGGGGCGCGTCATCATGCGGCCTCCGTCGCAAGGCGCGCACGCATCGGATGAATCTGCGCGCTGTTGGCGACAAACGGCTTGCCGACCGTGAAGAAGGCATGCAGGTCGTGGGCGAAGGCGTCGAGGTCGGCCAGGATGACGCGATTGGCACGGGTGAAGGCGTTGTAGGCGAAGACGGCGGGCAGCGCCACGGCGAGGCCGGCGGCGGTCATGATCAGCGCCTCGCCGACCGGGCCGGCCACCTTTTCCAGCGCCGCCTGGCCGGACAGGCCGATGGCGAGCAGCGCGTGGTAAATACCCCAGACGGTGCCGAGCAGGCCGACAAAAGGCGCCGTGGCGCCGGTCGTGGCGAGCAGGGTCAGGCCGTTTTCCATACTGGCTTGCGTCGTGGAAAGTTGCTGGCGCAGGGCGCGTTCCATCTGCTCGGCCGGGTCGAAGCGCGAGGCGAGGCGGCCGGGAGCGGCTTCGCAATCGTTATTGCAGCCGTTGGCTTGCGTCGCCAGTTGGGCGTACGGGCTATTCTGGCTGGCCTGATTGAGCAGGGCGATGCCATCGCCGACACTGCTCGCCGACCAGAAGGCACCAAGCGCCTTGGCCGCCCGGCGCACCATCCACCAATCGACGGCCTTGGCCAGGATGAGGTACCAGCTGACGATGGACATGATGGCGAGGATGATCGCGACGGCGTGTGAAATGCTGTCGCCGCTGGCCCACAGGTGGGCGAAGCCGAAAGCGTTTTCCTGCATGTTATTGCTCCAATTTGAAAATGATGGGAACCAGCACCCAGCTCTGGACAGCGTTGTCGCCGCGCTTGGCCGGGATGAATTTCCAGTTGCGCACGGTTTTTTGCGCCGACTCGTCGAGTCGCTGGCTGCCTGACGACGTCCTGATTTCAACGTTGTCGGCCGAACCCTGCGCATTGACCGAGACGCGCAGCACGACCTTGCCTTCCTCGCCCATGCGGCGCGAGAGCGGCGGATAGGCGGGGGCCGGGTTCTTCAGATAATCGGCATCGAAACGCGCCTGGCTGACCGGCTCGGCCGGCGGCGTCACGGGGGCCGGCTTGACTTCGACCGGCGCGGCAACGATGGCGGCGGGCGCCGGAATGTTGCTCTGCGTAGCTTCGACGACCGGGGCGGCGGCCTTTGGTGCCGGCGTCTGCACCCGCTTGACCGGCACCGGCTTGGCCATCGGCAAGGGCTTGGCGACCGGCGCTTTCTTGATCTCGGGCGTTTCCAGCAGATCAACGACGAGCGGGATTTCCAGGATCTGCGGCACCACGGTTTTGGCCGCCAGGATGAGCAGGAAAACGCCGACATGCAGGCCAATGACTGCGGTCAGGAGGCCGCTGCGCTGGAAGGGTGAAGGACGGGAAAGGGTGTAGCTCATGGTCTGCAGTTCGGGCTTGGCCGGCGGTCTCGAAAAAACCCTTGGCTGGCGGATGCTGGCTGGCTATGGGAACGAGAGGGCAATGAAGAGGGGCGGCGGAGAGAAACTATTTGGTCAGGATCAGTTTGTTTTCGCGTGTCACACGCAGCAGGTAGCGCTGGCCGGCGTGTTCGATCTCGACCGTCGTGGCGCCGGCGAGAATCTTTTTGCTATCGATCCGCGGGCGGTTTTCGGTTTTTTCGGCGGGCGGGGCGGGCTCGGGAGAGGGGGGCTGCGGGTTCATGGTGGGCGCCTATTGCAAACAAGAATTGGTCGCATCTTCTCGTAGATGAGAATTGATGTCAATAATTATTGCGAATCATTCGCAACCGTGTTGATGTGTTGTTGCAAATGCGATACATTCGCATCTAAGTTGATCGACTCGCCAGCCGCTTTCCTGCCCGCCATGTCTTGAAGTGCGTTCCAGAGGGTGTCTCCGCGGTTTTGTCCGACTGTTTTGTCGGCCATCGACGGGTAACTGTTTCACCTCTCGAACATCTATTGTTCGGCCAGCCAGCCAGCCTCCTGCCAGCCAGCCATTTGTGACTCGACAGAGGACTGTTTGTGAAAAATAACGATGTGAAATTTCAGGTGCGCGGGGTATCGCCGGCACCCTCCCGTGGCCGGCGACAGGCCGGTCGATTGCCGCTGGGGGCGGCTGTTGTTGCTGGCTTACTCGGCGTGGCAAATGCGTCTGCGGCCGAGGAGCAGACGCTGGCGCCGGTCACCGTCAAGGCAACGGCCGAGCAGCAGGACGGTTATCGGGCTAGCAAGACCCGGGTCGGCAAGGTGGTGCAGGACCCGCACGACGTGCCGCAGGCGATCACGACCATTACCCGTTCGCTGATGGAAGAGCAGGAGGCGAATTCGCTGCGCGAGGCGCTGCGCAATGTCTCCGGCCTCTCGTTCAACGCCGCCGAGGGCGGCCGTTCCGGCGACAACATGATGTTGCGCGGCTTCTACACCTTTGGCGACATGTACCTCGACGGCATCCGCGATACCGCCCAGTACAACCGCGAGGTGTTCAACACCGAGCAGGTCGATGTCCTGCGCGGCGCGGCGGCCATGCTCTTCGGGCGCGGTCAGGCCGGCGGTGTGATCAATCAGGTGAGCAAAACGCCAACGCTGTATGGCATCAACAAGGCCAGCATCGGCATTGGCAGCAACGAATTTTTTGAAGCCAAGGCCGATTTAAATGAGCGGATTGCCGACAACACGGCGCTGCGCATCAACTTCATGACGCGCGACGAGGGCAGTTCGCGAAGCAATCCGGTGACGGGAACGACGCCGGAAATCCATCGCCAGGGTTTTGCTCCGAGCCTTGCCTTCGGCCTGGGTACCGCGCACGAGGTGACTTTGAGCCACCTCTATCTGGCCACCCAGGACCGGGCCGATTACGGCGTCCGCTTCGACAGCGTGACCAAGCGGCCGGATGAAAACTACGCCAAATCAGGCGCCTTCTGGGGCGTCGATGGCACTTTCGACGACAGCGAAACCAACATTACGAGCCTCAACTACCTGTTCACGATGTCGCCCGATACGCAATGGCGGACGGTGCTGCGCTCGAGCAACTACAAGCGCTCGTACTGGGCTTCGGCGCCGGGCACCGCGACCAATTTCGCCAGCGGCGGCAGTGCCAAGACGCGGCAGACCGATACCGACAACCTGGTCATCCAGAGCGATCTCAACACGCGTTTCAAGGCCTTCGGCATGAAGCACGAACTGGTCACCGGCGTTGAATATCTGAAGGAAGAGGCCAGGCGCTGGGCGCTGGCGAATGTCGGCAACAGCGGAATCTACTTTAAGGACGTGGTCGGCTTCGTCAATGGGGTGACCGGCCAGCTTTTCGACACTCGTCCGACCAACACCTACCAAGGTGAAACCTTCAGTGCCTATGTTCAGGACGCAGTCGAATTCATCCCGGACTGGAAGCTGACCGGCGGCATACGCCGCGACGAGATGCGTTCGGATTACGTGTCAGTATCGTCCGTGCAGAACGCCAGCAGGCAAGTGATTGGCACGACCACGACGCAATATTCCGGCAACTTCGGCGAAAACAGCTACCGCCTCGGGCTGTCCTGGCAGCCGCGCGCCGAGGCGCACTACTACCTCGGCTGGAGCGACTCGTTCAGCCCGACGGCGGACCTCTATCAGCTGTCCGGCAGCCAGTATCCGGCCGAACGCTCGGCGGTCACCGAACTGGGCGCCAAGTGGTTGCTGCTCGACGGCGATCTGGCCTTCCGCGTCGCGCTGTACCACGCCGTCAAGGAATGGGAACGCAACACCGACCTGGAATCGACGGCATCCATCCTGACCCGGAAGCGCCAGTCGGATGGCCTGGAGTTTGAACTGGCCGGCCGCCTCACCGACAACTGGGAAGTCTTCGGCGGCCTGTCGCTGATCGACGCCGAGATTCTCGACGTCGCCCCGGCGAACGGCAATCCGAACTTTGTCGGGCAGGAGCCGCGCAACACGCCGAAGCGGACCGTCAATCTGTGGACCACCTATCGCCTGCCGCTGGGCTTCAAGATTGGCGGTGGCGCCGAGTACAAGAGCAAGCGCTACGGCGGCGCGCCGACCGGCACGGCGGCCTTCAACCCGAACACGGTGCCGTCCTATATCCGCTGGGACGCGATGGTCACTTACGAGCAGCCGAAATACGCCATTAAGTTCAACGTCCAGAACGTCTTTGACAAGCTCTATTACGACGCGCTCTACGACAACGGCGGCTTTACCGTCCCCGGCCAGGCACGCCGTTTCATCCTGAGTGGCAAGCTCAAGTTCTGAGCGATTTCAATTTTGGTCACTTTTCCCGGTTGACCGTAGCAATGATGGAAAGCTTAAGAAAATGAAACGACGCGATTTTTTGAAAATGGCCGGTGCGCTGGCTGCCTTGCCGCAGGCCGGTTTTGCCTGGGCTGGACCGGCCCCGTCAGGCGTCTCGATTGCCGCCGCCTGGCGCGGCCCGAATCCCGGCGACACGTATTACGCCGGCGTCCTCGGCGCTGACTGGGGGAGCAGGAAGATCACCATCCGCCGCGCCACCGCCTTGCCGACGCGCGCCCACGGCCTGACGCCGGAGGCCGATGGCAGCCTGCTTCTGACCGGCGTTCGCCCCGGCGGCTGGCTGATGCGCCTCGGGCCGGATGGCCAGGTGGCGCAGCAGGTCGACCTGGCCGGGGCGTCTTCGGATGCCCGCTTGAACGGCCACGTGGTGGTCAGTCCGCGTGGCGACGTGATCTACAGCACCGAAACCGACCTGAAAACCGGCCGCGGCCTGATCGGCGTCCGTGATCGCCAGAGCCTGAAAAAGCTGGCCGAATGGCCGACGCATGGCCAGGAGCCGCACCAGTTGCTAATTGACGCCAGCGGTCAGTTGATGGTTGCCAACGGCGGCATTCCGCGCACGGCCGCCGACAAGAAATACGATCTGCACCGTATGGATTCCTCGCTCGTCCGCCTCGATGGCCAGAGCGGTCGTCTGCTCCGCCAATGGACCCTCGATGACCGCCGCCTGAGTCTGCGCCATCTGGCCTGGAGCCACGGGCCGGCGGCCAGCCAGCCGCTCCTCGGCGTTGCCATGCAGGCCGAACACGACGATCCAGCCGCCCGCGCGGCGGCGCCCATTCTGGCCGTGCTCGACGGCGACGAACTGACGCTGCCGAGCCGGGGCAGCGCCGGCGCTGGCTACGCCGGCGACATTGCCCCCGCTTACAACGGCGGCTTTGCCCTGTCGAGCAACCAGGCCGGCTTGGCCCAACTGTGGCATCCGGCCCAGCCGGACCGGCTGACGCGCATCGTCGAACTGCCGGAAGCCTATGCCCTGACCGGCTGGGAAGGCCCCCGGCCGGGCGGTGGCGTGCTGGTGTCGACGGCCCTCGGGTTGGTCCGCTGGCACCCGGGCGCCAAGCCGGCCTTGTTGCCGTGGCCGGAAAAAATGGCGGTAGATAACCACTGGGTGCGGCTCGACGAGTCCTGATGCCATTCGTCGTAGGCCCGACGATTTGATCGGCCATGCGGTTTTCATGCTAGATTCAGCAGCATTTCATGCCTTGAATCGAAGCCGGACAGCATCATGGCCGAAAAAATCCGCTCAGTTCGCCTTGCCGTGTTGGCCGCCGTCGTGTGGACGATTGTTCTGGCCCTGTCGATGGTGTGGAATTTTCACAATGTCCGGGATCAGGCGATGGCGATGGCCTATGCCGAGGCGCGCGCCAATCTCAACAAGGACATCACCTTTCGCCGCTGGGGGACGCTGCACGGCGGGGTCTATGTGCCGATCACGGAAACCCAGAAATCGGTGCCCTGGCTGTCGCATGTGCCGGGTCGGGATGTGACGACGAGCGATGGCCGCCAACTGACCTTGCTCAATCCGGCCTCGATGCTGCGCCAGATGATGGATCTCTACGCCGCCGACTACGGCATTCGCGGCCGCATCACCGGACTGCGTTACCTGAATCCGGGCAATGCCCCGGACGCCTGGGAAAAACGCCAGCTGGAAACCTTTGAGCGGGGTGATAAAAAAGAAGTCTGGGCGATCGAGGCGATCGCCGGCAAACCGCATCTGCGTTACCTGCGGGTGATGATGATGGAGCCGGGCTGCGACAAATGCCACGCCATCCTCGGCTACAAAACCGGCGACGTACGCGGCGCTACCGGGCTCAATCTGCCGTTGGCGCCCTATCTCGAGCAGATTGAAAATGGCCGCCTGAATCTGGGTTTCAGCCATTTTCTCATCTGGCTCATCGGCCTGGCCGGTATTGCCTGGGGCGGCTCGATTTCGGCTGGCCGGGCGGCCGAGCGGGAAGCCTCGCGGGCCGAATTGCTGCGCCATCGCGACGATCTGGAATCGCAGGTTGCCGCGAGAACGGCCGAGCTTTCGCAGGCCAAGGAAATTGCCGAGTCGGCCAATCGGGCAAAAAGTACTTTCCTGGCCAACATGAGCCACGAGGTGCGGACGCCGATGAACGCCATCATCGGGCTGACGCACATGCTGGCCCGTCACAATGTCGACCCGGCCCAGACTGAAAATCTGGGGCGGATCAACGAGGCGGCGAATCATCTCCTTGCCCTGATCGGCGACGTGCTCGATCTGTCGAAAATCGAAGCCGACCGGCTGGCGCTGGAAAACGCCCCGTTCCGGCTTGGCAGCCTGTTCGCCAATATTGACAGCCTGCTTGGCGAACGCGCCCAGGCCAAGGGCTTGTGGCTGAAGCGCGAGATCGCGCCAGCGTTGCTCGACATTCCGCTGCTCGGCGATTCCCTGCGTATCCAGCAAATACTGCTCAACCTGGTTGGCAATGCGATCAAATTTACAGCACGCGGCGGCGTCACCGTTCGCGCCGCTATCGCCGAAGAAAAGGCCAGCGAGGTATGGGTGGCGATCGAGGTCATCGACACCGGCATCGGCATTTCACCCGACGCCGTGCAGCGTATTTTCGAGCCGTTCGAACAAGCCGACAGTTCGACAACCCGCCAGCATGGCGGCAGTGGCCTCGGTCTGGCGATCTGCCGACGCCTCGCCCGGTTGATGGGAGGCGATGTCGTTGCAACCGGCATTCCCGGGGAGGGCAGCCGCTTTTCGCTGACCCTGCGCCTGACCAGAAATGCGCTGGCGGAGAAGGAGGCCGGCCCGCCTGTCCGGCTGTCCGGCGCCGAAGCCGAGCGCCAGTTGAAGGCCCGGCACGGCAGCGCCCGTATCCTGCTGGTCGAGGACGACGAGATCAACCGCGTGGTGGCCCTGGAGTTGCTGCATGAATCGCTTGGCTGGACCGTCGATATTGCTGAAAACGGTGCGCAGGCGGTCGATATGGCGGGCGCCACCGATTACGCGCTGATCCTGATGGACGTCCAGATGCCGGTCATGGACGGCCTCAAGGCAACCCGCGCCATTCGGCAACTGCCGGGGCGTCGGTACACGGTGATTCTGGCGATGACCGCCAACGCCTTCCAGGAGGACCGCATGGCTTGCCTGGCGGCCGGCATGGACGATTTCGTGCCGAAGCCGGTCGATCCCGAGATTCTCTACGCTATCTTGCTGAACTGGCTGGACAAGCAGATCGGTTAGATTGCCCGGCTGGTCAGCTGCGCTTCGTTCTGATTCAGGTCGATCAGCCGGGAAAGGCTCGAGGCGCCGCTGTTTTTCATGTACAGACAGGGTTTGCCCGTGCGTTTGCATTGTTCCTTCACGCGCCAGTAGGCGTTGTGGCTGATGCAGCCAGCCTGGCAGATGACCAGATCGGCGGCAGCCAGGAAGCCGTCGATGCGGTGCAGGCTTTCCTCCAGCCCGCCATCGTGATGCAGGAATCGGCCGCCACGCTGTTCGACGATCTGGCGATAGCCGTCGATCGAGCCGGTACGGCCGCCGACGCACAGCACGCATTTGCCGGCGAGATTGGTGCCGGCCTCTTCCGGCGCCGCAGCCGGCTGTTCGCCGTCGGCCAGCAGATACTTGATGGTTTCATCGGCATGTCTGGCCAGCGCCCGCAGGTGGTCAATTTCCCGGCCCAGTTCGCCGGCCTGCGCCGTCAGCGCACTGGCTCTCGCTTCGGCATCGCTGGCGCGGCGGGCCAGGATCTGGCGCTCCTTGAGTTCAGGCAGGCTCTGCCGCAATAGGTCGAGCTGGCCGGCCAGGTTGGCGGCGTAGGCGTCCTTGCCAGCCTGGTCGATGCGCAGTTCGGCGACGCGCTGGCCGAGTCGCTGCATCTCCCGCGATTTCTCGGCGCGCTGGGTTTCGACTTCGCGGCGGGCGGCGTCGAGTTGCCGGCGCAATAGCGCGTTGTCGGCGTGCAGCGCCTTGAGCATGGAGAGTTCGGCCCGTGTGCCGATGCCGAGCTGGTGCTGGATCATGTGAATGTCGGCGTAGATGTCCTGTTCGAGCAAGGTATCGCAGGCCGGATGCGTCCAGCTCGCCCAGAGTGCGGCGGGGAGGTCGATGCCGGTGCGGACCGCGTCGCGCCACAGGGCGCGCACGGCCTCGGCCTCCTTGGCTTTGGCAAAGGTCCGGACGGTGAGTTGAAAGCGTTTTTCGAGCTGCTTGTGCAGCGCTTCGGCCAGCGGCGTGCGCATTTCGCAGGCGCCGACGGCCGTCGTGTGCAGCACGAAATCGCTGGTGTCGCGCGGAAATTGCAGGTTCCTGGCCATCAGGCCGCGCAGTTCTTCAACGCCAAAGCAGACGCCGATGACCGGGCAGTGAAATTTGTGCGGGATGTCCCACAGCTTGCGGCGGCGCGAGCTGTGGTGCGGCGCGCTGGCGGTTTCTTCGGGCAGGCTGGGTCGATGCAGGGTCAGCGTTTCAGGCTGGCTATGGCGGGTCGGGGCGAAAAATCCGCCGGCAATGTGAAAGGGATGATCGGACATGTGCAGGCTCCTCGGCGATGAATCGCTGGCTGGCCGGGCATCCGGTTGGCTGGCAGGAAAAGTGATATTGCAATTTTGGCGAAAATTTCCGGTTGACCCTAGGGCCAGCCTTTGTTTCTATGGTCGGGGGATTGATGATCCCCGTTCGCCAGGACAGGTAAATCCTATAACTGCAGGCCACTGGCCAGCGGGCAGCGCAGGTGCACCGTCAGCGCATCGCGCTCGCCGGCCAGGCGCTCGCATTCGGCATGGGCGGCGCGGATGGTTTTTTCGAGGTGCCAGACGCGCTGTGCCGCGCTGCTCAAATCGTCGTTCGAGGCGCTCAGTTGCTGTAATTGCCGGCCCAGTTCGATCATCACCTGACCGGATTCAAAATCGGCCAACCGCCGGCGCTGGGCGGCAACGATAGCCTTCAAGGCATTGATCTCATTTTGCTGGGCGATGCATTTCCTGACCGACATCGTGGCGCTCCGGCGCTGGGTCTGGCGCGACTGGCGCAGGGCAGAGCACAGGGTGGCGATTTCGGATTCCAGCGCAGCGACGCGTCGGCTGGCTTTGTCGCTCGGCAGCGGGCTGAGGTCAGCCTGCGGATCGCCGTCGTCGCGTTCGAGCAGGGCGCGGTTCTTAAGCGGTGCCAGCATGATGATGCTCCTCGCCAGAATTCAGTCGGTTGCTGGCCCGTTCGCAGAGATTGCGGGTGTCGGCATCGAGGTCGGCGAGCGCGCCGATGCGGTCGAGCAGTCGGGCGGCGTTCAGTGCCGAATGCTGACAACCGGTTTCGTGGTGAATGAGCAAGAGGCTCAGGGCACCGGCCCACAGTTCGCTGCTTGGCATGGTCGCTCCTTGCTGCAAAATCAGCTTGAAATGCCGGCCAGCAGCAGCCAGAGCAGCAGGCCGGCCAGGGAAGTGTTGAAAAGCAGGCTACGCATGATTGATAAACGTTGTTGAGAATGGTTCGCATTGTAAAGCCGGGTTGCCGGCTTGTAAATAGGAATAATTATCAAATGGTCGTTTGGCGTATTCAGCAGTGGGCAAACGCCAGACAAGAAAAAGGCCACGGACTTGCCGTGGCCTTGGGTGCCTTGCCGCTGAGTAGTGATTAGCGGTCGAAGCTCTTTTTCTTGAAGCTGCGCTCGCCGTCGAACTTGCGTTCGGCCGCGCCATCCGGGCGGCCTTCATCCGGGCGCAGGTTGATCGGCACGCCGCGGACGCGGGTGC
>NZ_JAVHPH010000232.1:0-16441 GCF_036170495.1 Azonexus sp.
GGGCACGCAACGAGGAAACGATGATGCCGAGTTGGACATCGCGAAAACGCGGGTGTTGTTCAATCAGCGCAAAAGTGCCAAGGTGCAGGCCAGCGGCCAGCGTAATGCCTTCGATGCCGGCATCCATGGCGGCTTCCATACGGACCTTGAGCGTCTCTCGCGGCGCGTTCATGGTCAGCTTTTCCATGCAGTTGATGAAGATCATGCCGTTGCCAGTTTTGCGCGACATAGCCTCTTCAACGTGCAGACGGGTCGCTTCGACCAGCTTGCCGAGATCGAATTTGACCGATGATTTGTCTTCGTTCTCGACGTTGTACTTGTAAAGCGCGAGCTTGTCCTTGACGAACTTGGTCTTGTAACGACGATCCGACACGGTCTTGATCATCGCATCAGAGATGTGGCCGACGCCCCCCAGACGGGCAACCTCGACAGCCAGATCGGCGCTCGAAATATCAACCCCCATGCCGCCGACCATGATTGGTACCAACTCGTGCTTGCCAAGCCGCAAGCGGAAATCGTCCACACGCTTCATCATTTTCCTTATGAATACAGGCCGCTCCCCTCGCTAACGGCCAAGTGGCGGATTTTACGCCAATGTTAAGACCGATGCGTGACGAGCCGGGGATAAATCAAGTTTCGCCCAGCCGACTGTGGCTAAACTTGCTACTTCGATCGACTCTCCGCCGATAGGTTCACATGCGTTTTTCAACTCACCCATTCTGGCTGGTCGGCTTCCGGCCATTCTTCACGTTGGCCTGCCTGGCCGGGATGGTCCTGCCCATCGCCTGGGCTTTGATCTTCAGCGGCACCATCGCGGCACCGGCAGCCGGCTTTACGTCCGTCCAGTGGCACGCCCACGAAATGTTTTTCGGCTTCGGCTGGGCGGTGCTCGGCGGCTTCCTGCTGACCTCGACCAAAAACTGGGTGAATATCCGCGGTTACCACGGCCCGGCACTCATGCTGCTGGCCGCCGCCTGGCTCATCGAGCGGATCGGCATGGCCTTTGGCGGAAGCTGGCCGAAAGCCCTCTTCCTGCTCGGCAACAATCTCTTTCTTGGCAGCATCGTCGCCATGCTGCTATGGACACTGATCCGCCATCGCGACACCGACAGCTACCGCGACAACGCATTTTTCCTGATCATGTTGCCCGGCTTTTTGCTGGCCAAATACTGGATGCTCGAAGGTGGTGAATTTCCCGCTGGCTACAGCATGGCCATGGCCCTCTTCCGCCTGGCCTTCCTGGTCATGCTTGAACGCACGCTGACCGGTTTCATGAAAGCCGCCTTCCAGGCGCAAATCCTCCGCCATCCGGCGCTGGACATGGCGATCAAGCTGTTCGGCCTCGCGCTGATTGTGGAATTTGCCCTGCCCCGGCCGTTGACCGCAGCGATCTCGCTGGCGCTGGCGGCGCTGCTGGCCATCCGTTTTTTCTACTGGAAACCGAACCAGGCCTTCAAGCGTCTCGACATCGGCGTCATGTACATCGGCTACCTGTGCATCGTCGCCCAGCTTTTGATCGAAGCGCTCGGCCACGTCATTAGCTTTGTCTGGGTCGGCTCAGTGTCCGTCCATCTATTCACCTTCGGCGTCATGGGGCTGGTCATTCCGGGAATGATCGTCCGCATTTCCAAGGGCCACACCGGGCGCAAGGTGGTATTCAACCGCGGTGACAAGCTCGTGCTGGTCATCATGCTTGTCGCCCTCGTTGCCCGCGTCGTCGCCCCACAATTTGCTCCGGCCGCCTATATCGGCTGGATACACCTGTCGGCAATGTGCTGGTTCATTGCCTTCGGCATCCTCGCCTGGCGCTACATTCCCATCCTGCTCCGGCCGCGCATCGACGGCCGCGAACATTGATCTGGGTTCTGCCTCAAGCACGTAAAACCCTGACAACGGACTGAAACAGAAATTGCGCAACGAATAGCTGCTTGAAACAGACAAAACCCGGTGACTCGCTTGGATAGCCGCGTTATCTCGGCGCCAGTGAACGACAAAGTTGTGCTCTTTACCGCGGATGACGCGCAAGCGATACATGGCGACAAACATGGCATCTCGCGAAATAATTGAATAATCTACTCAACAAATATCCCCTTTCCTGGAGAGCATATGAGCACCAAGCCGGGATTCTTCAAATCGCCTGAAATGACTAAAAAGTTTCCCTTGCACCCGAAACATCCTGAGCGGACCTGTTGGGGTTGCGACAAGTACTGCGCGGTCAATTCGCTGCAGTGCGGGAATGGCTCCGGCCGTACTCAGCATCCAGCCGAAATGCTCGGAGAAGATTGGTACCGCTGGGGAGACTGGGGCATCACCGAGTCGAGCGAAACGCAGGACTCGCCCGCTGGGTGACAGCGCTACTCAGCAGCTGGCATATCCAAATGAGGTTTCAAGGATAATTGAGGTACCCATCGAAATGGCACCGAAAACAGGCGAAACATACGATATTGAGCTCTGCAGCGGCGAATTCCGGCGCTGGCAATATCTCGGCCCCGACGAAAGAGCGCAGATACGATGGCGCGACACGGAAAGCGGCCTCGAGTTTTCCGAAGCCAGCCTGATGTACGCCTGGCAAATCGTTGGGAAAATCTCCAGCTAGTAGGCTAAGTACAGCTACGCTGAGAGGGTAGCGATCGGACAACTTGGGGAATGGGCCGGCAAGCCAGCCGAACGATTCACCGGGGAAATTTTCGAATTGACCGCCAGCAAAGGGATTGGGCATGAACTCCAGCGTACAAGCCGTTTCGTCACTCGGCGAGCTGATCGTCGAGCAGACAGCCGACGCCGTCATTTACGCCAATCGCGGTGGCGTCATCGAACGTTGGAACAAGGCGGCGGAAATGATGTTCGGTTACACCTTTGCCGAGGCCTGCGGGCAAAGCCTTGATCTGATCATTCCCGAAGCACTTCGGGCGGCTCATTGGCAGGGCTTTGCCGCGGCGATGGCGGCGGGTTCGACCCGCTTGCATGGTAAACCGACATTGACGCGTGCCCGGCACAAGTCGGGGCAACGATGCTACATGGAAATGAGCTTTTCTCTCGTCATCGACCAACATGGCGAGGCCATCGGGTCGGTTGCGATAGCACGCGATGTATCAGCACGCATTCTCATCAACAAGTCCACCGCACTGAGCAAAGCGAATACAAGCTGAGCCAGCTGCGATATCGCATCTGGCTGCAGATGGCCGCAACGCGTTAAAAATCAATCGATTGGCCAAACACACCAAGCGCGACTGGTCGTGCCGGCGTCTGCCATTCGTGGGACAATCCGCTCCCCGTCCCGCCCCCGCTATTCGAAGGACCACCATGCATCCCCGCAACAAGAACGCCGACGGCTACGATTTCGCCGCCCTGGCCGCCACCTCGGCGGCGCTCGCCAAGCACATCAAGACGACGCAAGCCGGCACGCCGAGCATCGATTTCGCCAATCCGGCCGCCGTCAAGATGCTCAACCGGGCGATCCTCATGCATCACTACGGCGTCAAGGGCTGGGACATCCCGGCCGGCTACCTCTGTCCGCCGATTCCCGGTCGCGCCGATTACATCCACAGCGTCGCCGACCTGCTCGCCACCTGCAATAAAAAGAACATCCCGAGCGGCCCCGGCGTGCGGGTGCTCGACATCGGCACCGGCGCCAACCTGGTCTATCCGCTCATCGGCCACGCCGAATACGGCTGGTCCTTCCTCGGCGTCGATATCGACGAGGCGGCGCTGGCCAACGCCGCGGCCATCATCGCCAAGAACCCCGAACTCGATGGCGAGATCGAACTGCGCCACCAGACAGTCTGGGATAACGTGTTCACCGGCCTGCTGCGCTCCGGCGAAACTTTCGACCTCAGCATCTGCAACCCGCCTTTCCACAACTCGCCGGACGACGTGCACGCCGTCAGTCAGCGCAAGTGGAACAACCTCAACAAGCCGGGCGCCAAGCGCGGTGCGGCCGAGCCGCGCCTCAATTTCGGCGGCGGCGGCGCCGAACTGTGGTGCAACGGCGGCGAACGCGCCTTCGTCAAACTGATGGTCGAACAAAGCTGCAATATCCCGAAGCGGGTCATGTGGTTCACCAGCCTGCTCTCGCAGGGCGACAACCTGCCGCACATCGAGGCGGCGCTGAAGAAGGCCAAGGTCGTCGACTCGCGGATCATCCCGATGGCCCAGGGCCAAAAGCAGAGCCGGCTGATCGCCTGGAGCTTCTTCGGCAACGGCGAACGCGAGAAATGGCGCAAGGAACACTGGTCATCCGCCCCCGCCTTCGGCACCACGGCGCCCGACGCGCAACCGGCCTTCGCGCCGGCCGAGCCGGTGCCGCCTGCGGTCGACCCCGTATAATTGCTGGTTTTCTGTCTGGAAATTCGCCCGTGTCCGACCGTCTCGCCGTCCTGCCCCAATACCTGATTCCGAAACAGGCGTTGACCGCCCTCGCCGGCAAGCTGGCCAGCAAGGAAGCCGGTAGGCTGACGACCAGCGTCATCCGCTGGTTTGTCGGCCGCTACAACGTGAACATGGCCGAGGCGGCCAACCCGGACATCGCCAGCTACAAGAGCTTCAACGAATTCTTCACCCGGCCACTGAAAAACGGCGCCCGCCCACCGGCCGCCGCCGATTTCATCAGCCCGGTCGATGGCGCGATCAGCCAGTTCGGCCCGATCGCCCGCGACCAGATTTTCCAGGCCAAGGGCCACAGCTACTCGACGACCGCGCTGGTCGGCGGCGACCGCGAGTTGGCCCGGCAATTCGAGAACGGCAGCTTCGCCACCCTCTACCTGAGCCCGCGCGACTATCACCGCATCCACATGCCCTGCGCCGGCCAGCTGACACGCATGATCTACGTGCCCGGCGCGCTGTTCTCGGTCAATCCAACCACGGCCCGTGGCGTACCCGGCCTGTTCGCCCGCAACGAGCGCGTCGTCTGCGTTTTCGAATCGGCCTTCGGCCCCTTCGTGCTGACCCTGGTCGGGGCCACCATCGTCGGCAGCATGGCCACCGTCTGGCACGGCATGGTCAATCCGCCGCGCCCGGGCGTCGTCCGCGAATGGCGCTACGACGAGCAGAACATCGTGCTGAAAAAGGGCGACGAAATGGGCCGCTTCCTGCTCGGCTCGACCGTCGTCATGCTCTTCCCGAAAGACACGCTGGCCTTCAACCCCGACTGGGCGCCGACCGGCGCCATCCGCATGGGCGAAGCGATGGGCAGCCAGCCCGTCTGAAACCTACTGGAAAGCCCCCGGTGCGAGCATGGAGCCGGGGCGCATCGGGCGGCTGCCGACCGGGAAGCGGAATTCGGCGCTGGGCATCAACTCGACACCCCTTGCCTGCCCCGGCGGCCTGACCGCACCGCGTAGCGGCGACAGATTGACCAGGCGCAGTGGCACGCCGCCAAAGTCAATCAATTCACCGCGGGCCACCAGACGATTGCCGTCGAATCGCCCTTGCGCCGGCCGGACCAGATCGCCGGGCCCGACCATCAGATTGTTGAGCAGCCAGACCTCGACGTCCGCCCCGAACTTGTCGGTCAGGACGCTCAGGAATTTTCCGGCATAGTTGTCGTTGATCAGCGTGTTGTGCGACAGGTAGAGGGCGTTATCCGGCCAGCGCATGCCTTCGGCGCCGTAGGAGACGATGCTCGGATTGTCCGTCCCGGCGCTCTGGCCGATGGCGTTGCCGATCACGTAGGCGAGGCCGCCATTCGGAAACTCCAGTTCGTAAGAGGCCCGGCCGCCAGCGCCATCGACCAGCATGTTGTACAAAATGTGACTTTCGCGCGCCCGCGACTTGACCAGATGGCCCAGGTAGCCGTTGTGGAAGCGGCTGCCGCGCAACACGAACTTGCCGATCCCGCCAACGTAGAGTAAGTGGTGCAAACTCCCCTTATGACGCGGAGCATCACCGAACTCGCTATCGACAACCTCCAGGCTTTGTTCAGGCGAACCTCCAGTCAATATTCCCATTTCGTTGTCAAAAAAGGAGCAGGACTGGATCGTCAGTTCCCCCTTTTCAAAGCGGATGCCCGCACCGTTGAGGTCAGCCACCCGGGCGCCACGGAATTCGATGTTCTGGATCGTCACCTTGCCACCGCGGACAACCCAGATCGCCTTGCCCTCGGCGCTCTTGCCGTCGGCCAGCATGACCGGCCGGGCGCCTGAGCCGCGGATGATGATTTCATTTTTGGTCCAGATTGCCGGTTGACCGTGGTAATCGCCCGGACGGATCTCGATGACCTCACCATCCTGCGCCAGCCGCGCCGCCTCGGTGATCGTGGTGATTTTCTCGCCCGGTCCGACCACCATCGTGGCCGGTTTGGCGGCGATGGCAGCCCGCTTTGGGTCAGCGGCAACCGTCTGCAACTGGCCATCCGGTGAACGGCGGATTTCGCCGAGATAATCCGGCGCCGGCGGCAGTTTGTCGGGAAATTGGGCGAAGGCCCAGCCGGCCGGCACGGCGAGCAGGACGACCATTCCGAAGCGACGACAGAATTCTTGAATCATGGGCTTCTCCTGGTAAGTGGAGGAACAGCCAGGAATCGTTTGGCAACTGGCCCCGGCATGGCACTATGCACGTTTTCATGCCGCGAAGCCAACACCACATGCAAATCTGGGTCGATGCCGACGCCTGCCCGGGCGTCATCAAGGAAATCATCTTCCGCGCCGCCGAGCGTCGGCAAATCACGACCATCCTGGTCGCCAACCAGATGCTGCGCACGCCACCATCGAAATTCATCCGCGCTATCCAGGTGCCGAGCGGCTTCGACGTCGCCGACGCGCACATCGTCGATCAACTGACGGCGGGCGACCTCGTCGTCACCGCCGACATTCCGCTTGCCTCGCTGGTCATCGCACACGGCGCCCACGCCCTCAACCCGCGCGGCGAGCTGTACACCACGGCGACCATCCAGGAACGCCTGACCATGCGTAATTTCATGGAAGAACTGCGCGGCGCAGGCGTCGAAACCGGCGGCCCCAGCGCTTTCAGCCAAGCCGACCGGCAAGCCTTCGCCAATCAGCTCGATCGTTTTCTGGCCAAAATTCCGATCGTCTGAGCGGTTTCAACATTCCATCAGATGACCACGGGCCACCACTCAGCCTGCTAACTAACCCGAAAGCCCATCACGTTGCTCATCAAAAACAGCTGCGGCTGGCTGTCCAGCCAATCCCTGGCGGCGGCGAGCGTCGGGCGGATTTCAGTTTGATAGGAAACAAGGCCGACGACGGCCGGGATATTGATGACCTGCGCCGCCAGTGCCTCATTGGTGGTGACAAAGACCACCCGGCAATTCGGATGCGAAGCATAAGCGCCAAAGAGGAGCGCGGCATACTCGGTCAGCACCTCGTCGGTCAGCCCATGTTTCGTCACCGCCGAAAAATCGTTGATGACGTAGCGCGCGTCATCGAAGCGAAAGTCGCTCTGAATAGTTTTAACGGCCTCGATGAACTCCCAGCCCGGAACAATCCCCGAAAACTGATTGACCACACCTTCAGGTTCCCAGACGATCTCGTAAGCCATACACCACCTTGGTAGAAGATTAAATCGCACGCACCGCGACCATTCTATTCAATTGAGATAGTACATCCAGGGCTACCCGTTCAACATCTAGTGCAAGCCATAGGTATCCCGTACAGCCATGATATTGGACAGGCCGGGAATAGAAAAAATCCCCCGCCGGTTTCCCGGCGGGGGATTTTTTACATTGCTACGACCATAGAAACAAAGGCTGGCCCCAGGGTCGACCGGAAATTCCGGCCGAAATCGAAATTACATCTCGACAGTCGCCGCCTGTTCCACAAACGCCGGGATCTGGTCGAAGTTCATGTAGCGATAGACTTCACCGGCCTTGGCATTGACCAGTTTGATCTGCTCCATGTACTCCGGAACCGTCACGATCCGGCCGACCAGGGCGCACATGGCGGCCAGTTCGGCGGAGCCCAGATAAACCTGGGTGTCGATGCCGAGGCGGTTCGGGAAGTTGCGGGTGGAGGTGGAGATCGCCGTCGAGCCCTTGCGGAGCTGCGCCTGGTTGCCCATGCACAGCGAGCAGCCCGGCATTTCCATGCGGGCGCCGGACTTGCCGAGGACGCCGTAGTAGCCTTCTTCGGTGAGGATCAGCGCATCCATCTTGGTCGGCGGGGCGATCCACAGGCGGGTCGGGATGTCCGACTTGCCTTCGAGGACCTTGGCGGCGGCACGGAAGTGGCCGATGTTGGTCATGCAGGAGCCGATGAAGACTTCGTCGATCTTGGCGCCGGCGACTTCGGAGAGGATCTTGACGTCGTCCGGATCGTTCGGGCAGGCCAGGATCGGCTCAGTGACTTCGGCCAGGTCGATTTCGATGACGGCGGCGTACTGGGCGCTGGCGTCAGCTTTGAGCAGCGTGCCGTGGGCGATCCAGTCTTCCATGGCGGCGATGCGGCGCTTCAGGGTGCGGGCATCCTGATAGCCTTCGGCGATCATCCACTTCATCAGGGTGATGTTCGAACGCATGTACTCGACGATCGGTTCCTTGTTCAGGGCGATGGCGCAAGCCGCAGCGGAACGCTCGGCGGCGGCGTCGGACAGCTCGAAAGCCTGTTCGACCTTGAGGTTCGGCAGACCTTCGATTTCCAGGATGCGGCCGGAGAAGACGTTGATCTTGCCCTTCTTCTCGACGGTCATCAGGCCGGCCTTGATGGCGTACAGCGGAATGGCGTTGACCAGATCGCGCAGGGTGATGCCCGGTTGCATTTCGCCCTTGAAACGGACGAGCACGGATTCCGGCATATCGAGCGGCATGACGCCGGTGGCGGCGGCAAAGGCGACCAGGCCGGAACCGGCCGGGAAGGAGATGCCGATCGGGAAACGGGTGTGCGAGTCACCACCGGTACCGACGGTATCCGGCAGCAGCAGGCGGTTCAGCCAGGAGTGAATGACGCCGTCGCCCGGACGCAGCGCAACGCCACCACGGGTCGAGATGAAGGACGGCAGTTCGCGGTGCATCTTGACGTCGACCAGCTTCGGATAGGCGGCGGTGTGGCAGAAGGACTGCATGACGAGGTCGGCGGAGAAGCCGAGGCAGGCCAAGTCTTTCAGTTCGTCGCGGGTCATCGGGCCGGTGGTGTCTTGCGAACCAACGGTGGTCATCTTCGGCTCGCAGTAGGTGCCGGGCAGGATGCCGGTCACGCCACAGGCCTTGCCGACCATCTTCTGGGCCAACGAGTAGGCCTTGCCGTCGTCAGCCGGGTTTTGCGGCAGGCGGAACAGCGTGCTTTGCGGCAGGCCGAGGAATTCACGCGCCTTGGTGGTCAGGCCGCGGCCGATGATCAGGGGGATACGGCCGCCAGCGCGGACTTCGTCCATGATGACCAGGGTCTTGAGCTGGGACTCGGCGATCACGGCACCGTTCTTGGTGGCGGTGACCTTGCCGGTGGCCTGATCAACCTTCAGTTCGATCTCGTCGCCCATGTCCATGGCGCTGCAATCGATTTCGATCGGCAGGGCGCCGGCATCTTCCATGGTATTGAAGAAGATCGGGGCGATCTTGGAACCCAGGCAGAAACCACCGAAACGCTTGTTCGGCACGAAGGGGATGTCTTCGCCGGTGAACCACAACACGGAGTTGGTGGCGGACTTGCGCGAGGAACCGGTACCGACCACGTCACCGACGTAGGCGATCAGGTTGCCCTTGGCAGCCAGCGCTTCGAGTTGCTTGATCGGGCCACGATTGCCCGGCTCGTCAGCGTCGATACCCGGACGCGGATTTTTCAGCATGGCCAGCGCGTGCAGGGGGATGTCGGGGCGCGACCAGGCATCCGGGGCCGGCGACAGGTCGTCGGTGTTGGTTTCGCCGGTGACCTTGAAAACGGTCAGCTTCTGCGCAGCCGGGACTTCCGGACGCGAGGTGAACCACTCGGCATCGGCCCAGGACTGCATGACCGCCTTGGCGTTGGCGTTGCCGGCCTTGGCCAGCTCGGCGACGTCATGGAAGAAGTCGAAGACCAGCAGGGTTTTTTTCAGGCCTTCGGCGGCGACGCCACCGACCGCGCCATCGGCCAGCAGGTCAATGAGCGGCTTGACGTTGAAACCGCCGAGCATGGTGCCGAGCAGTTCGGTGGCTTTTTCCTTGGAAATCAGGGCGCAGGCTTCTTCGCCCTTGGCGACCTTGGCCAGGAACTCGGCCTTGACTTTGGCGGCGTCATCGACACCGGCCGGCACGCGGTAGGTGATCAGCTCGACCAGAGCGGCTTCTTCGCCCTTCGGCGGATTCTTCAGCAGGGCGACCAGTTCAGTGGTCTGTTGCTTCGACAACGGCAGCGGGGGAATTCCAAGGGCTGCACGTTCGGCAACGTGGGCGCGATAGGCTTCAAGCACGGCGACTTCCTTTCGTAAAGGGTTGCTCTGAGAAACGAATATTTTACGACAACGGCGACGGCCAGATCGTTCGAAAACAAAGCCGCCATCCGTGACTTGCGGGTCTTATATATTTTATATGTTATATCACCCGCAAGGCTAGACCCGGATGGCGCAAAGTTGAGGCTGACGGGCATTCTGCCTGTTTTTTAGGCGGAACACCTAAAACCATTGCCGCTCAATGGATTACAGCATCTGTCCCGAGCTTATCCACAGCCTTGTCCGACCCAAACGGGGATAAAGTGAGCTTATGGCGGGCGTATTCCCGACGCAAGTTTTGCTGCAGCGCGTCAATGCTTCGACCAAAACCGGGCCGACCTGACGAAAAATGCATGATGCGCCTCTTCATTTTTGAGCATTTTTACCGGTTGACCGTGGAAACCCGACAAGCTGTGATTCGGTCAGTACAGCAACAGTTTGCCCGTACAATTTGTCCAACTTCACCATCGCCGACATCCCCAACGACATGAAATTCCAAGGCACCGATACCTACGTCGCCACGCGCGACCTGACGCTGGCGGTCAACGCCGCCATCGCCCTGCAACGCCCGCTGCTCATCAAGGGCGAGCCGGGCACCGGCAAGACGCTGCTCGCCGAAGAAGTCGCCCGGGCGCTGAACATGCCGCTGTTCCAGTGGCACATCAAATCGACGACCAAGGCCCAGCAGGGCCTCTACGAATACGACGCCGTATCCCGCCTGCGCGACTCGCAGCTCGGCGATCCGCGCGTCGAGGACATCGAGCACTACATCGTGCATGGCGTGCTGTGGCAGGCGTTCGAGTGCGACGAGCCGTCGGTCGTCCTGATCGACGAGATCGACAAGGCCGACATCGAATTCCCCAACGACCTGCTGCGTGAGCTCGACCGCATGGAATTCCATTGCTACGAGCTGCACCGCACAATCAAGGCCAAGCATCGGCCGCTGATCATCATCACCTCCAACAACGAAAAGGAGCTGCCCGACGCCTTCCTGCGCCGCTGCTTCTTCCATTACATCAAATTCCCGGACAAGGAGACCATGCAGCGCATCGTCGCTGTCCATTTCCCGGTGCTCAAGCACGAGCTGCTCAAGGAAGCCCTCGAAGTTTTCTTCGACCTGCGCGAGGTGCCCGGCCTCAAGAAGAAGCCCTCGACCAGCGAACTGATCGACTGGCTCAAGCTGCTGCTGGCCGAAGACATCCCGCCCGAAGCCCTGCGCGCCAAGGAGGCGAAGGACGCCATCCCGCCGCTGCACGGCGCCCTGCTCAAGAACGAACAGGATGTCCATCTCTTCGAACGCCTCGCTTTCATGGCGCGCCGCAAACAGCCGTAAATGCTCGTCGATTTTTTCCTGCATCTAAAATCCCGCCAGCTGCCGGTTTCCACCAACGAACTGCTGGCCCTGCTCGAAGCGCTGGAAGCCCGGCTGGTCAGCGGCAGCCTCGATGATTTCTACCTGCTGTCGCGCACCATCCTGGTCAAGGACGAAGCGCTTTACGACCGTTTCGACCGCGCCTTCGGCGAGTACTTTCGCGGCATCGAAGCCCTGCCCGGCTTCGCCCCCGACGTGCCCGAAGAATGGCTGGAACTAGCGGCCCGCCGTCATTTATCGGAAGCCGACCGGCTCAAGCTGCAGAAACTCAGCTACGAGAAAATTTTCGAGCAATTGAAGGAACGCCTGGCCGAACAGAAGGAACGCCATGCCGGCGGCAGCAAGTGGATCGGCACCGCCGGCACCTCGCCCTACGGCCACGGCGGCTACAACCCGGAAGGCGTGCGCATCGGCGGCGAATCGGTCGGCAATCGCACGGCCATCAAGGTCTGGGACCAGCGCGAATTCCGCAACCTCGACGACTCGGTCGATCTCGGCATCCGCAACATCAAGGTCGCTCTCCGCCGACTGCGCCGCTTTGCCCGCAAGGGGGCCGCCACCGAACTCGACCTCGACGGCACCATCGCCGGCACCGCCCGCAACGGTGGCTGGCTCGACCTGCACCTGCGGCCGGAGCGCCACAACGCCGTCAAGGTGCTGCTCTTCCTCGACATCGGCGGCTCGATGGACGACCACATCCAGGCCTGCGAGGAGCTGTTCTCCGCCGCCCGCGCCGAATTCAAGCATCTCGAACATTTCTACTTCCACAACTGCGTCTATGAAGGCGTGTGGAAGGACAATCGCCGTCGCCACGGCGAAAAGCGGTCGACCTGGGATGTCATCCACACCTACGGCCCCGACTACAAGCTGGTCTTCGTCGGCGACGCCAGCATGAGCCCCTACGAAATCGCCCGCCCTGGCGGCAGCGTCGAACACTGGAACGAAGAAGCCGGCGCCGTCTGGCTCGAACGCCTGCTCGCCACCTGGCCCCACGCCGCCTGGCTCAACCCGCTGGTGGAGGCACATTGGACCTACACACCGTCGATCCAGATGATCGAACAACTACTCGGCAAACGCATGTTTCCACTGACCATCGACGGTGTGGAGCGGGCGATGCGGAGCTTGTCGAAGTAATCCCGCGTTGCAATGCGGCCAAGTTAAAAACGATAACGCCAGAAAATGTCGTTCCCGCCCACGCGGGGATAACGGTTAACTGAACGGGTTTGCCCTCCGCAATGGGTTCTCGCATTCGCGCACGAAAGCGGGAATCCAGCAGGGGTATGGACTCCCGCCTACGCGGAAGTGACGGGGATGGCGGGTGAGCGCCTCCAAAAATTTCATTTTTAGCCGTTTTTTCCGGTTGACCGTGGGAATGAACTCGAGATCGTCACGCCCTGCACGACCCGCATGCGAACGATCCCCCGCAACGAAGGCGGTCTGACGGTCGACGCTGCGACCGCCACCGAAATCACCAATCAGACAGAAAACGCGGTCGGTCGGGGCTGATTCCCGCCGGCGCAACTGCCATCCGGCTTGGCGTCGCGCCGGATGCGTCCGCCTCGCCGCAAAGCGGGCAGCGGAAAAACCGGACGCGCCAGTCGTCTGCTTAACCCCGTTCTTTCCTGCTCACCGACTCCGTGCCGATGCTGCGCGAGGTAGGCGCCACCTCTTCCTTCACCTGCGCGGGCCGCACCACCGGCTTGTATTGTTTCCGGATCTCTTCGGCCACGCTCGCGGCAATTTTCTGGATGCCTTCATCCAAGCCCTCTTCAGCCAAGGCTGGCTGGCTCATCAAGGCTTCGAAGCTGGGAAATGAAAATCGCGGACTCGACTGGATATAACCGTCGCCCGTGTAAGTCGCATAGGTGCCATACGAGAACCACGAGCCCGTCATGTAATCGCTATTACTCGGTTTGACCAGGCTGAACGAGCCCGTGATCATCGGCTGGTAGTCGAAGCGGAGGCGCCGCGAGCACATGGCCACTTCCGATAGCTGCACATCCAGCATGGCATCGTGATTGGCAAATGCCCGCAGGTTCATGTTGTCCTGATCGTTGCGGCTGATGTCGCTGCGGCTCGCCAGGTGAATCGTGAACCCCTGGGTCTGGAGCTCGCGCTGCAAGGCCTTGGTCAACTTTTCACCGAATTTCTGCCGGTACGCCTGATGCTGGGTATTGAAATCGGCCGATTTGTACTTGTCCATGATCGTGTTGGCGATCCCGCTGAACACAGCGCCGAATACCGGAACACCGCGATTATCCGTGAACATGGCCGCCGGCGGATCAATCGGAAGGAGCGTGATGGATGCCAGCGACACTACCGGATCGACCGGCGCTTCCGGCTCCTGCGCACGGTTATGCGAGCAGGCAGTCAGCGCGATACAGGAACCCACGAGGAGCCATGTGAAAAGTCGTTTTGTGATCATGATGAAGGGAAAGTGAATGAACAGCAGCGCCGTTCGGGTTACAGCGGGCTGCGAAAAAGTCGGAGCGCCGGACCGCCATTATAAGCGAATCGTATATGCCATTGAATTCACCTGAACGCTTCTGGAAATCGAAAGCTCCGGCAACATTCCCCGCTGTCAGCGCTGGCGCAAGGCATCATGCCAATTTCAATTTTGGCCTTTTTCCCCGGTTGACCGTAGAAAGTCGAGCGAGCGGCAAGCGGCGAGCCTCGGGGGCTCAGGGCGCATATTCTTAAAGCGGTTCGAGCCCGCAACGCGTCCGGGCGCGGTTGCAGGCGGCGTGTTCGGTATCGAACTCCCTGCAGGGCGAGGGCCGAACATCGTAAATCGTGCATTGCACCGCCACACCGACTTCGCCGGCCAGCGCCACGCAGCGCGGCGGGCTGGCGTCGGTGCCGCACAGGCGGACGATGGCCGGTGTCACCGGCACCGTCATCTCGAGCGGTACGCCTCGCCCCCACGGAAAGGCGCCACCAGCCAGCTCGGCCGGATGAAAATCGACGCGCAGACTGGCGCAGCAGGCACCACAGGTCTGGCAAACGCTCATGAAAAATTCACCCGGCAGCGCCACAGTTCGTGGCCGGAGGCGAGATATTTCTTTTCAAATGGCGTCATCGGGTCGGCGGTCTGCCATGGCTCGGCGATGACCGCCTGGCCACTGAGCAGGCTCAGCGCCTGGGCCATTTCCTCGATGTAGATGCGCCAGTTGCTACGGCATTCAACTTCGCCGCCCAGTTCGCGCCACACCGGAAACACCGCGTGGCCCTGCCAGCGCCGGGCCAGGTGACCGATTTTCGGCCACGGGTTGGGGTAGAGGTTGTAATGGCGGGCGAGGCCAACTTTATGCTCGGCCAGCAGGCGCCAAAAATCGACCAGATCGGCCCGGATCAGCAGCGCGTTGGCCGGCATCGGCAAGGGTTTGCCGCGATTGATACGGTCGACCGACTGATCGACGCCAAAAACAAAATGATCGGGGAAGGTTTCGGCGATGCGCTGGGTACTCCAGCCAACACCGCAGCCGGCATCGAGAATGAGCGGCGCCACTGGATTCGACGCCTGGCGCGCCGCCATAGCCGCCGCGAAAGCCACCCGGTTGTAGTCGGCGACCGGCTTTCTGAACGGGTGCGCCATGTGCCGGCGGACGAGCGCTTCGAGGTCGCGGTGCGGTCCGTCCTGGGCGCTGGTGATGAAGCGGGAATTGCCTGACACGGGTTCGTCCATCATGCCGCCAGCCGTTGTGGCGTCAGCAGGCCTTCGGCGATCAGCGCCGCATCGATGTCGGCGGCCCCCTTGATTGGCCGCAGACGGTCGTAGAGGTCGCCGGCTTCCGGGTAATTGCGGCGCAGCATGGCCAACCATTGCTTGAGCCGGCCGCCGGCATGCACCGCCACGACTTTCCTGCGGACGCCCAGCCAGTAGTCACCGACAGCCGGCCTGATTTCATCCCAGCCGCCGGTTTCCTCGCCGCGTACCCGCCGCGCCAGCAGCGGGTCGGCCACCGCGCCACGGCCCATCATGATGTCGGCGCAACCGGTCGCCAGTTGGCAATTACGGAAATCCTCGACGGTCCACACCTCGCCGTTGGCGATCAATGGAATATCGATGGCGGCGCGCACCCGGTCGATCCATTCCCAGCGCGCCGGCGGGCGATAGCCGTCGACCTTGGTTCGGCCGTGCACGATCAGTTCATCGATACCGGCGGCGGCCAGCGCCTGGGCGTTGTCGACGGCCCGGCTGGTGTTGTCGATGCCGAGGCGCATTTTGGCGGAAAAAGGAATATGCGCCGGCACCACGGCGCGCACGGCGCGGCTGATGGCGTGCAGCAATTCCGGTTCGTCGAGCAGGGCGGCGCCGCCGCGATGGCGATTGACGGTCGGTGCCGGGCAGCCGAAATTGAGGTCGATGCCAGCCGGGTTGAGCGTCACCAGCCGCCGGGCATTCTCGGCCATCAAAAATGGGTCGGAGCCGAGCAACTGGACGCGCATCGGCGTCCCGGCCGCCGTCTTGCTGCCATTAAGCAGTTCCGGACAGATGCGCTCGTAGGTTTTGGCCGGCAACACGTTAGCCGAGACCCGGACAAATTCGCAGATACCCCAGTCGTAGCCACCGATGGCCGTCAGCACGCCGCGCAACACGTCGTCGGCGAGCCCTTCCATGGGGGCGAGAAGAATGCGGGGCATCGGCGTATTCCGGGCAGGGCGTTGAGGTGGCGCGCATTATAATCCCGCCCCATGCTGCGCTTCGTTCTCGAT
>NZ_JAVHPH010000233.1:0-3445 GCF_036170495.1 Azonexus sp.
TCCCGCTGCCGGTCGAGGTCATCCCGATGTCGCGCGCCCATGTCGCCCGCCAACTGGCCAAGCTCGGCGGCACGCCGGTGCTGCGCGAAGGCTTCGTGACCGATAACGGCAACCTCATCCTCGACGTCCACGGCCTGGCCATCGCCGACCCGAAGGGCCTCGAAGCGCAGATCAACCAGATCACCGGCGTCGTCACCAACGGCCTGTTCGCCGTACGCCCGGCCAACCTGCTGCTGCTCGGCACGGCCGAAGGCGTCAAAACCATTCGCTGATCAACTCGCCGATTCATTTTTTTGTCACATCGGGGCGCTAGTCTCCGACGGTCAAACACCGTCGGGAGCCCCCATGTATTTGTCCTCTCATGAAATCGCCCGAAGCCGCGAACGCGCGCTGAACAATCTGCTCGATCTGTCGGCGGCCTGCATTGATGCCGGCCAGCGTTTTTCCGAACTGATTTCCAGCAACAGCCGCGAAGCCGTCCATCACGGTAGCCGGCACTTCGCGCAAGTGGGCCACGGCCAACTCGAGACGATGACCCAGTTCCCGACCGCCGTCTGGCTGGACGGCGCCGCCCGTACCAGTCGCTTGCTGGACGGCACGCTGGCGATCATCGACGAGACGCACAAGGCGATGATTCGCAACGCCGAATCCCAGGTGCGCATACTGGATGAAATCGTTTTCGCGACGATCAATCGCGCCACCAAAACCAGCCCGTGGGAAGCCGAATTTTCCCTGCTGGCGATGAAGAGCACCTTGCAAAGCGCCGAGCAGACCTTGCACGGCATCAGTGAGGCAGCCATCGAAACGGTGACGCTGGCTGAAAACGAAATCCATCAAACGAGTGAAATCATGGCGCCCAGCGCGGCGGTCCCGCGCCGCCGTGCCGCATCGAGCAAAAAGGCTGCCGCCTGACGTCATAAGAAAAAAGCATTCTCTCCTTTCTGCCCGGCCCTGCCGGGCTTTTTTTCTCCGGTTTCTGGTGGAAAGATTGACGCCGGGCGCGGCCATCGCCCAGACTCTCCCGCTGTTACAGGAAACGGACGCACCGCACATGCCCACCAGCAACTGGCACATTTACGACCATTACGGTTACGCCTTCCTGGCCGTCGTTGGCACCTTTGCCGCCGTCGCCGCCGTGCAATGGGCCCTGCACCGGCCGCGCTGGGCCGGCTGGATCGCCTCACTGCAGGGCGTCGCTCCGCCCTTCATCAACATCATCGGCGTGCTCTTCGGGCTGACCCTGGCCTTTCTCGCCAACGACACGTGGAGCGCCCACGACCGGGCGATGAACGCGGTGTTCAAGGAGGCCGATTCGCTGCGCAGCATTGCCGTGCTCTCGGAGCAACTGGCCGAGCCGCTGCGTGGCGAGGTGCGCGGCGCCGTTGCCCACTACGGGAAAGCCAGCGCCAGCGAATGGCCAATGCTCGCAGCCCGCCAGTCAAGCGCCGAAGTGACCGCCCTGGCCGACGCGCTGCTCTCTCTGCTGGCCAGCCCGAAGATGGCGGCCGCGGCCGGCGACAACGTCCAGGCGCTGATGCTGCGCAAGGCCATCGAAATTCGCGACGAGCGCGATCTGCGCATCGGCCTTAGCCAGACCCACGTCAATCCGCTCAAGTGGCTGGGCATGGCCTTTCTCGGTTTGCTGACCCTGCTCTCGGTGTCCGTCGTCCATGTCGACAAGCCACGGGCGGCGATGGTCGCAGTGATATTGTTTGCCCTGGCCGCCGCGCCAACGGCCGCCATCGTGCTGGTTCAGGGTAATCCGTTTCAGCAGCCGACCTCGGTGACACCGGCGCCGATTGTCGAGGCGGTGGCCGACAGACCATAGGCGCACCAGGCGATTTCATTTTTGGGCTTTTTTTCGGGTTGACCGTAGCATGCACCTCAAAGCCGGCAAGACACACGCCATGAATCTCGCCCTGCAGGGCGGCGGTGCCCATGGAGCTTTTACCTGGGGTGTCCTCGACGCCTTGCTCGAAGACTCGGATTTCGCCTTCGAGGGCGTCAGCGGCACCAGCGCCGGAGCGATGAACGCACTATGCCTGGCGCACGGCCTGATGACCGGCGGCCGCGACGGCGCCCGCGAAGCGCTCGCCCGCTTCTGGACGAGCGTCGCCGCCAGCGCGCCCTTTGCGTCGTCCGGCGATGCCGGCACCGGCATCAGCCCGGCCTTGAAGCTCATGCTGCAATGGACCAACCACCTCAGCCCCGAGCAGCTCAACCCCTTCGACCTCAACCCCCTGCGCGACATCCTCGGCGAACAGTTCGACTTCGCCCGCCTGCGCCGCGCCGCCCCGGTCAAGCTGTTCATCGCCGCGACCCACGCCAATTCCGGCAAGCTGCGCCTGTTTCGCAACCATGAGCTGTCGGTTGACACCCTCCTCGCCTCGGCCTGCCTGCCGACCATCCACCGGACCATCGTGATCGACGGCGAGCCTTACTGGGACGGTGGCTACAGCGCCAACCCGGCGGTCTTTCCGCTGGCTTACCAGTGCACTTCGCCGGACATCCTGCTCATCCTGCTCACGCCGCTGCGTTACACCGAAACACCGGCATCGGCCGAAGACATCCGGCAACGCCTGCTCGAACTGTCGTTCAACGCGACTTTTCTGCGCGAAATGCGGATGTTTGCTCACCTGCGCGAGGCGACAACCACTTCAGCGCTGCCAACATGGCTGCTCGACCGGCTACCGGTCGGCCGGCTTGAACGGCGCATTGGGCAATTGCGCTTCCATGCCATTACCGCCGACGCCCTGCTCGGCGAACTACCGCCCGGCAGCAAGCTCGCCGTCAACCTGCCGTTCTTCGAGAGCTTGCGCGACAGCGGCCGGGCGCACGCGCAAGCCTGGCTGGACGAACACCGCGGCCACCTCGGAAAAACCGGGACATTGGACCTGGGGCAGCTTTTTTACTGAGGAGATGGGGCGGCGCCAAGGCAGGCTCAGTCTCCGCCCAGATCAGTTCATGTACCGCGTGACCGCCGGTACCGCGTCGGCGCTGCCGATGCGCCGGCGCTCAACGAAGATGCTGCCGCCGAGCGGTTCATTGGCGGCGTCCTTGGCTTTTTTCTTGGCCTGCTTTTTGGCGGCCGAGGCGGCCGCCGCGACTTCGCGGTGCGACTCGCAATCGCCCGGCCCAACGCGCACAACGCCAATGGAGAGGGTCGGCAAGCTCTGGAAGCTCAGCTCGCCGCGTCGGTTTTCGGCCATGTAGCCGCCGCGCAGACGCTCCTCAACGCCCAACATGTTGCCCATGGCCTGAAAAAAGGTGCTGACGATCTGCCAGCAACGCACTTCCCAATCCTCGCTGCGGAAGATAACGAAAAAGTCGTCACCGCCGATGTGGCCGACAAAATCCATTTGCTGATCGCAGGCCTCGCAAACCAGACGCGCCAGCATCTGAATCACGTCGTCGCCGCGCCGGTAGCCGAAGGCATCGTTGTAGG
>NZ_JAVHPH010000234.1:0-16421 GCF_036170495.1 Azonexus sp.
CGACAATCGTTGATCACGGCGCGCGCCACCGATTGCAGCAGGATGCGGTCCTCGCTCGAAATCTGTTCGGCCAGCCGCACGAAAATGCCGCCCGGCTTGTCGATGACGCTGGCCTCAATGCCCGAGGCGATCAGTCCCATGATCTGATCCTGCAGCCGCTGGCGGTAGCCGGCGTGGTCCTCGTTCCAGATCACCAGATCGACGACCAGCCCTTTGAGGCGCCAGTAGGCGTGGGCCTGAACCAGCTGGCGGACGAGGTCGATATTGGCCGCGTCGCCGATCTGCAGCAGGACGATGGGCAGGTCGCCGGAAATGGCGTAGCCCCAGAGGCCGGACTGGCCGCGCTGGTTGCGGATGAGCACCGACGCATCGGCCCGCAGCGAGGCATTGGCATGGATGACCGAACTGGCCAGGCGGGCGTAAAGCTGGGCGTCGGCCTCGCTGGCGTTGAGCTGGCGGAGAACCACCTGGCTGTGCGTCCAGGTCAGTTCGAAGACGCGGTCGGCCAGATGCCGGTCCTGATATTTTTCGACCAGGCCGAGCGCCAAGGCGCGGTTTTCGGTGATACCGGTCACCACATCGATGGTCACCGACTGCTCGGGTTCGAGCACGATGCGATGGCGAATGGCGACGATGGGATCAAGCACCGAACCCGCCGTGCCGGACAGCTTGCCGGGTTCGGCCATGACCTGTGGCTGGGCCGTGCTATGGGTGCGGCCGATGAAGCGGGCGCGATCGGTTTCGTAGGAAACGGCGCCTGAAGCCGCGTCATGCACCGCCATCAGGTGCAGCATCCACGGCGCCTGCTCGGTGAGCGAACGCGGCCGCCGGGTGCACAGCACGGCGTTGCGCCCATGCAGGATTTCCGTCTGCACAAACAGGTTGCTGAAGGCCGGGTGCAGCTCGTCGGCCACCGCCGGCGCGATAACCACCTCGGCATAACTCGTCACTTCGATCTCGCGGCGCTGGCGTGAGCGGTTGGTGATGCGGGTCCGCCGCAGTTCGATGTCGTCCTCGGGCGAGACGACGATGTCGGTGTAGGTCTCGAACTCGCCGTCGTCGCCGTCGAGCGAATCACGCCGGCGGAATTCGGCGCGTCCTTCGGAAAAGATCGCCTCGTAATGATCCGGCCGTTTGAGCGTCGGCTGATAAGCCGTCGACCAGACGCTGCCGCTGGCCAGTTCGCGGATGTAGCAAAAGCTGCCCCAGTTGTCGCGGGTGCCATCTTCGCGCCAGCGCGTCACGGCCAGATCGTTCCAGCGGCTGTAGCCGCCGCCGGCATTGGTCACCATGACGTGGTAGCGGCCGTTCGACAGCAACTGGACTTCGGGCACCGGGGTATCCGGGGTGGTGAAGACGCGGATCGGCGTTTCGTCGCTGCTCGAATCCGAACGCGCATCGGCCAGTTCGGCCGTGTGCGAGAAGAGCGTCGTGGCCTTCGGAATGCGTTCCTGCAGCAGGAGCAGGATGGCCTGGAACAGCCGGTCGGCGACGAAGCGCCGCTGCATCGGCTGATTGAGCAGCAGATAGTCCAGGGCGAGCAGGCTCATGCCCTGGTGGTGGGCCATGAAGGAACGGACGACAACATGCGACTGGCCGCGCCGCTGGCGGGCCGGCGTGTAGTCGATGGCTTCGAAGAAGCCGTATTTGCCGACAAATCCCTCGTCAGCCATACGCTGCAGATTGAGGCAGGCCGCTTCCGGCGCCACCATCAGGGCCATCGCCGAGGCATAGGGAGCGATGACCAGATCCTCGGCCAGACCGCGTTTCAGCCCCAGCCCCGGCACGCCGAAGGCGCGGTACTGGTAGTTGAGATGGACATCGACGGTGTTGTAACCGGATTCCGATACCCCCCACGGCACGCCGCGCTGCTTGCCGTACTCGATCTGGCGCGCCACGGCGGCCTTGCAGGTCTGGTCGAGCAAGGTGTTCTCGTAATTGGGCATGACCAGCATCGGCATCAGGTACTCGAACATCGAGCCGCTCCACGACAGCAGCGCCGGTTCGCCGCCAGTGCCAGTGAGCAGACGGCCGAGCGAGAACCAGCTTTCCTGCGGCAACTGCCCCTGGGCGATGGCGACGAAGTTGCACAGCCGGGCCTCGGAGGCGAGCAGGTCGTAGTAGCTGGTATCGACGCGGCGTTCGGCGACGTTGTAGCCGATGGTCAGGAGGTGCCGTGTCTTGTCGAACAGGAAGTCGTAATCCATCTGCGCCAGTGCGCCGGATTGCTCGGCGAGGGCGTCGATCAGGGCGATGCGCTGGGTGGCGACGTTGCCGGCCAGGACAATCTTGCGGGATAGCTCGATCAGCCAGTTGCGCTGCTCGGCGTTAAGGTCCATCGCCAGATGCGTCTCGATATCAGGGCAACGCTCAGTCGCCAGCCGAGCCAGACCGCGCAGCGTCGGCAAGGCGGCCTCGCCGGCGATTCGGGCAAAAACTTCCAGCCCGGCCGGCGCTGGCGGCAGGCTCAGCCAGGGGGCGAGATGTTCGAGTTCAGTCTGCGCTTCGGCCAGTTGCTGAACGAGTGCCTTGGCCCATTCCGCTGCTTCGTTTTCGGGCAGGGATTCGTCGATCACCTGGCGGCTGGCTTCAACGTCGCCGAGCAACTCGCCAGCCCCTTCGCCCAATTGCCGCAGCAGGCGAGCCATGGCCGAAATGGTCGGCGGTGGATTCAGCATGGCCGTATCGAGCAGCTTGCGCCAGGCGCCCAGCGTACCGGCGACGGCTTCTTCGGCGCTCTCGGCGAGCAAGCCGAGCGTGTCGTTCAGTCCGGCCAGCAAGCGCGGCTGCAATATCGGCACATCGGCCAGTTCGAGCAGGCCGCCGCGCAGGGTGAGCAGATGCCCGGCCAGGTTGCCGCTGTCGACCGTCGAGACGTAGAGCAGCGGCAGCGGTTGCAGGGTCTGCGTGTCGTACCAGTTGTAGAAATGGCCGCGATAGCGCTCCAGTCCAGCCATGGTGCGCAGTGTGTTGGCGGTTCGTTCGAGCAGTTTGCCGGTAGGAATGTAGCCAAAATCCCAGGCGCTCAGGTTGGCCAGCAGGGCCATCCCCATATTGGTCGGCGAGGTGCGGTGAGCGACGGCGGCGACCCGGTATTCCTGATAATTGTCCGGGGCCAGCCAGTGATCGTCCGGACCAGCAAAATGCTCGAAGAAGGCCCAGGTGCGCCGGGCGATCCGGCGCAGGAAAAACCCCTGCTCGGCGGTCAGATGCGCCTTGTGGGCGGCCAGCGGGCGGCTCAGCCACCAGGCAATGAATGGTGAGCCCAGCCAGAGCAGCAGCACCGGCGCGGCGATGAACATCTCGACCGGACCGGCGAGCACCAGCCAGCTACCCAGCACGATGGCCAGCAACGGGCCGATCCACATGCTGCGCAGGCAGGCGACCAATTCGCTACGGCGGCGGCCGGCCAACTGGCGCTCGACCTCGCTCGACGGATTCCATTCGAGCAAACGACGATGCGAGACGAGCAGGCGCCAGGTGGTGCGGGCAATGGCATCGAGGCTGAAAAATGCTTCGTAGGGCAGACAGGCCAGTTCAAAGGCTAGCTGCCTGAAATGGCGCCAGGCCGAGCCGGCCACGGCGGCCAGATGCTGGCGGAACAGGATTTCGTCCGGCTTGCGAGTGGCGTCGAGCAAGGCGGCAAAAATCGGCGGCACGATCAGGATGCCGAGGATCGATAGCGTCCACCACGCCACCGGGGCGAGCACCGTCCAGCCGAGCACGAGCAGCACGCTCAGGGCGGCCGGGATGAGGCTGCGCCGCAGGTTGTCGATGAGCTTCCACTGCGACAGTGTCGATAGCGGATTGATATGCCGGCACGTGCCCTCGCCCGGCACATTGCCGAACAGCCAGCCGGCCAGTTGCCAGTCGCCACGCAGCCAGCGATGGCGGCGGATGACATCGGCCCGGTAGCTGGCCGGGCAATCTTCGTAGAGCTGCACGTCGCTGAGCAGGCCGGCCCGGGCGTAGCAGCCTTCGAGCAAATCGTGGCTGAGGATGCGGTTTTCCGGGAAACAGCCGCCCAGCGCGCGCTCGAACGCTTCGACGTCGTAGATGCCCTTGCCGATGAACGAGCCTTCGCCGAAGACATCCTGATAAACGTCGGACACGGCGCGGGTGTACGGGTCGATGCCGGGTTCGCCGCCGTAGAGCCGGGCAAGTAGCGAGCGGTTGGTGCCGGGCAGGCTGACGGCGACGCGCGGCTGCAGGATGCCGTAGCCGCTGACGACGCGCTGCAACGCGTCGTCGAATTTCGGACGATTGAGCGGATGCGCCATGGTGCCGACGAACTGGCGCGCCGTATCGCGCGGCAACTGGGTGTCGGTATCGAGCGTGATGACATAGCGCGTGCCGGCCAGCGCCGTGGTATCGCCGGCGATCAGCGAAAAGCCGTCGCGCCGGCCATTCATGAGCAGCGCATTGAGGTCGGCCAGCTTGCCGCGCTTGCGTTCGTAGCCCATCCACACGCGTTCCTGCGGATTCCAGCGACGCGGCCGGTGGAAGAGGAAAAAGATGCTTGCTACGACCACAGAATCAACGGCTGGCCCTAGGGTCAACCCGATTTTTTGCCCGAATTTGAAATTCAGTTCGTCGATCTTTTCGGCTGCCAGCTGCATCAGGGTGGCGTCTTCGGGCAGCGTTTCCTGCCCGGCATCGAGAAAATCGGTCAATAGCGCGAAGTGCAGGCTGGGATCGCGGTTGGCCAGGAAGCGGACTTCCAGCGCCTCGATCAGGCTGTCAATGCCGGCGGCGCTGGTCAGCATGGTCGGCACGACGACCAACGTTCGCGAGGCGGGCGGGATGCCCTCGGAGAAATCCATTTTCGGCAGCGGATGCGGAGCGACGAGCAAGCTGGCCGCCCAGTTCACCAGTGACACGGCCAGTTGGCTGGTCGCCAGCAGCGCCACCAGGCCGAGCAATATCATCGCCCACAGCGGCAAACCGGCCGGCATGGCGCGCATAACCAGGCTGCTGGCGAGCAGGCCGGCAATGACGGTAACGCCGCCCAGGTAGATGGTCAGCGGCATGCGACTCGCCGCCCGGCGAACGCTTTCGGGGAAAGTGTGACGAACCTCGATGGCACTTTCGAGCTGCGCCAGACCGGGGCCAATCAGGTAATAACCGACGTGCGCCCCCGGCCCGCCCGGCCCGTCCTGCGCTGTGCGAGCCAGTTCGAGCACGCGGGCGGCAAGCAGCCCCTCGGACAGATCGCTCTTGCGGGCAATCGCTTCGGTGGCATGGCGATAGCGGTCGCGTGTCGCGAAATCCATCGCGCCATAAACGCCACCGGGGTCGCCAAGCAGCGTCTGCTCGACGATGCTTTGCGTTTCGACGAAGGTCTGCCAATCCATCGCGCCGATGAAGCGCAGGCTGCCGATGCTGTTGCTGATCGAGACCTGATCGGCCGCCTGCAACTGGTTCTCGGTCTGCACCATCTGGGCGATGGTCAGGCCAGATTCGGCCAGATGCTGCTCGATCCAGGTCAGTGGCAGAGCCAGCGCCGGGCCGCGCCCTTGTAGGCGACGGGCCAGTTCGGCGACGAAGGCGCTGACCATGGGCGGATGTGAGCGCGCCATGTCGGCGATGGTCAGGATCAGGTTCTTCGGATCATGCTCGGCGGCCTCGATCATCCGGTCCGCCCAGAGCTCGGCCAGACCGCGCTCTTCCCAGCCAGCGGCGATGCTGACCCCGACCCGGCGCAGATTTTCGATGACGGCCAGACGCAGCATGATGGGGATCGCCCACAGCTCGCCGAGGCGCAGGTCGGTGACAGTCTGATAGGCGGCGACGAAGCGGCTCAGCGTTTCCGGATCGACCCGCCCGTCGCCGTGCGCGACCGTTTCCAGCGCAATGTCGTAAACGCGCGGATGGCCGGCCGATGGCCCGCTGGCCAGGCGCGGCAGTTCGCGGCTGTAGCCTTTGGGCAGGTGGCGCTTGGCAGTGCGGATCTGCTCTTCGATGAGGTAGAAGTTGTCGAGCAACCATTCGCCGGCCGGCGTGATCCGGCGTTTTTCGGTAGCGACGGAAGTCAGTCGGCGACAGACATCGACCAGCGTATTTTCATTGGCCGCCAGCCGGCTGAGTAGACGGTCGGAGACGGTGCCGGCGGCCAGCCGGTGCGCGGCGGCCAGCGCCTTGCCGTGCTGCGCCATCTGGTCGGCGCTGTACAGGGCGGCGCGCAGGGGCGCTTCTTCGGCGGCCTGGTTGGCCGACCATTCGGCATCCCTGATGCCTCTTCCCAACTGGCGAAATATTCCCAAGAGCGACTTGCCGGTTTTCAAATTGAGTAGCCTTTCCGGAAACACGCCTGAGGAGGGGAGGATAGGCATCGGCGACCAGTGCGTCGGTACGCTGGGACACATAAGCCGGGCAAATGGGGGGATTGCCCGGCGCGGAAACGACGAATTGATGCGTTATTTGCCTATGCGGCAATGCCCCGGGCATTCCCACGGTCAACCGGAAATAATGGCCAATTTTGAAATGATTAGCCGAGGCCGGCGATCAACTTTCTCGCACCAGCAAGCGCTCGAATTGCTCGGCCGGCAGGGGACGTCCGAGCAGGAAGCCCTGCCCTTCGTCGCATTGCAGCCTGCGCAGGAAGGCCAGTTGCGACTCGGTCTCGACGCCCTCGGCGATGACCCGCTGCTTGAGGCTTTTACCCATGCCGATCATGGCCTTGACGATGCTGGCATCGTCCTCATCGCTGTCGATATCCTGGACAAACGACTGGTCAATTTTCAGCGTATTGATCGGAAAGCGCTTGAGATAGCTCAGGCTCGAATAGCCGGTTCCGAAGTCGTCAATGGCCAGTTGCATGCCCATCGCCTTGAGCGATTCGAGCACCGATTCGGACGACTTGGCGTCATGCATCAGGATGCTTTCGGTCAGCTCCAGTTCGAGATAACTGGGCAACATGCCGGTTTCCCTGAGGATCGTCGCGACACCGTCAAGAAAGTTCTTGTGGCGAAACTCGACGGCCGAAATATTGACCGAAACGGGCACGGCCAGCAGCCCGGAATCCTGCCAGGCGCAAACCTGCCGGCAGGCTTCACGCAGCACCCAGCTGCCGATCGGCACGATGAGCCCGGACTCTTCGGCAATCGGCACGAACTGGTTCGGATAAACCAGGCCGTGCTCCGGATCCAGCCAGCGGATCAGCGCTTCGCTGCCGATCATCAGGCCGCTGGCCAGATCGATCTTGGGCTGGTAATAAAGCTGGAACTCGCCCTGCTTCAAGGCGCGGCGCAGGTTGCCTTCGATGAACAGGCGGCGCACGGCGCGGGTGTTCATCTCTGTCGTGAAAAACTGGTAATTGTTCCGGCCGTTGGCCTTGGCGTGATACATCGCAGTGTCGGCATTCTTCATCACCTCATCGGCATCCTGCCCGTCATTCGGGTAGATGCTGATGCCGATGCTCAGCGTCACGTGCAGCTCGTTGCCGCAAATCACACACGGGTCGGCGAAAGCCCCCAGAATCTTTTCGGCGACCGGCGCCGCATCGGACGCCTGCTCGATTTCGGTGAGCAGGACGACAAACTCGTCGCCACCCTGCCGGCAAACCGTGTCGGTGTCGCGAACGCAGAGCTTCAGGCGCTCGGCCACCATTTGCAGCAACAGGTCGCCAACGGCGTGGCCGAGTGAATCGTTGATGTGCTTGAAATAGTCGAGGTCGATAAACATCATCGCGACCCGTTTGCTGTGCCGGCGGGCCTGACCGATGGCCCGCGAAAGGCGCTCGGTGAGCAGGACCCGATTGGGCAGGCCGGTCAGGAAATCGTGCTGGGCCAGATGGGCCATTTTGAGCGCCATGGTCCGCGACTCGCTGACGTCGTGAAAAACGATGACGGCACCGGCCACCTGACCATCCCGGTTATGGATGGGCGCCGCCGAATCCTCGATGGCCGATTCATAGCCGTCGCGGCGCAGCAGAATGCTGTCGGCCGCCAGCCCGACCGTGCGGTTCTCCCGGATGGCCAGTTGCGCCGGATTCGGTGCTGCCTGGCGTGTCGTCCCGTCGACGATCCGGAACACCTCCGACAAGGGGCGCCCGATGGCGTTTTCCCGCGACCAGCCGGTCATCATCTCGGCCACGTGGTTGAGGTAAGTCACGTTGCCAGACAGGCTGGTGGTCAGGACGGCGTCGCCAATCGAATTGAGCGTGACCTGGGCGCGCTCCTTTTCCTCGAACATGGCATCTTCGGCCGCCTTGCGTTCGGTAATGTCCTCGACGATCTGGACATAGCCGCGCGGCTGCAAGCCGTCGAGCATGGCCGCTGCATTGAGCCGGGTCCAGACAATGCTGCCGTCGGCCCGCAGAAAACGCGCCTTCGTCGTGAATTTAGCCTCGCCGAGTGCCGCCGCCCGCCATTCGACCAAAACGCGCTCGCGGTCATCGGGATGAATCGCCATGCGCCAGTTGGTACCCAGCGTCTGCTCAAGGCTGAGGCCGGATATCGTGTGATACGCCTCGTTGGTATAGACGCATTCGCCATGAACGTCCGAGACAAAGATGCCGAGCGGCGAAGCATCGCTCATGGCGCGGAAGCGCGCTTCACTGAGGGTCAATGCCTGCCGGGTGGTCTTGCGCTCGATCAGGTAGTCGAGGGTGCGCGGCAACCAGTGGGCATCGACCTGATCCTTGACGAGATAGTCGTCGGCGCCGTTCTGCACGGCCAGTCGGGCGGTTTCCTCATCTTCTTCCGAGCTCAGGATGATGATCAGCGCCTCGGGCGCCGCCTGCGAGACCTGCTCGAAAACCGCGATGCCCTGGCCGTCGGGCAGGCTGAGGTCGAGCAGGATGATCGCGAAACTTGCCTTGGCCAGAATGCCCAAGGCTTCGGACAGGCCGGTCGCCCGCTCGATCTGATACGGCTTTCCGCCCTTGCGGGCCAGCGCGGCTTCAATCAGCCTGGCCTCGTCGGCATCATCTTCAATCAGGAGAACATCTTTCATCATCTGCTCCTGCCGCAATCGAAAAGCGGGCCTTGGCTATTCGTGGGCAAGCGGTTTTTCCGTGAACAGGTATTCCCTGAGCTGTCCGGAAAACCGCTCGTCCTGGCGCTGTATCCAGGCCAGAAGCATGGCGGCGTGCTCCTTTTCCTCATCGCGGTTGTGTTCGAGGATGCTTTTCAACTCGCTGTCCTGGCAGGCAGCGGTGCGCTGGTTGTACCAGTCGACCGCTTCCAGTTCCTCCATCAGGGAAACCAGCGCCCGATGCATGTCGCGGGTTTCGGCGGGTAGTTCATCGACGGGTTCGTGATAACCGACACTGGACATGGGTGGCTCCTGACTGATGTTGGGGTGGTCGATGAATAATCAGCGGCGGCTGATCAAGGCGCCGATAAAGACGCCAACCGCCGCAGCGACGCCGACGATCTTCCAGGGATTGTTGTGAACGTACGCATCGGTCGCATTGGCGGCGCCGCAGGCTTTGTCCGAAATGGCGTGGCGCGTTGCCGAAAACTCTTCACTGACGGTGTGACCGGCGTCCTTGAGCAGATGGTCGGCCTTGCCAACGATTCCCTTGATATCCCTGACCAGCATGTCCTTGGTGCTTTCAGTCGGCGCGGCGGTGGTGATGATTTCTGTAGTCATGATTTCTCCTGATCTCTGCAATGGTGGCCTGGAGAGAAAGACGGGCCACCTGGCAGGCTGCCCTTTTCATTCCTCTGACATGAATCTTGGTCACACCCCAATGCCGGGTCTGTGCGCTGGCGAACAGAAGTTTGTCATGGCCTCCGTAACATGATCAGCACGACATGGATCGTTCATGTCCGGCAACATTTAGGAGAAAAAGATGACCCTCGGAACCATCCTGCTGATCGTTCTTGTCCTGCTATTGATCGGCGCCATTCCAAGCTGGCCGCACAGCCGGGGCTGGGGTTACGCCCCGAGCGGTGGCATCGGACTGGTGCTGACCATCCTGCTCATCCTGATCCTGCTCGGCAAGATCTAGCCAAAACCACACCGGAGAAACCACCACATGAAGCAAAACAAAACCACTCTGATCGCCATTTCCCTGCTCCTCGCTCTCGGACTGAGCGCCTGCGACAAGCCAGGCCCGGCCGAACAGGCCGGCAAGAAAATCGATGAGGTCGCCAGCGACACCAGCAAGAAGGTCAGCGAAACCGTCGACAAGGTCGAAAACAAGATGACCGAACAAGGCGCCAAGAGCGCCCAATCCTGGGATGACACCGAAATCACCGCCAGGGTCAAAGCCGAGTTTCTCGGCGAACCCGGCCTGAAGTCACTGCAAATCAGTGTCGATACCATCAAGGGTGTGGTCACGCTGACCGGCACGGTCGATTCGAAAGCCAACAGCGACAAGGCCAAGGCCCGCGCAATGGCGATCAATGGCGTCCGGGACGTGGTTAACCAACTCGTCGTCACCTCGGCCAAATAAGGTCGAAGCACTCACCTGCATTGAAGGAGAAAATCATGGAACTGCACAAGGAATACAAGGAAAAGATGGGCGCGCAACTCAAGGAGTGGAACGCCCAGGTCAATCTGCTCGAAGCCAAAATCGACAACTTCACGGCCGACATGAAAATCATGAAGGCGGAAGAGATTCAGGCCCTGCGCGCCAAGCAGCGCACCGCTACCGACAAGATGAAGGAACTCGGCAAGGCCAGCGGCGAAGCCTGGGACCAGGTCAGGGTAACTGCCGACAAGATGTGGGACGACCTGAAAACCGGACTGACTGACGCCCAGTCGAAATTCAAATAAGCATGCAATTCGGCGCCTTCGGGCGCTTTTTTATCGGCCATAAGCGGGCAATGAACACCCTCGCTGGCGCCATTTTTTGCAACGGAGAAAGACCATGCGCAAACAACTGATTGTCCTGGGAATATTGCTCCAATTTGCCCTTCCAGCGCCGGCTCAGGTCAGCTTCGGCTTTGGTTTCCAGACCGACAACATCAGTATCAGCCTGTCGACCTATCCGAATCTGGTCCGCGTGCCCGGCTACCCGGTCTATTACGCCTCAGGCTTAAATTCGAACTATTTCTTCTACGACGGCATGTACTGGGTCTTCGAGACCGATCGCTGGTATTCGAGCTCCTGGTACAACGGGCCCTGGATGATGGTCGATCCCGAATTCATACCGCTCTACCTGCTGCGCGTACCGGTCCGCTATTACCGCAGCCCGCCGGCCTTCTTCGTCGGCTGGCAAGCCAATTCGCCACCGCGTTGGGGCGACCACTGGGGCAACGACTGGGCGCAGCACAGAAGCGGCTGGGATCGCTGGAACCGCCGCGCCATGCCGGCACCCGCCCCGCTGCCGACCTATCAGCGCAAATACACCGGAGATCGTTATCCGTCCCGCGATCAGCAGCCGGTATTGCAGCAACGGAACTATCGCCACGAAGCCCGTGATCCGCTGGTTCGCCAGCAATCCCAGGCAGCACGGCCAACGAGGAGCCAGCCCGAACAGGCCCCGCGAGGAAGGGAAGAGTCGCAGCAAAGGAAAAATCCTGAGCCGTCGGCAGCGCCACCACGCCCCGCGCCTGCCGTCCGCCAGGAAGCCCCGGCCGCTCCGCAGGCACGGCAGCCGCAGCGAGAACGGGAACGGGAAATTTCGGAGCAGAGACAACCGCCGGCCGCTCCTCGTGTCGAGCAACGCTCCGCCCCCCGCGATAACCCGCAGCCACAACGCGAGCCAAACCGCGAAAACATGCGGCCACAGGCTGAACCAAACCAGCAACGCGGGCAGCCGTCAAACGAGGCCAGGCCGGCTCCTCGCCAGCCGGAAGCAGGACAGCACCCAGGGCAGCGCTCAGGGCAACAACGGGAACGAGATGATTCTGACGAGCGCGGTCAGGGACGCGGAAGATAAGACAGCCTTCCAAGCCATTGGAATCGGATAGCTGACCTTCGCTTCCTCGGAACCTTGCCTCTCAAGAGGCAAGGCGGAGGGCCACCGGTCGAACTGCTTGTTCAGTCCTGGCCATCAGTTCCATGGTCATTTTCTGTTCATCTTCGGACTGCAATGCAATTTGAAAGGCGTATTGCCAGAACTGCGTCAGATTATCGATATGAATCTCACGCCCTTCTACCGACAGCAGTCCACAGGCTGAAAGGTCATGAAGAATTCGGGAAAAATGTTCCTGCGTAAGATTCAGGCATGAGGCGATGACGCCTTTGCTGGTCGGCAGGTGGATGATCAACCGCGTTTGCCTTGCCTTGGACACGTTGCTCTGGGTGCTGCCTTGCCGCATAACCGGAAGCGGCGGATTGGCGCGCAATGCTTCACGAGCCAGATAATTGATCACGCGTTCCCGACCGGTGTGCATGGAGTAGGACTCGACGTCGTGAATCAGCCCGGAGACACTTCGCGACAAGTTGTCGATGACTTGGCGAGCAAAGGATCGATTGCTCTCCAATGCATACAGAATATTGGCCTTGGCAATGTGCAAAAGCATGCATTCATTCAAGGTCTGGGCAAATACCTGATGGTTTTTCCCCTGAAACAGACTGGATTCGCCAAGCGTTTGCATTTGACCGAAGACATCCAGAATCTTCTCGTTGCCCAGCGGAGAAGAAAAATAGAGCTTTACCTGTCCGTAGACGATGACCAGAAGTCCGCTGCAAACCTCATCCTTGCGAAACAGCATCTCGCCACGTGCCGCATATATCTTGCGCGCACCAACACTCATTTCCGTTAACTCATCGGAACTGAGCCCATCGAACAGGGGTACGCGCGAGATCAACGAATTGATTGAAGACGACTTGTGGGCACAATCCATTCAATGAACTCCCATACAGACTACGGGACAGGTTCAACAGCAGATTGCAAATATCCAAAAATATCTAAAGAATCCTGCCGCCCCGGATCACGCGAAGCAGGATGGCAACGATGGCGATGACCAGCAGGATGTGGATGAGTCCACCGGCGGTGTAGGCGGTAAGCAGTCCGAGCAGCCACAGAATGATCAGGACAACGGCGATCGTGTAGAGCATGGTGTTTCTCCTTTGGTGACTGGTTTCAAGGCGCAAACAGCCACTTGATCTCTTCAATTTGCGCGACTCGGGGAGCGGGCAAGGACACGCCCGCCCTCGCCCCGATTACGCCTGCACTACGCAGGCATTCCTGAACTTAACGCTTGATGCGGCTGATCTTGGTGCCTTCGATACTCAGGCTGGCCATCAGGCCCTGCTGGTCGAAGATGAAGGCATAGGCGTCGTCCTTGAGTGTCGAGGTCGACAGGTTCTTGGCGACACCTTCATTGACGACGACGACGGTTGGGCCGACACCGAATTCCCAGCCCTTGGACTGATCGAGGTATTTGACGGCCTTGTCGCTCATCAGGAAGACGACGTAGCCGTAGGATTCAGCGCCGGCTTGCCAGCCCCAGGAGGCAGACACGGAGTTGTAGTAGCCGGACTGCTTGCCGCTCTTGGTCAGCACGCCTTCGCCGTAGCTACCGCCGAAGACCAGCCCGGCTTTGAGAATCTTGGGGAAGACGAGGATGCCCTTGGCTTTCTTGGCAAGGCTTTCGGCCACCGGGTTGGTTTTGTAGAGCGATTGCAGTGCCTGGGCGGCATCCTTGTCAAGATCTTCCGCGCTGGCAGCCATCGCCTGGCTACTCAATGTACCCATGGAAAAAGCGGTGGCAGTGATGAGAAGAAGGTTTTTCAAAACGTGGCGTCTGGTAGTCATGATCTTGTCCTGTCCGTATTGGGTTGATTGGAAATGAAGCGGTCGACACCGAGGCGCACAGCACAGCTCTCTCGGGCATGCCCCATGAATCGATGCTTGAGCTTAGGAGCATGGCCGCCCCGATACCGTTCGCTGGCGCACATAGGCGAGGCTTGCATGGGCTACACTGAAGCTGGCTGCCAGATGTTCAGGCGCGAGCGTGCGCCAACACACGGAAAACCGGCCGTAAAGTGGCTATATGTTGAACCTTCAACCGAGCGCCCAGACCCATGATCGAACCGCTATTACTTGCCGCCGCCCGTATCTCGACTTTCAACGAGAAAGTCTTGCTGACCAACGCCAGCGGGTTTTTCTTCAAGCGCAACGAGCGTCTATATCTGGTGACCAGTCGCCACGTGGTGTTCGACAAGAAGAGCAAGCATTTCCCAACCCGAATGGAGATCGAGTTGCACACCAATGCGGCGAATATCGCCGAATCGACCGGCTTTTCCATTCCCCTCTACCGCGATGGCAAAAGCCTCTGGCGCCAGGGGCTGGACGCGGCGGGTGAGGTTGACGTGGCGGTCATCGAGATCAACCGCAAGGCCCTGCCCAAGACGGCGGTTTTTCGTGCCTTCAGCCCGCGACACCTGTTGACCAGTCTGGATCATGTCGAAGTCGGCTCATCATTGCTCATCGTCGGCTTCCCGCTCGGTTTTCACGATGCGCTGCACCACACGCCGGTGGTCCGCCATGCCATCATCGCCTCGGCATTCGGCATGCGCTTTCAGGGCGAAGGTTTCTTTCTGACCGATGCACGCACCCATCGTGGCAGCAGCGGCGCGCCGGTCGTCATGCGCATTGCCCAGACAACGCCGGCCCACGGTGATCTGCCGTGGATGCTGCTGGGCATCCATTCGTCCCGCTTCGATGTCGGCAATCGCGATCTGGTTGAGGACGAGGCGCTGGGACTGAACGGCGCCTGGTACGCCGATATCCTGCTCAAGCTGACGGACGGCTGAAAAGCCGGGTTCAGCGCCCGACCCTGGTCAGGTTTCTGCCCGCAGGCCGCGCAATATTTTCTGATAGGCCTCGGCAAACAGCCGCACGCCGTCCAGCTGCAGGCTATCTCCGACAGCGCTCAGGTCGATGCCCAGTTCGATCAGCGCCTGAATGTGGATCTGCGCTTCGTCCAGCCCTTCCGTCAATTTGTTGGCGACCTGGCCGTGTTTCCGGAAAGCGGCCAGCGTCGCGTCGGGCAGCGTGTTGATGCTTTCCGGACCGATCAGCGGTTCAACATAAAGCACGTCGCTGTACGCTAGATTCTTGCTGCCGGTGCTGGCCCACAGCGGCGTCTGCGGCCGTATGCCGGCCATCCGCAACAGGGCAAAATCCGGGCCGTGAAAAATATCCCGGTAGCGGCCATGGCAGCATTTGGCCAGGGCAACACCGGATCGTCCGCTGAGCCGCGCGGCGTGCATGGTACCAAGTGTTTCGAGACGTTTATCAACCAGGGTATCGACGCGGCTCAGGAAGACACTGGCCACCGAACGCAAGTGCCGGGCTTGCCCGCCGCTTTCCAGCCAGCGAATGGCCCCGCGCAGGTAGGCTTGGACGACCGCTTCATACTGGGCCAGTGAAAAGATCAGGGTGACGTTTACCGAGATGCCTTCCACGGTCAACCGGAAAAAAGCCTCAATTCCGGAAGGTGTCGCCGGGACTTTGATCAGCACATTGTCGAGGCCGACCAGGGCACGCAAACGGCGTGCTGCGGCAACGGTGCCGAGCGTATCGTTGGCCAGTGCCGGCGATACTTCGAGGCTGACATAACCGGTTTCGCCCCGACTTTCGCGAAAGGCCGGCAGCAACATGGCGCAGGCAGCCCGGATATCGGCAATGACCAGCGATTCGTAACATGCCTCTGCATCGTGCCCGGCGCCGCGCAGGCGTTCCAGATCCTCACGGTAATAGGTGCCGTTGGCGATGGCTTTTTCGAAAATGGATGGATTCGAGGTCACGCCATCGATGCCATCCTCGTTGATCAGGCGCTGCAGGCCGCCCTCACGAAGCAAGGTGCGCGACAGATTGTCGAGCCAGATGTGCTGGCCGAGCGCCTTGAGCGCCAGAAGCGGGTTGGTGCTCCTGGATTTATTCATGACTTCGCTCCCGACCACTGCCATTCGAGGATTTCCGGCATGTCTTCGCCGTGTTCGAGGATGTATTGCGCGTGCTCGTTGAGCTTGTCGCGCATCGCCTGCTTGATGTGCGCCGCCTGCGCCTGCAGCTTGGGTACCCGGCTGGCGACGTCCATGACCAGATGGAAGCGGTCGAGGGTGTTGAGAACGACCATGTCGAACGGCGTCGTCGTCGTGCCCTCCTCCTTGTAGCCGCGCACGTGCAACCTTGCGTGATTGGTCCGTCGGTAGGTCAGCCGGTGGATCAGCCACGGGTAGCCGTGGTAGGCGAAGATGATCGGCTTGTCGGCCGTGAACAGCGAGTCGAATTCGTCGCTAGCCAGGCCGTGCGGGTGCTCCTCCTGTGGTTGCAGGGTCATCAGGTCGACGACGTTGATGTAGCGGATTTTCAGGGTCGGCGCCAGTTTGTGCAGGATGTCGATGGCGGCGAGCATTTCCAGCGTCGGCACATCGCCGGCCGAAACGAGCACGATATCCGGCTCGCCCGGCTGGTCGGTGCAGGCCCATTCCCACAGGCCGATACCGGCGCTGACGTGGTTGATCGCCGCTTCCATGTCGAGCCACTGCCAGTCCGGCTGCTTGCCGGC
>NZ_JAVHPH010000235.1:0-3438 GCF_036170495.1 Azonexus sp.
GCGCAACCTGATGGACGCCGATGCGCTGACCATCATCGAAGGCGCCCTGGCCGCCTCCGACACCCGCGTCACCGACGTCATGGTTCCCCGCGCCCAGATGGGCGTCATCGACATTGACGACCCGCTGAGCGAGATCCTCCCCGTCGTCATCGAAGCCGCCCACTCGCGCTTTCCGGTCGTCGACGGCGACCGCGACAAAGTGCTCGGCGTGCTGCTCGCCAAAGACTTGCTGCGTCTGCAGATCGAACCGGATTTTGATCTCCGCGACTGGCTGCGCCCAGCCGTCTTCATCCCCGAATCGAAGCGCCTCAACGTCCTGCTCCGCGAATTCCGCGTCTCGCGCAACCACATGGCCATCGTCGTCAATGAATACGGCGGCGTTGCCGGCCTGGTCACCATCGAAGACGTTCTCGAACAGATCGTCGGCGACATCGAGGACGAATACGACTTCGACGAAACCCACGACAACATCCGCCTCGACGCCTCTGGCCGCTACCGCGTCAAGGCGCGCACCGAGATCGAGGACTTCAACGCAGCCTTTACGACCACCTTCTCCGACGAGGAATTCGACACCGTCGGCGGCCTCGTCCTGCGCCACCTCGGCCGCGTGCCGAAGCGCAACGAAGTGATGGACATCGACGGCGTCCGCTTCCAGGTCCTGCGCGCCGACAGCCGCCGGCTGTACACCCTGCTGGTGACACCGGCACCCAAGCCAGTTGCCGGTGCTGAAGACTTTACTGGCTAAAAACCGGGCAGCGCGCTATCTGATCGCCATGACCATCGGCGTCGTCGGCGTCGGTTGCTTCGCGCCGTTCTGCCTGTTCTGGCTGGCACCGCTCGTCTGGCTCGGGTTTTTCTGGCTGCTGCGCCAGGCCGACAGCCCGCGCCAGGGCCTGTTCACCGGCCTCGCCTTCGGGATGGGCTTTTTCCTGACCGGCGTGTCGTGGGTTTTCGTCAGCCTCTCGGTCTTTGGTGGCATGCCATGGTGGCTGGCCGGGCCGGCGGCTTTCCTGTTCTGCTCTGTGATGGCGCTGTTTCCGATGGTCGCCGGCTATCTTTTCAAGCGCTTTCAAGCCGACGCTTTCTGGCGGCAGGCGCTGCTCTTCGCCGCCCTGATTGCTACGGTCGACTGGCTAAAAGGCTGGATTTTCACCGGCTTCCCGTGGCTTACCGTCGGTTACTCGCAAGCCGCACCCAGCCCGCTGACCGGCTTCGCGCCGCTCATCGGCGTGCACGGCCTGTCGCTGCTCGTCGCGCTGAGCGGCGCCCTGCTCGTCCGCTGGCAGGTCGGCCTGCCCGTTCTCGCCGCGCTCGGCATGGCCGGCTTCGGCCTGCAGCAAGTGGCGTGGACGACGCCGGTCGGTGAGCCGATCAGCGTCGCGCTCATTCAGGGCAATGTGCCGCAGGAAATGAAATTCCGGCCGGAAGCCTTTTTCCGCACCCTCGATCTTTACCGCGAACTGATCTCGCAGAACCCGGCCCAACTGACCGTGCTGCCGGAAACCGCCATCCCGGTTTTCATCGACCAGATTCCAACTGAATACCTCGACGAACTCAAAACGCTGGCCAAACGCCGGAACGGCGACCTCATCTTCGGCACGCTGACCGGCGTTGGCGACCAGTATTTCAACAGCGCAGTCAGCATCGGCAGCGCGCCGCTGCAGGTTTACAGCAAGAACCATCTGGTCCCCTTCGGCGAATTCATCCCGGCCGGCTTCGCCTGGTTCATGGCCTACGCCAACATCCCGATGTCGTCCTTCACGCCCGGCCCGGAAGCCCAGGCGCCGCTCGCCGTGGCCGGCCAGCAGGTGGCGGCGAACATTTGCTACGAAGACGTCTTCGGCGAAGAGATCATTCGCGCCCTGCCCGCGGCCGGCATCCTGGCCAATCTGTCGAACACCGCGTGGTTCGGCCATTCGCTGGCCCAGCCGCAACATTTGCAGATTGCCCAGATGCGCGCCGCCGAAACCGGCCGGCCGATGCTGCGCGCCACCAATACCGGGATGACCGCGATCATCGATGCCCGGGGCCGGGTCAGCGCCGCCCTGCCCGCCTTCACGACCGGCGTGCTGCACGGCGATGTGCGCGCCTACCAAGGCACGACGCCCTTTGCCCGCTTCGGAAACGGGCTGGCGCTGGGGTTGATCGTGGCCTTGGCCCTCCTTGGACTGAGCGGCAAGCGCCAACGCGCCAACTGATCCGGCCGAACAGCAGCCCAGGCATTTCAAAACCGGGTGTTTTTTCCGGTTGACCGCAGGATTTCCTGGCCAGCCCATGCCGAGCCGCGAATAGGGCTCGGCAATCCGCCGATCAGCCCCGATGGTCCAGCCACCAGGTCAGCCCCTGCACATTGAGTTCGATGTCGGTGGCCAGGATGTCGAGGATGCTGGCCTCGGGCAGCGTGCAGCCGTGGCTGCGCAGTTCGGCCAGGAGGTAGGCGGTGAGTTCCTGCTTGGTCACGATGTGGCGGGTTTCGCCGTCGCTGGCGTGGGCTTCGGCAAGGGCGACGTGGACGTCGAGGCGGCGGAGCAGGTTGGCGGCCTGGGCCGGCAGATCGGTGACCTGGGCGTAGTGGGTCAGGTACATGGCCTGCGGATTGAAGCGCATCAGGCGGTCGATGGAGGCACGCATTTCAGTTGGGTCGAACTGGGTCGGGCTGGTCGTCGGCTGGATGAACTGGCGGCCGTCGACGTCGAATTCTCGGTACGAAAGCCCGAACATGTCGCCGGTAAAGATGGCTTTCGCCTTCTCGTCGACGATGCAGATGTGGTGCTTGGCGTGGCCCGGGGTGTCGATCATGAGCAGTTGGCGGCGGCCGAGCTGAATGGTCAGGCCGTCGTCGGCGTCGATGATACGCCCGGCCGGAATGGGCAGGATGTCACCGTAGACCGTGTCGACGTATTCCTGGCCATAGACGGCGGTGACGCCAGCGACGAGCTTGGACGGCTCGGCCATGTGGCGCGAACCACGCGGGTGCACGACAAGTTTGGCGTTGGGAAATTCGCGCATCAGCGCCCCGGCGCCGCCGGCGTGGTCGAGGTGGATGTGGGTGAGGATAACGAAATCGACGGCCTCGCGCCCCAGCCCGACCTTGTCGAGGGCGGCGAGGACGTTGGGCAGCGAGTCGTTGCTGCCGGTGTCGATGAAGGCGACGCGGCCGGCATCGACGATCAGGTGGATGGCGGCCAGGATCGGGCGCACGTAGCCGGCGTCGAAGGCGATGATGCCGTTGCCGTAGTCTCTCCAGTCGAACATTTCCATACTCCTGCGTATTGACGGCGGCGATTATACTGGCGGCCTGACGATTTCAAAGAGTGGTGCGATGACGCATTTCCTGGCCGACGATGGCGAGAAAATTCATGTCGGCATTTCCGGCCACGGTTCGCCGCTGATCCTGCTCCATGGCTGGACGTCGAGCCGCCAGGAATGGTTCCCCTT